>NZ_JAGGRD010000024.1:563-322386 GCF_018613005.1 Paenibacillus sp. ISL-20
ATCGTCTCATCATACTTATTATTTACCCAAATTATGGGGTCACAGTTTGCATACAGGCCCTAGTAATCCATAATCTAAAAATTCAACAGAATATGAGGAGGATATATCTACAGCTACTAAATTCTTTATCATTTCAGCCTCTTTTCATTAAAGAGCTATATTCCGAATGCAATTTTGAGACTAGTTACCCAATCGGCCACATCTGAGGATTATATTAGCAATATTACCAAATTGTAATACTATTAAAAAGAATGATTTTTGAAACCACTGACCTCATCGCTGAATCGGACTTCGCTACGGTTTCCGTCTGAATAACGGGCCACAACCCCAACTGCTCGATCTGCTGCCCCAGATTCCGCTCCAGTGTTTTGAATCTGTACTTCGTAACCAACACCATCAGCATTCCCCCACACTGCCACTTCGAAATTTTTGTGCTTCAAAGCAAATATGAGGATTCGAGCCGAGAGCCCCCTTATCGATCATATACGGATAGATATGCCCCTCCATATCCTTTTTATTGCAACATGTATAAGTTTAGCTTTTCGCTTATAGTCCGACCAGTGTTCGCCATCCTATAAAACAAAGCCCGAACTACTCACTAATCGGAGTAATTCGGGACAAAAAGATTTGATATTCGATTTATGATGGAATGGCTGCTGGTTTATCATTGAATACTGATAGTTCCCATAGGGAATATCCGTAGATATTAGCCCTTTTCAAACAATTTATTTTTACATACCGAGCTTTTTCCGTCAGTTGCTTCAACTCAAATATACCCGGCTGACCGTCATTCACTTTTTCAATTAGCTTCCAATTCTCCAAATCTTTAGATAGCATAATTTCGTATTCCTTGGCATAGGCTCCTTCCCAATGAAGCCGAATTCGTGTAATATCCTTTGAACTGCCCAAATCAACATACGCCCACTGCTGATCGCTGTATTCACTGCTCCAACGGGTATCCGAATTGTTATCGACTATCCGCCGCCCAATCAAATCCTCATTTTCTGCCGATGAAACAAAAACCGGTTTGAAATTGGATAATATGCCATAACGGCTTAAGCTCTCAGTTGCCATATTCAGCTTTGCCTCTTGGCTATAATTCCCGAACCGATTTTTAGCCCGAACACCAATCGTGTATGCAGTGGACTCTTGCAGATTACCTACAATATAATCTTTGGAGATGCAGCAATCCAACAGAACGTCATTTAACCTGATTTCATATTCAATGGCTTCCCGCTCAGATTGAGAATCCTCCCAGGAGATCCATGCGCTCGAATCGGTTGTTTGCAAAATCTTCAATTTCTCGGGCATGGCTAGCGGTTTCGCTTCAATATTTTTTCGTTCGCCCGTTTTAATCTCATGCTGAATAAGTTGCAAGAAGCTTCTGTCAATTTGCTTGATTTGCTCGAATTTCTCAGATAATTCGTCGGCCTTTAATCTTGACGGCTTCATATTTAATTTCAAAAAATTATTTTTCATGCTTTCCGCTGCTTTTGCCGCTTGTTGCGCCGCATACACAGCTCCTTCGGAATAACCATTTGCCTCCATAAAGATAGCGGTAAGCAACCGGGATAGTGAAATCACACCGAAAACATGCATCGATTGCTGGATGAACTTGTTGACCCCCTTTAGCTCCAACTCATGAATCAGGCGATCATACATAGAAAAATCATCATTACTGTTTAGGATACGCTGTTGAAACTCCCTATTGATTTCATGCTTCGTTTCTTTTGAAATATCAAATGTGGTCATCTGATAAGCAGTGACTATCCTTTTATCTTCCGGTACATCGTTGAACGCTTGTTCCAGAACTTCAGTCTCATATTCCCGCTGGAATGGATAATCCATAATGGTGAACTTGTTGTCTGAGTATTCCATCAAGGTTAAAGAATGAATTCCGTGAGGATCGGCTTGATTCACTTCCATATGCGAGATATAACGATTTCTTGTCCAAATATAAACTTCTCTACCATCATTCATTATTTCTAAAATATCCGATTTAGCCGACGGAAAATCTGAATACGAACGAACCTCTTCCTTAATGCCTAGCAAAGGATGATTGATATGGATATCCCAAGGGTATCCCCAACCATTTTTTCCGTTCACCATGATTTGTTCGTATACATCAGCCGATTCTTCATAAACCTGGCTAAACAATAGATACAGCGGAAATCTGCGATCCAACCCTCTTAAAATTTGCGACTTCCTGCAACTCATATAATTATAAAACAGTACATTCGAAAAAATATCCATATGACTCTTGCCCTCCTCAGTGACGATCGTTTATATCCATCCTGCATCTACTTAAATGACAGGTTTAAGAACTTACTGCAGACATTTCTACTGGATCAAGCCCCGTTTTATCCTGAGCTGTATACAATTCATAGTAAACATTGCATTTCTCTAGCAACTCTTCATGTGTCCCGAAACTGGCGATTCGACCTTTATCCAATACATAAATAAGGTCTGCATTCTGAATTGTAGACAAGCGATGGGCAATTACAATCGTCGTTTTACCATTACGATATTCGTCGATTCCTTGCTGGACCACTCTTTCAGTCTCCATATCCAGAGAGGATGTGGCCTCATCAAAAATTAGAATTTCCGGATTATCCAACAGTGCGCGGGCAATCGCAAGCCGTTGACGTTGACCGCCCGACAGGGTTACGCCACGTTCGCCGATTATCGTCTCATAACCGTCTGACAATTGTTCGATTACCGTGTCTATCCTTGCCATTTCACACATCTTCCTGACTTGTTCCTCACTGACATGCTCTCGTCCCAAGGTTATATTATTACGAATGGTATCAGGCAGTAAATAAGGATCTTGGAATACAATAGAAACACGCGAGGACCATTCCTCCCTCTTAACGGCATCGAGTAATTGATGATTTACATAGATCGCGCCGTGCGTAGGTTCAAAGAAACGAATCAATAACTGGCTCATCGTAGACTTGCCGCCGCCGCTAGGGCCAACAAAAGCAATTTTCTTGTTCATCGGCAAATCAAGAGTGAGCTGGGATAAGACATGATTTGACGCCTCGCTATAAGCAAACGTTACGTTTTCGAAATGAACGTTGTCGATAGGACCCGATAAACTCTCAGTACCTTCCTTTATTTTCGGTTCATCATGTATACGCTTGATCCGATCCAGATAAGCCATATTAATCGATGTTGTTGCCAGGAAATTGGAAAACAAATTGATTTCATCAATTAAGAGATCCGAAAATTGATACAGTACAACAAACATTCCGACTGTAATATCGCCTTGCATAAGCAGGTATCCTCCATAACTAAAGACGGCTAATTTCACTCCCCACTTCAGAGGACTGGTAAAGCCAACCTTTCTGTTGTACAACTTCTCTTCTTTCATTGCTTTACTAAAAAAGCGCTCATATAATTGCTGATATTGTTTTCGCTCCCAGGATAAACGATTAAAAGCAATCACTTCTCTCGTGGAGGAAATTCCCTCCTCCATCATGACCGTCAAATTGGTCCTATTTTCTTGAACCTCTCCTGAGGCCACGCGGAGCTTGGGCAAGTAATAACGACCGACTAAAACATAGGCTGCGCTAATGACAAATACAAAAACCAGAAGAAGCGGATTCATGATGCCAATGACAACGCTTAGTATTACAATGGTCGTAAGAAGTTGAAAACCGGTAAACAGTTCGACGCCCAGAAGCGTGGACGCTTTCTTGATATCGGATGTAAAGAGCTGTACATATTGGGCGGTTCGTTCACCTTGAATTTTAGACATCGGGAGTCGCTGAAGGGCCGACATTAACGACTCATTCAGCGATTCAAAAATTCTCGACTCATTTTTTTTGGACATGTATGGAGCTATGGTAAATAATAACGAATATCCAAGCACCACTGCTCCGAACAGCAGCAATAAAGGCACAAGCTTGTCATATTCGCCTAGAATGAAAATATCGTCAATAATATACTTCTGAAAACCGGTAATGAGAACACCCAAAGCGCTTTGAATGCCCACCAGCCCCAGCGCCAGCAGCAATAACCATTTATGTTTTTTGAGCAGTTCCAATATCCATGCATTGCTTTTCATCTATAAGCCCCCATTCCTATGCAAGCACCTTACCATTAGCCAACTCATACAATGCCCCTCGTTGGTCAATCAGTTCATCATAAGTGCCGGATTCCACAACTTCCCCTGCCTCCAACACGATAATGCGATCTGCGTTGCGGATTGTCGTCAGGCGATGTGCGACCACGATAGTCGTTCGACCTTGCATTAAATGGTCGAGGGCTAGCTGTACTTCCTTCTCACTAATGTTATCCAGAGCCGAAGTCGCCTCATCAAGCAAAATCACCGACGGTTTTTTAATAAACATTCTGGAAATAGATAGCCGTTGACGCTGCCCTCCGGAAAGCTTTACTCCTCTTTCGCCGACAAGCGTATCCAGCCCCTCCGGCAGTTTTAAAATAAAATCATACGCATGCGCTGCCTTAGCGGCGTCAATAATTTCTTCTTCCGTCGCATCCGGATTTCCGAACCTGATGTTTTCTCTAATCGATTTTCCAAACAAATAGGTATCCTGAAACACATATCCCATGCTATCACGAAGCTGGCTGAAGGACAGGCGCGCGATCGGAACCCCATCCAGCTCAATGCTTCCCTGGATAGGGTCATAAAAGCGGGGTATGAGCTTGAGTAAGGTCGACTTGCCGCTGCCGCTTGCCCCTACAATAGCTATCTTTTCACCAGCACGGATGTGTAAATTTAATCCATTTATAATAAGCTGGTCCTTGTAACTGAAGTGAACATCCTTAAATACAATATCTCCTTTGATCTCAGGTAGCTTAACACCATCTTGATCCTCTACGACCTCGGGCGTTTGATTCAGAAATCGATATAAAATTTCTCCTTGAAACATTAACTGCCTCTGCTCGGTAGCAAGGGAAATAATTTTTGTCATAACGAAAATAGTATAAAAATAGATCAGTAAAAATACGACAAATTCACCCACGGTAAGCTCATTATGACGCGTCAAATAGGCGCCGTATGCAATAATGCCTATGGCCCCTGCGTTGTTGCTGAATCTTCGGACGCTCCCTCTTAAATAAGAAAACATATTCATCTTTAAATAGGACTGCAAATAGCGGGTTATCTTCTCCATATGGCTTGTCAAGTTCCACTTCTGTCGTCCGTATGCTCTGAATTCAGATAGGGCCGATACACTGTCATAGACTTGTTTATTTAAATCCGTACGATGCTCGGCAGCCTGCTTGCCATGAATGATCGCCTTTTTTGCAAAATAAGGACCTATCAAGTAATAAAGTACAAAGATCGGAATTAAAAGCAAGGTAAGCTTAGCATTCGTAGTTATCATGACTAGTAAAGATATGATGGAAAATATCGAAAACTGGATGATCGTCGGAAGATACGTTTTATAAATTTCCTGTATCGATGCAACCTCATTATTGAGCAGCGAAAGCGTATGGCCTGTTGGTCGACTTTCGAAAAAAGGAATGCCCAGCTCTCTTGTTTTCTGGAAAGCCGCGAATTGCAGATCGCGTGCCGTATGCTCCGAAAGCTTTCTACGAAAAACATTGCTTCCTAGGGTTGCAAAAATAAGAAGCAGTGCCAGTGCCCCTAGACCGATACACCAATTAATAAAAGTTCGGTAATCCCGATTGGGATAAATCACATCGATAAAATGCTGAATGATTTTTGCGAAAGCCAGCTCGCAGGATGCAATAATGATTCCACACGTAACTAGTGAAACAGCAAGCCCAATATAAGGCTTTACAAATGATAAGATCCAAAAGTAGACCTTCAAAGTGGAGGTCCTTTCCGAAGATATCGACCCAGTCTTGTTCTGCATATTGCTCATTATCCCCCATTGCCAATTTATCTCTACATATTGATTCAAGAACGGAGCAGCATTTCATCCACTTTCAAGCCTATCTGCTGCAAACCCAACTCCGCTTCGTATAACTCCAGAAACTTTTCTTCAAGCTGATCCAGCATATCGGGATTAATTTTCAACCCTCTTTCTTTCTTCAATGTGTAAAACATGATGAGATAGCTCCCCGTTTCCCAAAGATCGGAGTGTTGCTTGAAGATGTGAATGAGTTCAGCTTCATCCGACGGACTAATCAGACCGCTTGAACGCAACAATGCCGGTAACTGTATTCTTGCCGAGTGATAAAAGAAGGGGCGTCTTACCGATTTTTTCAATGTTATTAAACCTGCCTGATTAACCTCCGACAACATGTCCTTTAAATGGTTGGCCGTATTTTTTAAGGCCTCTACCCCATAAAGCCGTTCTTCTGTGCGTGTAAGTGCTCTCAATTCATTGGATATGGCATAATTCGGAATATCTGAACCGACGTACAGACCAGGTATCCGATAATCGGGCGGAATCAGACTTTGATTATCCAACTTGGCAGTTTGTTTAGGACGGCATCGCCAAATTTGCGCCTTAGCCTGCGAATCAAACACTAATGCATGATCAAAATCGCTGAACGCTAAGCGATATACATCAATCTTGCCGATTTCAATACAATCCTCCAGCAACATATATGTGTGCTCCGTATCGGAAAAGTCATATATAAATGCAGGATGAATCCGATGAATTTGGTTGGAATCATAACCTGTCGGATAGTAATAACGATCCAAATTAACGAAAAGATAATCTCCTTCTTCCAAACCTTCCCGAATGGCTTCATGTGCTTCTTGTTGATTGGAAACCCTCACAACCGTCGTATCTATGAACGCCTCAAACGGAAACATAAACTCCATATTAAACATATGCCTATCAAACAAACGGACGTCGTGATGCTTGTTATAAAAATAACCTGAGATCAGATATGGAAGTTGACGAAATACGGGGTTTACCTCTACCAGCATGGCAATAAGATTATTGGTTCTGCAATCCAACCAAACATCTGTGAATGGCTGGATCGGCAAAGATGCGTTATTCATACGTCACCGTCCTTAAATACTTGTACTATTTTGATTCCACTTTTGCTTTTTGCCGATAAATTCGGTTGACCTGGCCATCCATGATCTCCAGCCCATTTAATTGGTACCCGAACGCGCAGCCACCGTCAATGCCAATCTTTCCAGGTCCGTACCAAACCTCAGGCGATCCATGCAAGTCCACCGTCTTCGTATGGCCAAATATGACTGTTTTTCCCCTATCCTTGTCGACCATATAGAACTCCTCCCGAATGTAAAGAAAATCACGCGGTGATTGCAGCTTCCACTCATCGTATGATGGGTTTAAACCGGCATGCACATAGATGAAATGCTCGTCCTCGTAATACATAGGCAAATCCTTCAAAAAACGAATATGCTCGGAGTAAGTAGTCCGAATACGCGAACTGCAATTCACAAGTTCTTCTTCACTGCCCGCAACAACATCCCCGCAATAGCTGGCAAATGTCTGGACTCCGCCCTTATCCCAAAACTTCGCAATTTCCTCCGAAGTTGCCAGACCTGCCACAACATTCACAAAACGGTGATCATGATTGCCCTGTAATGCAATGGCATGCTCATGCTGAACCAAGTTTTGGACCAAGGATACTGCCTCCTTGCTTCGCAACCCCCGATCCACATAATCGCCCAAGAGGATCAACTGATCTTTGGAAGAATCAAATTCAGCGTCTTTCAGCAATGCTATTAACTCCTGATCACAGCCATGAATATCGCTAATGACGAGGGTACGTGACTTTTTCAAGAGAAGCTCTCCCTCACTCTAATATATTTTCTTTCTCCCATTACAAACAGGCATGCAACGCTCTATCTCCCGTTTTATTAATGTTCAAATAAGTTAAACTGCCAACCTCCATACTGACATCGAGTTGTTCAATATGCTCAGACGGCAACATAAGCCACCAACCGATACAATGAGGTATAAGAAGTGAATCCATAACAACAATTACTGCTTCGGGCTTTCTTTTCTGTAGTTCCTCCATCATCCTTCTGATCTGAGCAAATCGTTCAATTCCTGGAAGCTGTCCGAGTTCGCCTTCGCCGCCCCTCCGAAGCGCCTCGTGATACTCATGCTTCGTTTGAAAGTTTTCGGCGAAAACAGTGGATGATTGCACGGATATTGGATCATCGCCACTAAGCAGCAGTGGCTCCAATTGCCCGAGATACGATTGAATGATGGTTGCGCTGTCCGCCAATTTTCTTCGATTAAGCTCCTGTAGTTCCATTGACTCCTGTTCATTCTCTTGTTCGATATGTACTAAAAAGAGATGCTTCATTCACTTCTTCTCCTGATTGAGTTTTAAGCGTTCATTTGCTCAAGATGTCTGCTGTCATTCAAATATTTTATCGTTCTTTTGCCCGATGCATCATCCGCCAGTACATGCGTGCAGGAGCATGGTTCGACAGTGAAGGATGGCTTAATCATTTTCGTAAGAAGCTCTCTCTGAATATTAAACCACCAATACAGCACCGATACGCAGGAATTGCCATGGGCTACGATAATTGATGTCTCGTTCATCTGATTGACGTTGTTGTCCATAAACCGATTTACGCGATGCTGCATCATCTGTTGGCTCTCCGCTTCGGGAAATTGAATCCAATCAAATATAGGAAGCGTAAGAGGCTTCTTGATTTTCGCAGCCTCTTCTTTATTCATTTCTCCTGCTACACCTAAGGACAATCCTCTTAAATCCGAGTCTATTCGTGGCTCGACATCCAGATATTGTCCGATAATGAATGCTGTTTCGCGAGCTCTGGCAAGATCGCTTGTATACATGTTTACTTTCTTCCGTGAAAGTAGATCCCTCAGTTTCCTGCCCGTAAGATCGGCCTGACTCAGTCCCTTTCTTGTCAGAGGCGTATCCGCCCAACCTCCACCGGTACCATTGACTAAATGCTCTGCCTCGCCATGACGGATGAGAATTAATTCTCTCATCGTTTTCCTCCTAAACTTTCCATTAATTCCGCCGTAAATTGATCCATGATGTTGGAAACAGAATTGACCATATGGATGTTGCGACAAGACTCGCCGCAATAAAGCGCCATGTTGTCTATCTCTCCTTGAGTATGCTCCGTTGGCGCGGCTGCGCTGAATCTCGCAACAGGATAAAGCTTTTCATCCACGACTGTTTTAGCAATAAAATGAGTAGGCTGACTTTTCCCCATCTTGACCGTTTGATTCAGAATGACTCGGTGCTGCCTCCCCGGCCAACCGATCTCAAAAAGATTAGTTATTATCGTATCCTCAGGCATGGCCTGACAAATCATATCCTTATAACGCGGATGCGCGGATGATTCGAGCGCTGAGGCAAACAGAGTTCCGCACAGGCAGCCGCTCGCCCCCATCTGCCGATAAACAGCGTAGTCTCTGCCTGTTGCAATTCCACCTGCTACAATTAACCCCGCATCGAACCCTCGGGCAGCTACCGCCTCAATTAATTGTTCTGTCCGCTGACTGCCCAGATGATGCCCTCCGGCTTGAATACCCTGAAGAACGAGAAAATCCGCTCCCATTCCCACTGCCGTTTGTGCCTCTGCTTCCGTTCCGATCTGAATAATCACAGGGATATTTTCCATCTTAAGGAGATTCACAACAGCAAAGGGCGGCAGCCCATAGAATACAACTGCAATTCGACGCTCGTCACTAGCTACTATTGCTTCAATTTGTTGTTTCAAACGCGCTTCACCGGAAACCTCCGGAATGACGTTAATCCCGAAAAAACCAGAAGTTAACTCTCTGGTTTTTTCGATATTTTTAAGCATATCTTCCGGGAGGCTCTTGTACACTGCAAGAACGCCAAGGCCGCCGTGATTCGAGACGGCAGCAGCCAATTCCGGACCCGCAACACCACCCATTCCAGCCTGAATCAAAGGCAACTTTAACTGAAAAGCTGTCAACAGCTTTTCCTCACTCATAGCTTAAGCTTCTCTAAAATTACATCGATATTTTGATCATAAGTTTCCAACAAAGCATGGAGCCATCTTTCGATACCAAAGGCAACGCAGCCGGAAAATACGCTATTCCCTGAGGAGTCTTTAATATTGCAGCGTTCTCCGAAGAAGTTGCGATGATAATTGACGGAAGCAATGGAAACGCTACCCTCATACACGAACTCTTCTTTCACCGGATCAAGACGTTGAAGCAACGCTTTGCTGCCGTCCTTGTCATAGAACGGATCTGTTGCCACCTGGATTTCAATTTTAAGTCCCAGTTGCTCGGCCAAACTTAAAATTTTGGTTTTGTGCTGCTTCAAATGGGTCTGAACGTCCTCCGTGCTACCAATGCAGACAATCTCGCGCATCTGGAAGCTCCATAGCCGTTTGAGTTCATTATATTCGTTCTCATTCCGGTAGCATCTGGCGATTGTGGTCACGTATTTGGTTTGTGGCAATACCTGGCCCTGCATATTCAAATAAATGTTGTAGCACGCTGCAGAAGGCAGCATATATTGGCTGTCCAAATGATACTCGGACTGTATGGCATCTACTGAAGTATCGTTAGTAAAACAATCACAGGATTCAGGAGACAATTGTGATACTGTAAGACCGAGATGAGGAAAATTTTTGAAATAATCCAGTCTGGCAAGCTCTTGTACCTTCATCAAAGGAGGATAGACATTATACTCCGCGTTCACTTCTCGCGCCAGCTTTAGAAAGATGCTATCCAGCTTCTCAACTATTTTTATTGCGCCCTCGCCAAACGTAGCCAAGCCTTGATCAATCGAATATAACGCCTTGTCCGCTGTATCAATTCCGTTGTTCAACTGCTGTTCATCTCCTTTAATTTAAACCCAAGTGTCCAAGACAAATTTCTTTACAACAAAATAGGTTCATTTCACAAATTCCAAAAACCAATATCAACATCTTCCTGCAACTGCAAGAAAACTTATAGTGACGCGCTTTCTACATTTGCATAAAAATAGGTTTCTTCTATCTTCGCCAAGGTCCTCACTCTATCGAGAGTAAAGTCAGATGTATAGATTTCGGTTCCAGTCAGTTCCTCCAAAAAGAGCAAAAACTCGACAAACTGCAATGAGTCTATAATTCTATTGTCAATCAAATCGGTATGCCAACCAATTTCAAGTGTATCTTTATCGCTTCCGTCATATTTATCCCAGATCCATGTTTTAACCTGTTGGATTTTCGCTTGAGCTCCCAACTTTATATTACAACTCCTTCTGTAAAAATCCCGTTTCTCAAAAAGAAGGATGACGTACGCTTCAATATTTTCTCGTTCTCTATCGCCCGTTCAGGCATTTCAAGCAAACGGTTACGGAAAGCGTATGGATCGTCAATGCCTGCATCCTTATAAACAATAGGATTATATAAGGAATGAATACTCGCCTTCATATAACGTTTGATGTAATCCTCCAGTTCTTTCAACTTGTCCCCATCGTATTTCTCCTTAAGATTCTCATGAAGCACCTTGACAATTTCTCGGCCGAATGAAATATGCCGTGATTCATCCATATGATGAACCTTATTAATCTTTTGAATAATAGGATCCAGTGTACGATCGTTGCCCATGCAAATATTAAAATAGTCAACGATTTCCTCAAAAATAAGGATCCGGGCAAATACAAGAAAATCCTCAAAATCGGAATGTCCACTATTTTCGATTTTAACTTTCTTATCAATATAGATTTTCCGGCCGTATTTCAGACAGAATTTCGAGAAAAACCACATATGTTCGTTTTCCTCACCGACAAAATGGTGGAAAAATTCTGACGGAAGCTCAAAGCCTTCGGTATGAATCCGTTTAATAACCTCTATTAATAACTCTCGAATACCGTGGACGTTTAAGCTGTAGAAGTTAATACTCTCCCATTTGCTGAGCACCATAATCTGTTCTTTTGACAGTGTTTCCATATAAGGCGTGTTATAAATGGACAACAGCTTTTCGCTCATCCACATTTGATTAGTATCCAACATTTCTGTCCACTCGAACTCTTTGTAAGGATTATAATGTTCCTCTGCGGCTATATCGACTAACTTTTGAAGCACTTGAACGTAATTATCATATAGTTTGCTTGATACCAACATATTCAAAACCCCTTTTTTTATATTATCCAGTCAATTCTGACTTATCTGAGAGGATAGTTTTCCCATAATGCGCTCTGTGATTTTTTGAATAGTAGAAAAATGTTCAAATAACATTTCATTATCTTCATATGAAATATCAAAATGTTCTTCAAACTCGATGATTAATGACACCATTGCCATTGAGCCTAAACCGAGATCAGCCAACGAGGCCGAGGCTTCAATGTCATGCTCTGCCCTAATTTCCCGCTTTACCTTGTCCATTATGATCCGGACCGTTTCATCATATGATATATTCACTCGGGATTATCCTTACCTTCAATTTGATCTATTTGTTAAGCAAAGTACGACAATTCAATCTGTCCGTCATAGGAAAATTTCCCTAAATCCTAAAAAAGGCCTCTATTACCTAATAAATATGGGTCGGTTAAGCACGCCTCTTTATATCATTTAATTTTTACATGAAATATTACAGAATGAATGCGCTCTCATTTCAGTTTATTACTCTGGTGGCGTGCCCACTAATGTTTGTTTATATTGAGTTGACTTCATATCTTGGGCTTGATGTTGATAAGCATATGTAGGAAGGAGCACGCAGTAACTTTATTCCAAACAAAAATAGGTTACAGGTGTTGTTTATTGCATGTGCTTCATATTACGAACAATTCTGAACTTTGGGGAGGGAATTTTTCCATTTTGATGTAAGTTAAGCTAATAAAAAATGAAAATGAATTTATTTATATCTTATTTTATAAACATCTCCTTTCTCTCTTGGAATTCAGTTAGAATTTCATGCCTTCATTATGAATACAACATTCAATAGATCCCAAGATCAGAAAAGTAAATCACATAAAATTACCATTTATACAATATCATTCCTTGGAATCAGATCCTATTTTAACGTAAAATTAACTATTCTGTATATAATAATATTTTATCCCTATTTTGTAAAAAATTTACCTTGCCAAAATGAATTTAAGCTTACACAACAAATCCTTATAGTCGAATAAGGAGGAACTCCTAGCTTTTGTCTTGTCACACCACCGAACATGCAGGCCGCACCGGGGGTTCTAAATGTTACCGAAGTTCAAAATAATGAAGGGGCGTTATTTGTATTTGAAACATTTCCCAGCTCTTCCCCTGCTTATTTCAGTCACACTTCTTCTGTCACCAGCGGATGAATAATACGGATTAAACTTTAAGTTCCTGCCGAATGTATGAATAACCGTAATGACGCCCACGCTCGATAATCTTTTTAACAACGAAAAACACCATCACAAATTGTGATGGTGTTTCATTCATATGGAGCCTAGGGGGATCGAACCCCTGACCTCATCGCTGCCAGTGGAGAGATGGGGTTTTGTACGTTAAGGATAAAGCGGAGGAAAGCCTTGCCCTACAAGGCTTTTTTAAATTTTGTGTTCTCACATTCGAGAACGCCGCGATGTTCAGAAAAGAAAAAGTGTGACCAAAACTGTGACCAGAGTGAGCGCAACAGTAACTCCAACTCATATTAATGGGATTGATTTTCGTTTTGCAATTTCGTTGTATGCTCTAACAAATTTATCAGTAAACAAAGTAACTTCATCATTATGGTCTTGTAACCAACGTTTGTATAGATTGTTTGCGTTGTAACCCCAATATTTTTTAGACTTTTGACTGTTAAACCATGCTTTCATTTTTTCTCGATCTTTATACTGACCATTAGTTAAATCACTTAATTCCTTCATAAAAACTTGTTTTGTATACCCCCAATCATTTTTCCAAAACGTATCGTCAGGGGGTAGTTCCTGGAGAAAATCTCGAAATAAATTTTCGGGATTCATTTTTTCTTTACTCGGGAGTAAAATGATATTATGTGATGTTTTTTTAAGTGCAGCATCTCCATCTAGGACAATGATACTGTTATCAAACTCCGTTATGTTTTTCTTAGCCAATGACTTGAGTTCTTCACTTCCGAAAGTTGCATCACATATTTTAATGAATTTTGTTTTGCTGCTACCCAGCATTTTTTTTATAAACCATGATGCCTCGGCATCTTCGCAGTAAACATTTAGCTTTTCAACAATATTAGGATTCAATTGACCAGGTGATGACATAGTGAGATCCCTCCTAATCCTCTCCATTGTTACACCAGAGATTAGTTCAAGCGATCCATGTACTTTTGTAAAGTACAGTACCTCTGTATCACCATTATTATGCTTTCTTTGCTCAATAATATGCTGCAATGCGTCTAAAGAATGCGTTGTCAGAACTATTTGAAGTTTCAATTTTCCCGCAAGCTTATATAACAAATTAATGAGATTGATTTGAGCAGCTGGAAATAATGTTGCATCAAACTCATCAATTAATAAAAGCCCACCTTTATAACTATCTCTCTTCTCTTCTTTTAAACGCTTAAAAGACAAAATAGAACCTAAAATTTGACCAATGTTATCCTGTCCAGCAGAATTAGCAAAATAATCATAACTTTCGGAATTAACTGCCAGTGTGTCTTTATGAAGATTTGAAGTTATTTGAACGGGTGAAACATTCTCGAGAGGAAAGAATATTTGTTTATACCATTCATTAAATGTTCTAATCTCTTCTTCTGTCAAAGTTGGAAGTGAGATATTTATTTCATTTAGTTCACCGATAGGATACACTCTCTTTAACCCCAAATAGATGACTGGATAATCAAGATTTCCTTCACCTTTAGTCCTAGTTTTACCTACAACCAATCGAATATGCATTCGAGGTTGATCACTGCGTTTATATGACTTTACATATTCAATTGATTTGCCAAAAATCGTTTCATCATAGAACTCAATTTGATATGTATGCTCCCCAGGAATATCATAGTTACTTGACCATTTGAAAATATCCGAAAATTTTGTGGAAAAGCTTTTCAGAAATATAGTTTTTTCATTTTTCAACCCAAATGGTTGCCCAAGCATTCCTAGAAGGGTCGACTTACATGTAGCATTCTGACCTGCAATGACAGTCATTTTTTTCCCAAGGGGCACATTAAGCTCACTTAGAGCCCTGAATTTATTAACATACAATGATTTGATCATTGAATTTGCAACTCCTGATTATTGTTTTACTGCAACAAACATCTCACATGAAAACTTAGTTATCTTGCAATTGTTATTGCTGAGTATTCCCTTTCGGGTACTATGAAATTATCGCTAAACGCAAGCAATTCATACCCTTTTTCTTTATTGGCTGCGGTATAATTCAGAGTTAACAATCGTTGCTCCCTCTCCTCATACATTTGTACAATTGGAGGAGTATAATCATATGTTAACATCCATTTACAATCAAGAGCTTGGATTTCATTTGCTAAATCTAAATGATCGTTTTCAGTAAAATGATTAACGTATAAAGCACTTCCTTGATTGTAGTATGGGGGATCAAAATAGATTAGTGTTTGATTATCTATATCTCGACCGATTTCATTTAATAGTTCAATAGCATCAAGACCATACAAATTTATTCTCTGCCTATAAAGAGCAATTTTTTCAATTCGATTTATTAAATTCGATTTATTAAATCGGACATCCATTTTCCAATCACTATTTTGATTTTTACCTCCGATTATGCCACCCTTAATGATTCCTGATCTATTTGTTCTGTTTAGAAAAAAGGTTGAAAAGCCTAAATCAATAATATCTGCATCCTCTTTATTTTGCTGATAAACTTTTTGTCTTTTCCACTCCTCAACTGAAATTTCTGTATCTCTAATTCTTCTACAAAGCTCCTCCGTATGGTTCAAAACAGAATACCAAAATGAAAAAATAGACCTATCTAAATCATTTATAATGATTCTATTAACATATTCACTAAAGAGCAAAGATAAGGCGACGCTAGCGCCGCCAGCAAAAGGTTCAACATAAGTTCCACCTAATACATTATTTTCGACTATTGAATCTTTCACAAAATTAGTAAGTTTTCTTTTACCTCCTGGATACCTTAACGGAGAAGAAAAATCCATTTACAATCAACTCCACATTTTTTCTATAAAGGGCCAAAGATCATCCCAAGCTGCTTTTAAATCTGTCGCTGTAGGGGTAACACTTTTGTTATGAACATAAGCATGGAATGTCTTAACAGACTGATTTTGAGTTGGACTTGAGGTCATCTGACGAATTGCACGCAATTGATTTTCTGTCATGAACCCACTATCTTGGATGTGCTTTGCAATAGCATCAATTTTAACACCAAGAGTACTCTCAACACTTATTTTACCTTGAATTAGTTTTTTTTGCTCTAAATAATGATCTGCGCTCAGCTCAATGAAAGTTCTGAATAGAACAGCAGCCGCATTAGGATAATCATTTAAATTTAATGATTTGAGTTCATTGAAGAGTTTTAATATTCGAGGTTGTCCAATTACTAGTTTGTGAACACTTGCTGCAACTGTGTTTCTATGAATTGGATAACTCCGACCTTTTCGAGGAGACCCAGATGTCGATTTTTCACTATTGTTACTCTGAGTATTCGCTTTCCCCTCTCCTGTAGAACTTGAATCTGTAACGTCGCCTTCAGATAACTTATCACCTGCCGAGCTCTCCGACGAGTAATTCTCTTCGTGGTCCTTACCAGTTGAAGAAGAGTGGTCATATGTACCTGTATATGCTGAATTGTCCTCAGATTCATTTGTACCAAGATCATGAGATACAGATTGAGATTCAGCATCTTGCTGCAAAGCTCTGTCCATAAGTTCTTGTACATATGCTTCTCTATCAGACTTATAGTAAATTCTTCCGACACTTAAATTATCATTAGCTAAATCATCTAGCACCATCTTCAGGAATCGATTAATACCATCAACTAATATTAAAGAGTTATCTTCAACCTTCAATCCAAGAAAATCTCTGACATCAGGGTCGCCCATAAGACGATCAAAGTTTGTCTTCTTGATATTATATAATTTTAAACGAAGGTCTTCTGATAAACCAGAAAAAGTGAGAAGGTAATCCAAAAAAACTGTCCTAATATCTGGTTTTCCTTCAACATATGCTTTGAAGCGACTAGTTTGTTGCCCATCCCACCCTACTGCCCCAGCCCCTTCATTCTGACCTGTATGCTTCAAGCGAACCCATTCGTTAATCTCGGATTCATCCTCTAGAACTACACACGGTATCGCCTTTAAAAAGCCTTTATCCATAGCCTTACTGAGTTTTTGAAATTCCTTCTTAATCTTAGGATATTCAGGTGGAACCAATAATGGCTCATTTAGTAGTTTTAGAGCTGTAATACGTCTATTTCCCTCTCTTACAACCCATTTTCCATCATCAATTTTTACAAGGATGAATTCTGTAGGATTAAGCCCATTATCTACTATATGACGAGCTAAATATATAAGTTTATCTTTCTGATCTTGAACCATTGCATAAATTGATTCCGACTGATGTTCAACGGCATTATGACGCGGATTGGTTGGATTAAGTAATAAATTCGTAATATTTATATTCTTGTACTCAGCCATATCAACACTCCCTCTAACACAGCATATATTATATTTCGACACCTACCGTCATTTTCCTTTTTATAAATCACAGCAAATATAAATCAAATAGCCTATTGCCAAATTGTAAACTCAGTAATTTTAATTCTATATTATACCCCCGATACCTATACAGATAGGTAGTCCTCGCGAGAGGCAATCAATACACCGGACACGGTCAAACGTGTCCGGTCTTTTTATCCCCATCACAATATCAGGAGGCACATTTTATGAACAATCGCAATGAAGAACTTAAACAACTGATTTCAGAAAGCTTGCGGGAACGCCCTAACAGCTATCTGATTCAGCAGCTATTTGACCAGTTTCCGACTACAGCAGAATTAATGGAGGTAACAGAACAGCAGCTAATAAACATAAAAGGCATCGGCATGAGCAAAGCTCGACAATTAACTGCCATGTTAAGGCTAGCCAAAACACTGAACGTCCCACCTTACGAGCAATCGATAATACGTAGTCCTAAAGACGCATTTGACTTGCTTGAACCGGAATTCAGGTTTTCAACAACGAAAGAATCTTTCATCTGCCTCTTTTTGAATACAAAGAACAAAGTGATCTTTAAAGAAACCATCTCTATAGGCTCTCTCAACGCTACAATCGTCCACCCTAGAGAAGTTTTTCGTGCCGCAATTAAACGTTGTAGCGCCTCTTTTATTTGTGCACATAATCATCCGAGTGGGGATTCTACTCCAAGTCCCGAGGACGTTGAATTAACGAAAAGACTGGTGGATGCAGGCGCAATCGTTGGGATAGAAGTTCTCGACCATATAATAATTGGAGCAGGTAATTTTGTGTCCCTTAAAGAAAGAGGCCTAATGTGAATATGGGCAGGTGAAGATTAACCCTTGATAGAATCACTAAAAATGTGTATATTAATTCTCAAACATTGCTTTTCCCCACTTAATAATTGGAACTCGCGATTTCAGCAAAGGTTCCACAGCCGCAAAGCCTTCAATCTTTGCATTAGCTGCCATAATATCCAACATTTGACGCAGACACAAGACAACTTTAAAGATTCATGAGGAAATGTTTATTTCTCATGCAGTCTTATAGTTGCCTTCGTGGTAGGCGTCTTTTTTATTGTCCAAAAAGGGGGGGATTCCGTATATTTAGCAGCAGTGTAATCTAAACAAATAATCACGATATCGTATCCACAGGTACTTTTTTAATGGCTCTATCATATTGAAGCAAAGATAGTAAAATTCTATCCTTTTTATGGAGGTGATGAATATATGAATATGAACCCAAGACAGAATATCGGCGAGAAAATTCGGTTCCTGCGACTCCAAAAGGGAATGAGCCAGGAACAATTGGCGCTCAACTCATCCGTAAACATCAGTTATCTTGGACAAATTGAGCGGGGAGAAAAAAACAATTGCACCATCAATACACTTGAAAAAATAGCCACTGGTCTTGGATGTTCTCTTGAAAGCTTATTTGGTACCGGAGTGCAGCGAAATGATCACACAAATGATAAAAACGCTGTCCTTGCTGTACTTACGACCGACGATTTAAAGCAACTTATCATTGATACCATTAAAAACAATGTGTCCAATCATCCGGCAGATTGCAAGAACAATAAACCCACAACAAAAGGAGATCATTCAATATGAAAATCATCGGTATTCTTCTCATAATCATTGGAGCGGCGGGAATTTTTATGGGAAGTTCCATGTTTGGTGACATTGGTATTGCAGCCATAATCGGCGCAACATCCGCCCTTTTATCCGGGATTGGCTTTCTGCTGAAAACAAGGAAAGTCAGCTCAAAATAGTCTCAAGTACTTATCACATTTTAAAAGGAGCAGAAAATGAAAGTTATTGGAGTACTGCAAATACTGTTAGGTGTAGCAGGCCTTATCATCGGTAGTTTTATGGTAGGTGACATTGGCCTTGCCGCCATGATAGGTGCATCTTCAGCACTGTTATCTGGTGTTGGCTTCCTGCTACCAGAGAAACAATCAGTCAATATGAGCAAAAAACTAAAATATAGCCTAGTTGCCCTTAGCCTCATCATCCTACTCTTATTTGTGGTAGGAACTGTTATGAGCGATGAAAGCAGCCAGCCAAAGAGCAAGGATGTATTCTTGGCCTCCGAACAGTTCGATCAGCTTTATGTAAATGCAAAGCCATTAGAAGGTTATCAGGTTGATTTTTATGGTCGAGTGTTTCAGTCGCCCGAAAAGACAGACAAATTCCAATCCTTCCAAGTGTATGCACGAAACGACGATAATAAAAATACAATAGTACGCTTGGACGATACGACACTTGACATTCAAGAAGGAGACATTTTGCATATCGTAGGTGAAGTTCAGGAGCTATTTCAAGGGAAAAACGCCTTTGGTGCAACATTAAAAATTCCGGTCATTCGAGCAAAAAATGTCGAGAAGGCAGACTACCCTACCGCATTTGCTCCTTCTATTAAGACGATCGAAGTCAAGCAAATGCAAAATCAAAATGGATACGTTATGGCGATATCCAAAGTGGAGTTGGCTAAGCAGGAAACTCGCGTTCATCTCAAAATCAGTAACGAATCAGCAGACAACATTGATTTTCATACTTACTCGTCTGTCCTGATTCAAGAAGGAAAACAGTACGAGAGAACAAGTAATACTTACGCCGATTATCCTGAAATTAATTCGGACAACATTCGCCCCGGAGTCACAGCAGAAGGGATCATCGTATTCCCAGCCATAAATGTGAACGGAGAAAATTTCAAAGCAACGTTCGAAGGCAGTAGCGATAATTGGGAAGTACGTACAGAACCGTTTACTTTTGAAATTCCTCTTAAGTATGAAGTGGCTTCATCAGCTGATGATAAGGAAGTCGCGGCGGAAACAACGAAACCGGAACCCGTCAAGCCGAGCACAAAAAAGCCCGTTGCATCTGAAGCAACAAGTAAGCCGCAGCCTGAACCTTCTCTATTGCCGAATAGCCTTTTTGGCGGGAAGATCCCGGGGGTTGCTTCAAGAATTGGGGATAGCACGATCACATTATTCGATTTGAACGGCGAAGTGCTTCAGGAAGTGGATACCGGGACAGGATTCGCTTATGAGTTCAATGATGTCGTTTATTATACAACAAGCCAATTGAATATTAACGGGAATATCACAGAGGGTGAAGTAACTGCTGTGAGATTTATCGATGGACATACAGTTATAGGTGTCAAGATTGGAGAATCGACACTACAGGATGTTATCGACAAATTTGGAGAGCCTGACGAGAGTGGGTTTTCGGACTTGGATGGTAATTATACAATTTCCTACTCATTTGGCGACTACAGTCTCGAATTTTACGGTCCAAATCAAGACTCTCCGATATCCGATGCTCTTTACAAGAAGAATTAATCAAATGAAAAGAGGTTGAACTATGCAAAAGAGAATCGTGGCTGTTTGCTTGTCCTTACTTATGGCGTTTTGTATGTCCCAAGCAGCTTATGCAGCAAGTGACATCGGAATCAAACTTGTCGGTCAAAAAGAAGACCTTGTACATACACCTGTTGTCGTGGATGATCTTGCTGTTTTTCCACTCAAAGAGATCCTTGCATTCCTTGATCCTTCGGGGACAGAAACGGTGGTATGGGACGAGACACCGCCCTACTCCATAGTTAGCTTCCAAGGTGAGTGCTTTAAGATCACGCAGGGGCTTACTGAGGTACAGGAATACGAGCTTGACGAATATGGTGCCTGTGTAAATGCGACAGGAAAGCTATACCAACTTGAATCACCAGCCACCTATTTAGACGATTACAAGCTTGGGATTTTTGTACCGCTTAGCTTCATCAGCGACATTGTAGCCAACTCAAAGTACGGAAAAAAGTTTCAAACCCATTATACGGAAGATGGTAATTTAGAATTCAGCTTGTTGACAAGGGACGGAACCGATATAGAACAAATTGCGAATCCTGTAACTCTCGCCATGCAAATCAACAACCCTTGGTTGCTGACGGAGGACGACGGTCAATTGTTCGATGGCTCGGATCATAGTGTGTCGCCAATTGTCAAAAACGGTTCGACCCTGCTTCCTATCGGGCCGATCATAGAACAACTTGGCGGGAGCGTTAGCTGGAATAATAAAGAAAGAAAAGTAACAATAAAGCTGAATAAAAACACAATTGAACTTTGGATAGATAGTAAGTCAGCAAATGTAAACGGATTGGAAAAAACATTGGACGTTCCTCCTACCGTGATTAAAGGGCGTACAATGCTACCCGTTCGATTTGTCACTGAAAATTTGAGAGCAAAGGTAGCTTGGGATGGGGAAATGCAGATGGTCCTTATATATAACGGCGGAGCAGAATCTAAAGAAAGCGACTGGCTTGTATATGGTTATAAACTTGCTTTACTTGACGGCTATCAAAAGCAGGAGGACAATCGGCAGAACCTTGCAGACGCAGTGGAAGACATACGAAAGGAACACGATAAAATTCAATACAATGACAGCAATCCACTGGACTACAGCGGGAAGCTTGTTCATGTTGGTGACACGGTAGGATTAGGAACCTTCAGTGGTACAGTGAAAAAAATCAGTGGAGCAAAGATACTTGTTTACTGGAATCATGCATCCTTCATAGTTGAAAAAGGAAAAGAACAAGAAACTGCCAAAATATTTGGCATCGAGTGGCTTACAAATCAGTGGATGGAAGCCAAATACGTGACCATTGAAAGTTAAAACGCATCCCATTTTGAAAGAAGGAGTAAGAATAAATGAGCGAATGGCTAATATCCAAAATTGAATCTGTTCGAAACCGTATGATGATCCGTGAAAATCTTGAACCTTCTTACGGCTCCATCATTTATACTGAGCTTGGTTTTGGGACAATGGAGCATTCAGGTATTTATATGTCGGATGGTGAAGTCATACAGTTAAATGGCGATGGCTACATTCGTCGTGTTAGCTTGAGGGAATTTACCAGCCACATCACAACATTTGATCACGAGATTTATGTTCCATGCTATCACGATTACGATAGTACGATTAGCTTCCCGATGGCTGGCCACAGGGCCTATGAAATGGTAGGTCAGAGTCGTTCTTATAACCTTGTCATGGATAATTGCCACCAATTTTGCGCAGGCTGCTTGACCGGAGATTTTGATAACCCGAACAATTTTCTTTGGATGCTCAAGGATTCAGTAAAGAGTGAACACGGTGAAGAAATACTATGGAAGAAATGGGATTGGAAACAGAAATATAGCTGATAAATCGCTCAATGCAGCAGCACTTTATTGAAATTCAATAAAGTGCTGCTGCGCCATTTTTTCTACAAATCAAATAAACAGGGCAAATAATCAATCCCTTCTGTCACTGGAATCGTCACAGGATTGACTTCAAGTTCATGCAATTTTTTTATCCGCTTATCAAATTCCTTCTTGTCCGCCACTACTTCTTTTGCTTTCCAAATACCTCTCTTAGCACTCACTAATTCAAGTGTTTCAATCAGTGATTGTTTCATTTCCAGACCTAATCGTTTGCTTCCGATAAACTCCTTTGCTTTTGATAGCGTATAATAATCCCCGTAGCCAATTGTTTTTTTGAAATACTTTTGGAGTTCATGTTCAGATATATCTTCTCGCAAAAACTGAGAAAACCCTTGCCTATTTAAGCCGTTGCGCTTAATAATCCGGTATACTTTGCTGTAATGGCATTGAACCTCGAATCGAATTGTATATTCTGCTCTTTCATCACGGTCTAAATTGTGTTCCTTTAATTGCTCGCCTTTATCATAACATTGAATGTTCAAGGTGACACGACTCGACTTTGAACCTGATTTGCTCTTTCTGAATAGGTAGAAGCTATGTTCCGGCGGTTCGCAACGCTTGCTTGATTCCTTATACATTACGAATTGTTGAAAGCCACTAGGAACATTAGAACGCCTAATCAGTTTCATGTAGAGCTTGATATGCTCTGTATAGAAATTAACCGCAAAATCGACTCTCTTGAAGCTGTAGGTGTCTAGTAAATGTAATTTGAATATAAATTTTCGATTACGTTTTTTACTTTCAAATTTCTTTTTAATCGGTTCAAATGCTCTTTTAAAAGCAGCGTAAATCGCTTTGGAGTTTTCCATTGAAGCTAGCTGCAAATAATCGTTTTCATCTAACAGTCTCATGGGATTCATAATGATTTCTAAGGCTTTATAGCTGATTCCTTCCTCATATTCTTTACTTCGCAGTATAAGCTTTATCCCTGTTTCCTTTAAAAGCAAATGACAATGATAAGTGCCATCCACTTCTTTATAAAATTTGGTTCGGTTGGAAGCCGATAATTGCTGTAGAACTTCAAACAAGGCCGTATAGAAGTGATAATTGAGTTTGTAAAACATATGAACGGTATGCTGCATAACAAAAACCTCCAGTCAGAATGGGACTTAGGTTTTTGTTATGCGCAGTTTTAAAAGTAATTCAACAGTGCCTACACTCTAATATTCGCAGCAATAGATACAATATTTAGAGAGATAAATAATAAAAGATAATATATACGTATATGAAACTTGGCTAGATTAGTGTTGGAAGGAGGCGAGATATGCCAATGCCTTTCCCCAGTGTATTCTAAAAACCTTGATGTCTCGTCTAGTTGCAGCACTTCTATTCCCTGTGTAATCATCTTTTTCAGTAGTACCGATGTTAACTTTTATTCGATTTTCTGGCTCTTCATTTTTAGGAAGGATGATCCGTATTTCCTCTGAACGCAACTTCTTGTAAATTCTATTTTTGTACTTGGTTATATTGGATTTTTGCTCTTTACCACTTAATGAGCCGAATTTTTCATCAAGCGAAAATAAAATCGTTCGAAAAATTACATTTTCAACGGATAAAATGTTCTCGTCATCTTCCGACATCCAAACGAATACTTCAGGGTTATCGTTTTTATCTTCATAACGTGGCAATGAGGTTGGTAATAATTCAAGCAGTTTTTCAAGAAAAATAACATGTTCCTCTTTTAATAACTCACTATTCTCCTCTGCTAATGCACTCCACTTTTCCCTGGTATCCTTAACTTCAGGTTGGATAACACATTCATGTTGAAAAAGCTGCACAGCTTCGTTCATATATGCTTGTACTTCATCGTCCCATACCCTCTCGTCGTAAACAACAAGATCATTTTTAACGACAGTTAGCAGAAGTTCAAGTCCAATCAGCAAGCAAGAATACATATGCACCTTATCTTCTTCTTGCGCGAGATTGTCACTCTCTAAAAGCTGGCGAAAGTGCTTATATCGTTTATGAAAATATTTTTCGATTTTCTTTTTATTCGATATGTCATGAACTTCCCTGATCTTTTCGGTAACATAGAAAATACATGCCGATAGAGAATCTGGAAGCTTCCGCAAACTCTCTACCTGATCAGAGCTGACAGCCAAGTCGCTTATGTTAAGATTCAACACGAACTCTCTATCAAGTTGCTTTTCATTCAACATCAGAACCATATTTTCTACACTATAGTTTTGTAAACCTTGCATTGCCCTATCTATGATTTTTGGTCTCTTATCCGCATTTATAATAAAGATTCCATCCCTAATTTTGGATGACTTCTTCTCTAACATTTTTTTGTCGATGTTCGATTTTAGATGATATATCGAATTTAAAGTGAA
Source organism: Paenibacillus sp. ISL-20 (assembly GCF_018613005.1). NCBI lineage: Bacteria > Bacillati > Bacillota > Bacilli > Caryophanales > Paenibacillaceae > Paenibacillus > Paenibacillus sp. ISL-20. The sequence continues at coordinate 25,667 of NZ_JAGGRD010000024.1, forward strand.
AATATTTGATTTCCTTGCATACAAGTTGCAAAACAAATTAGCAAAGCCTTGTCTACCCAACACCTTGTTGTTTCCCGAGATACATACCGTAAACTTTGGAAGTCGATCTTCATTATACCCAATCAGGCTTGTAATCAAAGAAAGAAAGGTATAGGACAATAGTGGTAACGTAACTCTCTTGTCTGCAATATTAAGCAGACTCCATGTCTTTTGAAAGGCGTCATCCAATGTCCATTGATTTAATGCACTCATTTTATATTTAAGTTGAAGCGACATATCGTATAACAAATCATATTCGTCAACAGGAGACACAGGGACATAGAACCATTTATGTCCACCTTGTATCCATCCGCTTTGAGTTGTATAAACGATTGCAGACTTTGCATCTAATTCCTCAGCATACTTTTTGAATATCCTTATGTATGATTGATACATCTCTCGGAAACTTTCATTAAACTTTAATTTTTTGCCGAAATACTGCTCGGTCATCCACTTTCCGATGGTTTGATATTGTTTGTTTGTGATATCGAATACATGAACTTTTAGACGGCGCTTACCCTGCTTGATGAAACAAATCCTCATTCCTTTCGTTTGTCCCTTTGTGTCATTCATAAAAACAAGCTTATGGCTTGGAAAGAAAAAGAAGTTATTTATAAGCAGGTCTGAATTCAGCTTTTCGATAGTCTTCCTGTCCAACTGATCATATTCATAATTCAAATCTTCATATGCTGATAATCGGTTTAGTGTAAAGTCCTTATCCACAAAGATATCGATGCCGTTCTTTCGAAAAGCACCGTTGAACTTTTCTCGTATTTTCTCTAATTCTTTAAAATCCCCATGAGAAAAGGCATCCTCTATGCTATAAGAATTTTTGTATAAGTCGCTTCCCCTATTCATTAAGTATCCCCATTCGAATGATCTAAGGTTCTGGAGTAGTAAGGTAGTAAGGTATTTAGGTAGCAAATTCAATTTCCCTGCTCTAGATAGCCCTGCAAAACACTACTCACTAAGTATGTAACCATCAATTATCTCTCTAGCATTTGAGCATTGTTTTAGCAAAGATGAAAAAGAATCTGCCCACACTGTGCGTTTTAATATCATCATTATTATTTTACTACGTTCTAAGTCTTTTTTTAAGCCTACATGACAATCAGTATTTAATGCCATACGATCTGAAGCAACCTCAACTAATCAAAAGCAATTTGCATTGAACAGTATCGTAATCGAACACTCAACAAATTCAAATATACATTATTTCCACAGCAAGAAAGATATCTTACGATAAGGGTGATGCTATGTTTTCGCAGTACGATGATATTATGTCGGTGGAAGATGTTATGGAGGCGCTGGACATTGGCCGTTCCAAAGTCTACGAGCTTCTTCGCAGTAGAAAAATAAAGTCGTTCAAGATGAAGGGATATCGAATTCCTAAAGTAGCTGTAAAAGACTTTGTATTGTCAGAAGCGAAACTGAACATGGAACGCTTTAAAGAGTTAACGGTAGATTAAATAACCCTTGGAAAATAAGCTGCGACAATATTGTCGCAGTTTATTTGTATTGGCTGTATTTCCGAACCTGAAAGGTTGTTAGCGAACGATGAGTAACAATATTGGGATAGCTCTTGAAAATGAGTATACGCATAAACGGCTTTAGTTCTCGCTACGGAACATGTGAAGTTGGCCTTGGAATTCAGTCAAAGAGGAACTTCGATGGAACGTAAAGAGAAGATCAAGAAGGAAGTCCAATCCCTTCGAACGGAGCGTGACCAATTGCTTAATGCAATGAAGACTAAATAAAAAATAATTCGGTCGGTAACAGACTTGTAATTGGCAGGGGCATATCGCTCCTGCTTATTTGCATTTCAAAAAAACGATCCGAAACGGAGGCAACATGCAGATGAAAGTTCATAAGGATGAAAAAACGGGAACATATTGGTTTGTCGTTAGCGCTGGAAAAGATGAGAATGGCAGACGGAGACAAATCAAGAGACGTGGCTTTAGGACAGAAAAGGAAGCCATGAAAGAAATGAGAACCCTGTTAAAACAAGTGGATGATCACACCTATGTAAAACAGAACAATACAAAATATGTTGAGTTCCTCGAAGGTGAATGGCTCTCAAGCAAAGAATATAAACTCAGAACCGTGACTTTTAAAACATATAAATCAAATATCAAGAAGCATATCACACCCTATTTTCAAAATCAGGAAATGGGCAAGATTACGACCCAAATGATCGAAAGTTTTTACGGCTATCTTCTCAAAGAAACAGGACTATCCGAACGCACGATACAAGATATTCAAAAGATCGTAAAAAGCTCATTTAAAACAGCTGTAAAGCGGAAATATCTCTCCTATAGTCCCGCAGCAGATGCTGAGGCTCCTAAGGTGCCCCATAAAGAAATGGCAGTCTGGAATCTCGATGAAGCAGTTCGCTTTCTCAAAATTGCTGAAGAGAATGATCTGCATATTGTGTTTCTTCTCGCTTTATCAACGGGGATGAGACAGTCAGAAATACTTGGTCTTCGCTGGAAGGATATCGATTTTGAAGTTGGTGTCCTACGTGTACGCCAAACCTTAAGTCATGATGGCAAAGAATTGATTCAAGACACTAAAACCAAATCAAGTGCAAGATCGATTACTTTAATCGAAAGAACATTAGACGATCTGAAAAAACATCACAAGAAAATCAAGCGGCAGAAGCTTTCTGCTGGCAACATTTATGAGGATAAGGACTTAGTTATTTGCACTAAGTTTGGGGGACCCCTCAATCCCCGTAATCTACTTCGAACATTCTATAAACTCATGAAAAAAGCGGAAGTTCCTCGCATACGTTTCCATGATCTCAGACATACAGTAGCGAGCTTGATGTTATCAAAAAATGTAAATCCTAAGGTGGTAAAGGAAATTCTTGGTCATTCTGACATCAGAGTAACCCTTGATACCTATTCCCATGTTTTACCATCTGTTCACAAAGAGACCGCTTCGCAATACGGTGAGATGCTGTTCGGCTAATATTTCACCAAGTCCTCTATCCCTAAAATACCTTATAAAGAGAACGCATCAAACCGTACAGTTGAACTCTGCGTTTTCAACTTAATCTTGCTCGAAATCACTCAAAAAAATCCTGAGTGTGACCAAACGTGTGACCACGCCCCATAATCTTCAACATCAATCCATAGCAAAAAGCCGCCAAACACTCAGAAATCCTTGTGTTTAGCGGCTTTTTTTATTATGGAGCCTAGGGGGATCGAACCCCTGACCTCATCGCTGCCAGCGATGCGCTCTCCCAGCTGAGCTAAGGCCCCGTAAGCGACTTCTATATCATATAAAAAATCAGCAGGCATGTCAACATGTTTTTCACATTTTTTGATGACGTGCTGTATCCCTTTTACTTCTCTATATAATGTCACTTATCGATGATGATAATGGGCGCTATGAGAGCACCAGAAGAGCACCTGGATCGGGCAGAACCATGGCGCTCTTACAGCTCCGAAACGTCCGTACCCTTGGACAGCAGGCTTTTCAGTTCCTTCATAAACATATTGATATCCTTGAATTGGCGATACACGGATGCAAAGCGGACGTAAGCTACCTCATCGACCGGATATAACCGCTCCATCAGAAGCTCCCCGATCTGGCGGCTCTCCACCTCTGCTGCTGCGGTATTGCGCAGTGCTTTCTCTACATCCGAGACAATCATATCCAGCTGGTCCACGGATACCGGACGCTTCTCGCATGCCCGGATCAAACCACGGAGCACCTTTTCCCGGCTGAATTCTTCGCGGCTTCCGTCCTTTTTCACGACGATCAGCGGCGTTTCCTCCACCATCTCAAAGGTTGTGAATCTCTTGCTGCACTGCTCGCATTCCCTGCGGCGGCGGATGGATTTATTCTCGTTGGCCGGCCTGGAATCAAGCACTTTCGTTCCGGCATAACTGCAATATGGACACTTCATAAAGTCATCTTCACTTCCTTCGTTTTAGCGTATTTCGCCTTGGATGGCGCTAGAGAAAAATTTACCAGCAAAACTTTGTTCTTTTATGTTATGAAAATGCGAAACCCGAGACATAATACTTTTACCAACCCAAGGAGGTGAACTTAACATGGCACAAAGCAACAACAACTCCAACAACCTGGTTGTTCCTCGCGCAAACGCTGCTCTTGAGCAATTGAAATACGAGGTAGCTCAAGAACTTGGTATCTCCATTCCACAAGACGGATACCAAGGTAACATGACTTCCTACGAGAACGGTTCGATCGGGGGATACATCACAAAGCGTCTTGTAACCCTGGCCGAGCAACAATTGGCTGGTCAATTCTCCGGTCAATAATCGATTCTTCCTTAAAAAAGGAGTGTTGGACGGCTCGATGTAAGAGCCTGTCCAGCGCTCTTTTTTCGTTAAAAGCCGTCCTTATACACATCTGTATACTGATTATAATAATAAATCACGCGCTGTACATAGTGACGGGTTTCCCCGATGGGAATACTCTTCACATTCTCGTAGGTTCCATCCCACATGCCCTTGTTGATCCAATTCTTCACGTTCCCGGGACCTGCATTATAGGCGGCGATGGCGGCAATCGGGTTGCCGTCCATTTCCTTGTGCAGATTCTGAATATACCAGGTGCCCAGCTGGATATTCGCATCCACTTCATTCTTCACGTTGAGCAGGTTCACCGATGGCAGCTTGGCCATTTCCATCGCCCAATTCGCCGTATCCGGCATCAGCTGCATAATGCCCAGAGCGCCTTTCTTGGACTCCTTGCCTGGCTTGAAGTTCGTCTCCACTCGAATGATGGAAGCCACCAGGAAGGGATCGACCTCATAGTAAGCGGCATGCTTCCTGATCTCATCCTTATAATGAATCGGATACAGCAAGGTCATCCAGTTCGAGCTCAGAAACAGCAGCGCTACAAAAGAGACAAACAGCAGAAGCAGCACTCTTTTTTTACGGAGCCACCTCATAACCGAACCAGCCTGCCCCACAGGTTGTCCACCTGCTGCTGTGTTTCAGCCAATGTTCCGCTGTTATCGATAAGGATATCCGCCAGACGCTTCTTCTCCTCGATATCCATCTGGCTGTTTAAACGCGCTTCTGCCGCATCCCTGTTAAGATCATCGCGCACCATCAGACGCTCTAACTGCAGCTCTCGCGGTACATAAACGACAGCGATCTGGTCAAGATAAGAATAATGCTCCTTAGCCTCAAGCAGCAGCGGTATATCCGCTACCACGAGCCGGTCCGGATACTGCCGCTCATACGCTTCCGTCCGTTCCCGGATTTCCTGCCGGATCGCCGGATGTGTGATCTCATTCAACACCGTTCTCTGCTCGGGATGATGAAAGATCATCTCCCCGAGTTTTTTTCGATTCAACGTACCGTCCTCAAACAGGATCGCTTGTCCAAAATGTTCGGTCACTTTACCCAGCACCGGATGACCCGGGAGCATCACTTCCCGGGCGATGAGATCCGCATCGACGAGAAGTGCTCCCTTCATGGTCAACATGGAGGACACGGTGCTCTTGCCTGTTGCAATTCCTCCGGTTAAACCGATATTCATGACTTCACCTCATAACAGCTTCATTATACCCATGACGATTAACAAAAAAGCAGGCAAATAAGAGATAAAACGCATGCCACCTTTGGACGCAAAGCGTAATCCAACCCTCATGCCCAGCACCAGGAATATCCCGCTAAACAAGGAAACAACCGTTGCGGTACCTAGCGGTGAGAAGCCCAGCATGGCTGCGCCAAGCCCAGCTCCGAACGCATCGAGCGATAGCGCGATCCCGAGCCACATCGCCTCCCACGGAGAGATGCTGCCGGAGTCGTCCAAGTCCGCCTTCGACGGACTGCGGAGAATTTGAATGACAACGCCGATCTTCGGAATCTCAAGAGAGAATACCGCCCGCTGAAGATGCTCATGACCTGCCGTGTTAACCTCACGTCGTAATTTCACTTGATGGTCAGCCCCCTGCGTTTCCATAAGAGACTTTGAAATGTCCCTATTAGAAACCGGCTGCACATCAGACTCGTTTTTTCTGCGAACTTGCTGGTATAGAGACCATAGGCCCAGCAGAATCAAAATGGCGGCTCCGATCACGGACGCCACAGATGGGGATAAGAACCGCTGTAACAGCGCGCCTGCCTGCATGGAGGCGCCAAGCACCAAGCCGGAACATAGCGAGATGATCAATACAGACAGCAGCGGTATCCTGGTTTTGCGCAGACCGTATGTAACCCCCGCCCCAAATCCGTCCAGGCTTAATGCCATAGCCAGCAGCACAGACGAGAAAATATGACTGAGCACCCTTTTCCCTCCTCGTAAGCTCCACATCAAGCGGCTCATTCATGAAGAAGAGCAGCTCCATGCGCTCCACATATGTTCCACATTATATGTGTGAGGAAAAGAATGGGTGCACGCCTATTGGATTACTTCCTTAACGGCTGACACTTCGGGCAGAAGTGAGTCCCCCGTCCGCCAACCACGATCTTATGAATCGGTCCTCCGCATGTATTACACGGCTCGTCCTTCCGTCCGTAAATCTGATGACTGTGCTGGAACATCCCCATTTCACCCTGTCCATTGACATAGGATTTAATGGAAGAACCACCCGCGTCTACGGCTTCGGTCAGTGTATCCACAATCGCATGATACAATCGCTTGAGCTCGGCATCCTTCAGGCTGTTAGCATTGCGCTCCGGATGAATCTTGGCTCGAAACAATGCCTCATCGACATATATATTGCCGATACCGACCACATATGCCTGATTCAGCAGCACCGCCTTGATCTTCGTTTTCTTGCTGCCGATGACTTCCTTAAAGGTTCCAAACGTAAACGTCTCATCCAGCGGCTCATAACCCAGCTTGGCAAGAGGAGCGTGCTGAAACTCTTCCCCCGTTGCAAAAAGATGCATCGTTCCGAATTGGCGTACGTCCTTATAGCGCAGCTCCGTGCCATCCGAGAAATGAAAGATGACATGGGTATGCTTCTCCACAGGCTCCTCGGCAGGGTACACCCCGTAACGCCCTTCCATCCGAAGATGCGAGACGAGCACTAGCCCGTCCAGCAATATTCGTAAAAATTTCCCGCTGCGCTCTACACCTTCCACGGTATGATCCTTCAGCATAAACGCAAATGCCTCAATATCGTCAGGACGCTGAATGATCCGCGGCAGATGTACGGATACATGATCTATATGCTTACCTTTAATCAATTGGTTAAGTGTTCGTTTCACGGTTTCTACTTCCGGCAATTCCGGCATAATGACTTCACCTCATTTCCCATTATACCGGAAGTTGGGACAGAGCGGGACCATGGTTTTGTGGAAAGGTATGGTGCATATTGCGCCCCTCTTCACGCCATGATCCCTATAAAAGATCTTCTATCGACTGACACAATGTGCAGCTTTACTTCGCTTCGTACCAGTTCTCGCCATAGCTGACTTCCGACTTCAGCGGTACCGACAGCTTCAGTGCCTTACTCATCACTTCCGGCACCAATTCCTTCATGATCTCCAGTTCATCCTCCGGCACCTCAAACACCAATTCATCATGCACCTGAAGCAGCATGCGGCTCTTCAATTGACGATCATACAATGCCTTGTCCATATGGACCATGGCCAGCTTGATTATGTCGGCGGCCGTTCCCTGAATCGGCGTATTCATTGCCGTCCGCTCCGCAAAGGACCGCAGATTAAAGTTGCTGGCGTTAATCTCCGGCAGATACCGTCTACGTTCAAGCAATGTTTTCACATAGCCGTCTTGCTTTGCCTGCTTGACGATCACGTCCATATAACGCCGTACGCCCTGGAACACCTCGAAATATTGGTCAATGAATGCCGCAGCTTCCTTCCGGGTAATGTTCAGGTTCTGGGACAAGCCATAGTCGCTGATTCCATACACGATGCCGAAGTTAACCGCCTTGGCAGACCGGCGCATATTGGAGTCCACCTCATCCACGCCGACTCCAAACACGTCCATCGCGGTCTTGGTGTGGATGTCCATATCGTGGACGAAAGCTTCCTTCAGCCGTTCATCATCCGAGATATGCGCAAGCACGCGCAGCTCAATCTGGGAGTAGTCCGCTGCCAAAATGCTCCAGCCCGGCTCGGACGGAACGAAGACCTTGCGCAGCTTACGGCCTTCCTCCAGACGGATGGGAATATTCTGCAAATTCGGGAATTGGCTGCTCAAACGCCCCGTCGCGGCAATCGTCTGGCGATAATAGGTGTGCACTTTGCCAGTCTGTGACGAAATCTCCTTCAGAAGACCTTCCACATAAGTGGATTGCAGCTTGGCCAAGGTACGATACTTCAGAATCAGGCGGACAATATCGTGATAAGGCGCCAGCTTCTCCAGCACCTCGGCATCGGTAGAATAACCGGTTTTGGTCTTCTTGATGACCGGAAGCTCCAGTTTCACAAACAGGATCTCGCCCAGCTGTTTAGGCGAATTAAGATTAAATTCCGTTCCAGCGATCTCATAGATCTCATGAACAAGCTTCGCGATCTGTCCTTCAAACTCGCGACCCAGCTCCTTCAAATCCTCCGCATTCACGGCAATTCCCTGCTTCTCCATATCGGCCAAAATGCGGGACAGCGGCATCTCCAGCTCATGGAACAGCGGCAGCATTTCATTAGCAGCCAGCTCCTTCTCCTGAACGGGAACCAGTTCGGATACAGCCAGGCATTTTCTGGCCATGTGCTCGCTGAGCTTCTCCACATCGGGAACCTTGTATTTGGCCCCTTTACCGAACACATCCTCATCGGCTTGAAGATACGCAAGCCCGTATTTGGAAGCCAGCCCGCTAAGGCTTTGATTCGCTTCCGTCGGGTCCAGCAGGTATGCAGCCAGATGCACGTCGAATGCTGCACCGGCAAAAGCGATGCCCTGCCAGTGGAGAGCCAGATCAATGCGGTGCAGATCATACCCTCGTTTTGGGATCCCGCTATCGGCAAGCCAAGTACGGACAGGCTCGGCCTCTTCCGACTTCAGTACCTCAAATGGAATGAAGTACTGTCGTTCCTCTGTAGCGAGTGCGAGCCCGATTACCTCGGCATGATGAGGGTTTTCCCCATGCGTCTCCACATGGAGCATGGTCACCTGGGCCAGGTTATCCGCAACCTCCGCAAGTTCCTTCGTGTCCACAAGGGTCACTTCAATCTTCGCTTCGGGCTTCGACTCAGCCGCATCTCCGCCCATTCCGCTTGTGCTCAGGTTTAACCGTTCAATCAGCGATTTAAACTCCAGCTTCGCCAGTGCAGGTCCTGCCGTCTCTTCATTCAGGCCTGTAAACGCCATGTCATCCAGCGACTGCTCCAGCGGAACTTCGCGGAAGATCGTGGCCAGCTTCTTGCTGAGTATGGCGGAATCGGCATGCTCTTCGATCTTCTCTTTCATCTTGCCCTTCAGCTCATCTGTACGTGACACCACGGCCTCTACGGATCCAAATTCATGAAGCAGCTTCAGAGCCGTCTTCTCACCCACTCCTGGAACGCCGGGAATGTTATCAGAAGCATCGCCCATCAGTCCCTTAAGATCGATAATCTGATCAGGCGTCAGGTTATACCGCTCCTTAATCTGTTCCGGTCCGTAATACTCAATATCGGTAACGCCCTTGCGGACCATCGCGATCGTGGTATGCTCCGAAGCCAGCTGCAGCATATCCTTATCCCCGGATACGACCATCACCTTCCGGCCAGCTTCGTCAGCCTGACGGGTAATGGTCCCGATAATGTCATCGGCCTCATAACCGCCAATTTCGAACTGGGAGACGCCAAGACCCTTCAGCAGCTCTTTCAACAGCGGGAATTGTCCGGATAGCTCGGGAGGAGTCTTCTGACGACCACCCTTGTAATCCTGATAATCCGCATGCCGGAACGTTTCCTTTCCTGCATCGAATGCCACCATCATATGGGTCGGTTTATGCTCCTCAATTAAGCGAAGCAGCATGGTCGTAAAGCCGTAAACTGCATTCGTCTGCTGTCCGCTGGCATTGGTCAACGGCGGCATCGCGAAGAATGCACGGTAAATGATATTATTTCCATCAATCAAAATCAGCTTGTCCATAGAACACCTCGCACCAATATTACTTCCTTTCCACATGATAACATAGGTTACCGCCAATTCCGAACAATCCGTTCGATTAACGATGAATTCTTGATGAAACGCAAAATAACCCCACAAAGTGGAGCCTGTGCTTCGATGCTTATTCCAAATACTTTGCGGGGGCCCCAAATATATAAATGCGATTAAAGAATTGCTTCCGCTTCGCTGGAGTTTTCTGAATTCTCGCAAAAAAACGCCAGCTTTCGCCAGCGTTAGACTGTCATGATGCTATTGATTGAGGTCGGGACGGTGACCTGTTACGAGGTACACGGTGCTCTCGCCAATGTTCGTGGCATGGTCGGCGATCCGTTCAATGTAACGGCCCACCATAATCAGCAGCATCGCTTGATTGGCCGAGTCCGGATCGGAGGTCAGATGCGAATACAAATCCTGCAGAATGACGCTGTACAAATGATCGACCTGATCGTCATCCTGGGCCATTTTATAAGCCAGATCCGTGTTTTCCATCAGATAGGATTCGATGGATTCCGAGACCATCGCACGCACCAAATCCGACATCCGCGGAAGATCCACTAAGGGCTTGATCAGCTTCTGGCCTTGCAGACGGATCGTGACTTTAGCGACATCACGAGCCAAGTCGCCCATCCGCTCCAAATCGCTGGCAATCCGGAAAGCAACCAATATCCGTCGCAAATCCTTCGCCACAGGCTGCTGGGTTACGATCAAGCGGGAGCCGATCTCCATGATCTGCTCTTCCATTGTGTTTAACTGCACATCGTTCTTGATAACCGCCTGCGCTTTCTCCGCATCCAGGGTCTGGAGAGACTCTACACTGCTCGCCAGTGCCTCCTCCATATGCTTGCCCATATCCTGCAGCAAGGTTTTCAGCTCATTAAGCTGCTGATCAAACTCAATTCTCCGGATCATGTGTGATGTTCCTCCTATCTACTTTTAAGAAAGATCATATGAGTGTGGGTTAACCAAATCGGCCCGAGATATAGTCCTCGGTACGTGCATCTGACGGCGTTGAGAACAGCGTATCGGTGCTTGCCGATTCAACCACTTCGCCATTCAAGAAAAATACCGTCTGCCCGGATACGCGGGCAGCCTGATGCATATTGTGCGTTACCATAACGATGGTGTATTTGCTCTTCAGCTCTTGTACCAGCTCTTCGATTTTCAGGGTCGAAATCGGGTCCAGCGCGGAAGTAGCTTCGTCCATAAGCAGAATATCCGGCTGTACGGCAAGTGCCCGGGCAATGCACAGACGCTGCTGTTGACCCCCGGACAAGCTCAGCGCGGACCGCTTGAGATAATCCTTGACTTCATCCCACAGCACGGCCTGCTTCAAACTCTGTTCCACAATTTGGTCAAGCTCCGCTTTACTGCGGATACCGTGGAGTCGCGGACCGTAGGCGATATTATCATAAATCGATTTAGGAAACGGATTCGGCTGCTGGAACACCATCCCTACCTGCTTGCGCAGGGCTTCAACGTGGACTTCCTCGCTGTAGATTTCCGTCCCGCCGATTTGCACGCTGCCTTCAATCCGGGTGGAAGGAATCATGTCATTCATCCGATTCAGCGTACGCAGCAGCGTGGATTTACCGCAGCCCGACGGTCCAATGAACGCCGTCACCGTTTTCTCCGGAATGTCCAGATCCACGTTTTTAAGCGCATGGTACGTATCATAATAAAGGTTTAATTTCTTAATCTGTATGATGGATTCCATATCTTATTCATGTCTCCTTTTTCACGATTAGATCTGCTTAAGCGTCTCTTAGATGTTCTTCGAATACTTGTTCCGGATCCACACGGCGATAATGTTCATGATGAACAGCATGATGAGCAACAGAATAATACCCGAAGCCGCCAGCTCGTGGAAAGCCTCACTTGGTCTTGATATCCAGTTAAAGATCTGGATCGGCATGACAGTAAACGAATCGAGCAGATTTTCCGGCAAGAAGGCCACGTACGTTAAGGCACCGATCATGATCAGCGGTGCGGTTTCGCCGATCGCACGAGACAAGGCCAGGATAACCCCGGTCATGATTCCTGGAATCGCTGAAGGTAGTACTGCGCTGGATACCGTTTGCCATTTCGTTGCGCCCAGCGCATAAGAAGCATCGCGCCGGTTCTTAGGCACGGCCCGAAGCGCCTCCTGGGCGGCAACGATAATAATCGGCAGCACCAGCAGCGTCATCGTTAATACCCCGGAGAGCAGACTGCGGCCTAGATTCATCCCACGTACGAAAATAGCGAGCCCCAGGATACCATATATAATAGAAGGAACCCCTGCAAGCGTACTGATATTCAACTGAATCAGCCGAACCCAGCGGCTGCGGCCCGCATACTCTTCGAGAAAGATCGCTGCGCCAACGCCTAATATGAAGGACAGCGGAGCCATGAGCAGAAGCAAGTAAATCGTGCCGACAATCGGCGACTTCAGTCCTGCTTTATCCGCGATACGTGACGGATAGTTGGTGAACAGATCTGGCGATAGTCTGAAAATGCCATCCGTCACAATCGTAACAATCAAAGCCATCAAGGCAAGAATACCGATACTGGTACAAGCCAGGAATATAATGTGCAGCGTCTGGTCACTACGGCGTCTCCGGTTGATTCCTTTGCTATCTCCCAGATTCAATTGTTCCATCTAGTATTCCTCCCTGAAGCGGCGAGCGACCCACTGCGCCAATATATTAAGCAAGAAGGTGATGACAAACAAGGTCAGACCTACCGCAAAAATCGTGCCGTATTCAATCGTTCCGCGCGGAACATCACCCATACTTACCTGAACGATATATGAAGTCATCGTCTGAATGCTTTCCAGCGGATTCAGCGTCAGCTGCGGCGTAGCACCAGCAGCCACCGTTACGATCATCGTCTCACCAATCGCACGCGAGAATGCCAATACGAAGGACGACACGACCCCCGACAGAGCAGCAGGCAGCACAATTTTCAGTGCAACCTCAAATCGGGTAGCACCGAGCGCGTATGCACCGTGACGAAGACTCTTAGGTACCGCGCGCATCGCGTCTTCACTTAAAGATGAAATCATCGGCAGGACCATGATCCCTACCACGATACCCGCGCTAAGCGCATTGAATATACCCATGTTGGGAAAAATCTTTTGAAGGAATGGCGTTACCGTTTCAAGCGCAAAATATCCATAAACAATCGTTGGTACACCAGCCAATACTTCAAGCACTGGCTTTACAACCCCCCGAACCCGGGCAGGAGCGTATTCATTGAGATAAATAGCGCATGCCAAGCCGATAGGCACTGCGAATAGGATCGCAATGCCTGTAATCAGCAATGTGCCGCCCAGCAGGGGCAGCACGCCGAATTCTTTTGGAGGGAGAATCGGACTCCATGTCGTTCCAGTCAGAAAGGACCATACCGGTACTTCCTTAAAGAAGATCACGGATTCCTGCAGAAGCGTATATACAATACCGATGGTAGTAAACACCGAAAGCAGGGCACACAAGCCGAGTAAGATTGGAATGATTTTGTCTGAGATGCGTGTTTTGCTTCGACGGAATGTCATGCTTTTTGTGTTTACCGCCACGGGTGAAGTTTTGTTCATTCTCCTCTTCCCTTTCTACGGGTTGCCCGGAGGATTCCCTCCGGGCATCTAGTCTTTAATTATTTTGCCAACTTGTCTTTTTCTGCTTTGTACTGTTCATCTTGAAGCGGTACGAAACCAACTTCGCCAGCAAGACTAGCGGCATTATCAAGGTAGAAGTTCATGAACGCACTCACTTCTGGTCGCTCAAGCTCTTTATCGTTAACATAGAGCAGCAGCGGACGGGACAATGGAGCATAACTGTTATCCTTGATCGTTTCCATGCTTGGAGCTATTGTAGCCGTACCGTTATCAATCGGAACCAGCTTCAACTTGTCTTGGTTCTCTTCATAGAAGGAGAATCCGAAGTATCCGATGGAGTTCTTGTCACCAGCTACCCCTTGTACGACTGCGTTTGTATCGGCACTGAATGTAATTTGGCTATCATTTCTGCTTGCTTGTGCTTCACCGTTAATTGCTTCTGTGAAGTAATCGAATGTTCCGTGGTCCGTACCTGGCGAGTAAATCTTGATTTCCTCTGCCGGCCATCCTTCACGAACGTCAGCCCATGTTTTTACGGTACTGTTCGGCTCATAAATTTTCTTGAGCTCATCAACGGTCAATTTATCTACGAACTCATTGCTTGGGTTAACAACGACGGACAGTCCGTCATAAGCTACCAGAACCTCATGATAGGTAATGCCATTGGCTTTTGCTTCTTCAGCTTCGCTGTCTTTAATCGGACGGGAAGCATTGGACACTGCGATCTCGCTGTTGTTAAAACGTTTGAAGCCAGCGCCTGTTCCGCCTGTTCCGATCGGAATGCGGACGTCCGGGTTAGCTGCGCCGAACTCTTCGGCAACCGCTTCGGTTAATGGATGCAGTGTACTTGAACCGTCAATTTCTATCGTTCCTGTCAAAGCTGTTGAGGTACTTTCTCCTGTTTGCTGTGCTGAACCATTGTCTGTATTTTCTCCTGAAGCACTGCCGGAAGTTCCTCCTCCGCATGCCGCCAAAAGCGTGCTCAACATCAACACCAATACGAGAATACCTGCTGGTTTACGACCCCTTCTTCTAAACAAACGAATCCACTCCTTCAAAATGGTTGTTGTCTCTACTTTCCTTTTCACAATATTAATATTAATCCCGTAATGTAATAGCAGTTTTGGAGAAATGTAAACTCTGTGTAAAATATTTAATGAAAAGTAGGCTTATAGATTCGATCTTTCTTCCATGATCGCAGCTTGGCCAGTGTTCATTCCGGCAAGCTCATCCTTGACCCGCTCCACACGCCTAACCGTTTCCTCGGCCAGTTGATAAACCTGATTACCGGACTTCTGAACCTCTTGAACGGCGTGGTCCATTTCATTAAACATTTGGGCACCTTCCGTTACATACCCCTCGCAGGATTGGATTTCCTTCAGAGATGACACGGCCCCTTTGGCTGTATCTGCTGCCAGCCGCTGGATTTGCTCGAGCAGCTGCGATATATCCCCTGACAGCTTGCGCGTTTGTTTTGCCAGCGATTGTACCTCTGCCGCAACCACTTGAAATCCCCGCCCATGCTCGCCGGCATGTGCGGCTTCAATCGAGGCATTCATTGCCAGCAGACTGCTTTGGTTCGCAAGCTCGGTAATCATGCCGGTTATGGAAAATATGCGGCTGGCATCCGCCGCGAGCTCGGAGGCCTGGCCTTCACGCTTCGTCATATCCTCCACAAGGCCAAGGTACGAGGTTTGGACAAGATCCAGTTTCGCCTTCCCGGTTTGAGACCACTCTCTCATCCGTATACATTCCGAGTTCGTTCTCGCTGCTGCCGTTCGGACGTCGGTTAAAGAGGATTGAATGTTCCGGGTATGCCGGTAGCTTTCCTGCAGGATCAGTTCCCGCTTCTCTTCTGCCTCCGCTTGGAGCCCGCTGGACAGACTCATCAGATCCCGGACCGTAAGCACGCCGAGCAATCGTCCTGCATCCGTGATCAGGACACAATCATAAAATTTCGAATCCGGACGCTGCAAGGACAATTCCAGCAGCGTCCCCACCTTCTCGGATATATCCACACGCATCGGTTGATGGTCCGCAAACTGGAAGGCGGGCTTGGAATAATACAGGTCAACGGCAAACCTGCCCATCATTCGCTGGTAAAACACATCCCGCATGATCAGTCCCCCTGGTGTGTCTGCCTCATCGCAATAAATAACACACAGAATACGCGGATCCTTCGCAAAAACATTCAACACATCGAGGCAGGATTCAGACTTTCCTATAACAGGGACCCTTCTTATGTATTGCCGATATAATGCGCCTGCTTCAGGCTCGTTTGCTACTTGTCCATCAAGTTCCGGCTCTACCTCCATCTTCATTCTCTCTGTCTGATTTGGTTTGGTTTGAAGCAGTGTCATGCGCCTTCACCCCTTCTTCATCTGGTCCTTTAGACGCATCTTACCGAACAAGTATTATGGGAATATACTCGAATGATTAAGGGAGCGTAAACTACGGAAGGATAATCGTGGGGAATGAGACGTTAGACACGTCAGGATCTGACCAAAGACCCAAAAAAAAGACTCCTCATCATTTCAAACGGAATGATGGGAGCCTTTTTTCGGATTTACTACAAGTTTATAACCAACCCCGCGAATGGAGTCAATGTGTACAGATTCAGGATCAAGCTCAAGCTTCTTGCGCAGGGAACTCACATGAACGTCCACGGTTCGCTGCCCGCCGATATAATCGAAGCCCCAGACCACGTTCATCAGATCATCCCTTGTTAACACAACGCCCGGTTTTTTGGCCAGGTAGAGCAGCACCTCAAATTCTTTCGGCCTAAGATTAATGCTCTGGCCGCCAAGACGAACCTCGTATTTCTCTGGATAGATTTCCAGTTGTCCAAGTGAGATGACATTTCCTTGATTGTCTGTCGTCTTCACTTCATCGGCGTGACCAGAAACCCTGCGCATAACGGCCGATACGCGGGCCAGCAGCTCAGATACGCCAAATGGCTTGGTAATATAGTCATCCGCTCCCATCTTCAAACCTTGAACAACTTCTTCCTCGGCGTTCTTCGCGGTCAGAATGATGATCGGCGTGGTAATTCCGTTACTGCGAAGCTTCTCTAAAATCTGAAAGCCGTTCATGCCAGGCAGCATGACATCCAGCAGGATCAGATCATATTCATGATGCGACGCTTTCTCGTAACCTGCGGTACCGTGTTCCTCTACCTCGACTTGAAAACCTTCCTGCGTCAGATTGTAAGACAACAGCCGCGAAAGTGTCGGCTCATCTTCGATAACCAGCATGCGTTGCGTCAATGTTACCCCCGCCCTTATCTTGATAATTGGACTGCTATGCAAGTATATCAACAGAATGTTAACGGAGTGTTAACTCCCTGTCTCCTGCGTTTCCTGCAATATCGGAAGCTCAATAATGAAGGAGCTGCCAATTCCCAGTTCGCTCTCCACCTTGATGGTTCCGTGATGAAGATCCACCAGATGCTTCACGATCGATAGTCCAAGCCCCGTTCCGCCTGACCCGCGCGAACGCGCTTTATCGACCCGATAGAATCGTTCAAATATACGGGGAAGATCTTTCTTCGGAATGCCAATCCCGGAATCCTTAACTATGAATTCCACAATATCATCGGCGTTCCCATGACTATGCTTTTCAAGAGCCGTTAATTTTACTCGTCCGCCTTCTTGCGTGTAACTGATCGCGTTCGAGAGCAGATTCATAAATATCTGGCGGAGCTTGTCCTCGTCCCCCTCCATAAACAGCTCTTCCGGAATGTCGAGCTCCAGGCTGATCCGCTTCTTCTCTGCGACCGTGCGCATCATTTCGGATATCGTATCAAAGAATGCCGATAAATGAATCGGCGAGTAATCCATCTGAATCCGCTTGGATTCGATCTTGGACAGCTCTAGAATGTCACCAATTAGACGGTTTAGCCGCTCGGACTCGTCATAGATAATCTGGAGGAAGGAGCGCGATGTCTTCTCATCCGTAACCCCGCCGCCAAGCAGCGTTTCGGCAAACCCTTTAACCGCAGCAAGCGGAGTCTTCAGCTCGTGAGACACGTTGGCTACGAATTCACTCCGCATGCGTTCCAATCTGCGGATATCACTTACATCCTGCAGCAGGAACAGCATGCCTCGATAAGACTCCTGCTCTTCCTCCTGCATCATCGCAACCCCATCCAGGCGGATAATCGATTCCACCGGATAATAGATGTTGCGCTCTTCATGGAAGCCTTCCTTGCTCTCCAGGCCTTGCTCCATCAGTTTGGTCAATTCATAATGCTGCTTGAGCTCACGGTACGATTTGCCTGTTATCACTTCGGCATTAATACCAAGCATTCGCTCGGCAGCCCGGTTCACAAGAATAATCTGACCTGCTCCGTTCACCATGACGATACCGCCTGTCATATTGTTTAGAACGCTTTGCAGCAAATCCTCATTATCCCGTATCGTCCGCAGTTGGGTCTGCAGGCTGTCGGCCATTCCGTTAATCGCTTGCGCCAATTGACCGATCTCGTCTTTACGGTGAATCTTCACCCTCGCATCATATTCAAGGCTCGATATCCGTCTGGCAACGCGCGTGATTTTCTCTAGCGGTGACGTCAAGCCTTTGGCGACCCGATAACTCACCAGGGCAGCAATCAGGAATAGCACCAGCAGGCCAATCCCCATGACGGTCCAGCCTTGCTTGACTCCCTGGTCCACTTCTTTGAGACTGACGGACAATCTGACGAATCCGTCGAAACTCTCTCCAGCCTTGACCGGAAGAGCAACGTAGAGCATGTCCTGCTCAAGCGTATGGCTCCGGCGAATGGTGCTCCCGCGGCCTTCTTTTACCGCTTGAAGCATTTCTTCGCGATAAGCGTGGTTATCCATGGTCAACGGATCACTCTCCGAATCCCCGATAACATTGCCATCCTTCAATATAAACGTCACTCTCGCATCGGACAGCTCCTCAAGCTGCACGGATCTATTGGTATAATACGAAGGAGCATCCGCGCTGTCCGTATCCGGAAACTCCATCAGGGTCTGCAGAAGCCGAATCTCCCGGACCATATTGTCCTCCAGCAGCTGAATATGGGACTGCTTGAATACCGTCACCATAGCCAGTCCTGCCGCGAGCATAGATAACCCAATTAAAGTAAGCATAATCAGAGTCAAACGATTGCGATACTGCCTCATGGTCTCTCCTCTTTCTGCCGCATGATCATTTTGGATAACTTACCGCCCGTGTGCGTCTTCGGTGAAATAACGCATGAATGATGGTTGCCGCCGGCTGCTGGAACATAATGCCCAGCACCACCGGGATGGAAGCCTGGGGTGAGAAATAAGTTGTAGCTAGCACCATTCCGAGTGATATATTACGCATTCCGGACGCGTATGTAAATGTAATTTGCATTTCCCGTGTCGGTCCCAGCATCGCATACGAGCCAAAATAACCAAGCAAATAACAGATCACAATCAACGTGAAGACAACCGGGATAACCACCAGCATCTCCTCCTTCATGCCTGCTGCATGGGGAGCGATGGCAGCTGCGTTCAGCATAACCACGAGCATAAAAAACACCTTCGATATCGGCTGGGCTACGGGAGCCGACCAGTCCTTAATCCGTCCTTTGGAGCCTTCATACAGCATCACCCCGATCACAGTGGGCAATACCACCATGGTCAGCAAATCGAGAATCAGCTCAGACGCATTCCAGGTAACCAAAGCATCCCCGATAAACATATCCATCAAAGCCGGAACGACTAGCGGACTGAGTATGGTATCCAGCACGACCACCGCTAAGATGAACGGAACGCTGCCGCCGGAGCTCCCGACCCACATCACCGAGGATATCCCCAGCGGAATGATCGCGAACAGCAGCAAGCCGATCGTATAATCCGAGTGCGCACCAAACACAGCCAAGCCCAGTCCATAGGCAAGCACCGGTGCGGCCGCATGGGCAAGAAACAGCGTCAACATAACGGCAAAGGGGCGTTTTAGAACCCCTTGCAGATGACGGATCCCACAGCCAAGCGCCATAACCAGTGTAATATAACCGAATAGATAAGGAATCCAGTGAACAAAGTCCAGCAACACATCCGAGAGCAGCCAGCCTAGCACCAGCGAGCCGGGAATCAAGAGAAAGGTGTACTTTTCAAACCAAGATGCAAAGGCTAGTCCAAAACTTCTCACCTGTTTCCTCCCATGATTGAATTGACGTATTTGACTTTCATCATAAACCGGAGTGTGCGAAAACCGCAACGAAAATTCGAAATAAGGCCCCCCCTCCCCTGTTCAACAAAAAAACATCGACCGGCACATAATGGCCAATCGATGCTTCTTCAGATGCTCTGGATTAGGAGAACACCGGCTCTTTAAACATGGCCAGCTTCTCTGCCGAATCCTTGCTCACATCGGCATGCAGGCTGTTTCCGTGTGAATCCATCGTGACGATAGCTGCAAAGCCATCAACCTCCAAATGCCACATCGCTTCCGGAATGCCAAACTCCATGAAATCCACGCCGTTTACTTTTTTTATGCATCTTGCGTAATACTGAGCGGCCCCGCCGATTGCATTCAAATACACGCCGCCATGCTCCTGCAGGGCTTGCAGCGTCTTCGAACCCATGCCACCTTTTCCGATGACTGCGCGAATGCCGAATTTTTTCAAAATATCGCCCTGGTACGGCTCCTCGCGAATGCTGGTTGTCGGGCCTGCAGCCTTGACATGCCATCCCTCTTCATCCTGCATCATAACCGGGCCGCAGTGATAAATCACGGATCCGTTCAGATCGATAGGAGCCTCGTGATCCATCAGGTATTTATGAAGCGCATCCCGTCCGGTATGCATCTCGCCTCGGATAACCACCACATCCCCCACGCGCAGGGAACGAATTTGCTCCTCGCTGATCGGTGTCTGCAGCACCACCTCACGCCCCTTGGAATCACTTGGACCGGAGTCTTCGGCTTGGGACACAGCCGTTTCGGAATTCGTTGCGTTCATCTGCACCTCGCTGCCCGCTTCATACAGCCAGTCCGTAATCTCCCCGGTTTTCGGTTCAATCAATACGCCCTGACGGCGGAATGCCCAGCAGTTATAAGCAACCGATACAAAAAAGCTTGCCGGCAAACGGTTCATCGCACCGATCTTGCAGCCGAGCAGTGTGACTTCTCCGCCAAAGCCCATCGTGCCGATTCCCAGCTTATTTGCATTTTCCAATATGTAATCTTCGAGCTTCGCCAAATCTTCATTCGGGTTCACATCTTCCACATGACGGAACAGCTGATGCTTCGCAAGCTCATAACCAGTCGTCCGGTCGCCTCCGATGCCTACGCCGATAAATCCAGCGCTGCAGCCCTGACCTTGAGCTTGGTATACGGCATGCATGATGCATTTGCGGATCCCATCCAGATCGCGGCCTGCTTTCCCCAAACCTTCAAGCTCTGCGGGAAGACTGTACTGGATGTTTTTGTTCTCGCAGCCGCCCCCTTTCAGGATGAGACGGACGTCCACCTGATCCTGCTCCCATTGCTCGAAATGGATGACAGGCGTGCCAGGACCGAGATTATCCCCGCTGTTAGCGCCAGTCAACGAATCCACCGAGTTAGGACGCAGCTTGCCATCCTTCGTGGCGCGAATCACTGCAGAGTAGATCGCCTTCTTCATCTCGATTTGGTTCGCACCCACTGGTGTATGTACGATGAATGTTGGCATGCCGGTATCCTGGCAGATCGGCGATACTTCTTGCTCGGCCATCTCAATATTTTGAGCGATTGTTGCCAGTGCCAGCCCCGCTCGCGTTGCGGCATCCTCAGACGCTCGCCCACGGTTGACTGCTCTTCGCACATCTCCAGGCAAATTCGTGGAGGTTTCTACAATCAGTCGATACATGCTCTCTTCAAATGACTTCATAACGTTAGTAAACTCCTCTCTCTCATAACCCAAACATGATGGTAAAAAAGAATCATTATAAACTGCCAATATTGTTATCATATCATATCATTTCGCACATGAAAGGGTTTACTTCAAAAAATGAAAGAGTAGAGAAAATGTGTTGATTTTCCCCGTCGCATCAACCATACCAATCTATGAATCTCACATATATTGGTTAAGGAAAGGAGGTGATAGTTATGACGAAAGCCTCAATCTCCCAAGTTGTCTTTCCAAGACTTGCCCTGTTTAGAAACGAGTTTTATAGAGGACGCCGATTTGTGGTACGTGGAAATGTAGGTATCCGCAATCTCGAGAGAACTTTCGGTGACATTGAAAGCTTGAGATTCTTCTCCACCAACCCCAATGCAACCCTGGTCCTGTTCTCGGAAACGAATTTCAGGGGCAGATTCAGAGTATTCCGCGGCAACACCAACATCGCCGATCTTGATGATATTATTCGTGGCGAAGAGCCGGAATCCATTATCAGCTCCAACCGTCGTTTGACGCTGGCTCAAATCCGGGCAATCCGCGATACCGGTACACTTCCAAACGGTTTTAGAACCGTCTGATTCTCCGTAAGCTCCGTAATCTCTCCTAATCACCTATGATAAAATAGCGGACATCCGGGCTGGAGCCCCGGATGTCCGCTCTATTTTATTCATTGAGTATGTCTTCACAACGTAAGTGAAACAAACACCTTAACCGTTAATCACTTCGCCGCCATTCACGTGAATGACTTGACCGCTCACGTAGGAGGAGTCCGTCGAGGCCAGATATACATAGGCAGGAGCCAGCTCTTCCGGTTGACCCGGACGTTTCATCGGCTGGGTCGCCCCAAACTCGGCTACCTGATCCGGCGGGAACGTCGAAGGAATCAGCGGCGTCCAGATCGGTCCCGGCGCAACGGCATTCACCCGGATCCCTTGCCCGACCACGTTCATCGATAACGAGCGTGTGAAGGCAACGATGGCCCCCTTGGTTGATGCGTAATCCAGCAGCTGCGGGCTTCCCCGGTAAGCCGTGATGGAGGTCGTATTAATAATGGAGCTGCCCTTAGATAGATGCGGCATCGCCGCTTGAGTCAGATAGAACATACCGAAAATATTCGTACGGAATGTCCGCTCCAATTGTTCTTTGGTAATATCCTCAATCTTCTTCTGCGGATGCTGTTCGGCTGCATTATTTACGAGAATATCAAGCTTTCCGAGCTTCTTCACGGTTTCGGTAACCGCATCGCGGCAAAACGCATCGTCACCGACGTCACCGGCGATCAGCAAGCATTTACGGCCTTCCTGCTCCACCTGACGCTTAGTCTCTTCCGCATCCTTATGCTCATTCAGGTACACAATGGATACGTCCGCACCTTCCTTGGCATAGTGGACCGCTACCGCACGGCCAATACCGCTGTCACCTCCGGTAATCAGCGCAACCTTTCCTTTTAACTTACCGGCTGCTTTGTACTCATTGCTCTCAAACTCCGGCTTCGGACTCATCTCCGATTCCGTTCCGGGTCTGTGATCCTGATGCTGAGGCGGCAAGGTTTGTTTCTGTTGATCTTGTGGCATATGAACATTTCTCCTTTCGGGTCAGTATCTCAAACTACCACTTATAGGATGCGTACGACACACCTCTTTATACTCATAAAATGCCCTTCGCTATTGTTTTTACCCAGATTGAACGGGATCAAACGTAAGTGAAGCCCATTTCGCCCAACAAAATAACCCCACATAGTGGGGCATTGCTCCGAGGTTCATTCAGATACTTTGCGAGGACCCCGGTAATTTATAAGTGCTATAATGTCAAAAAAAGCCGCCCGTTAAACGGACGACTTCTCTTTCGTATGTAGCTGTTCTTAGATGATATGGTTGAATACCATGAAGAAGATCATAACCAGAAGCAGCAAGGAGAGGAGTGCACTAAGCGTGCCCAGCTTGCTTGTTTCTTCCTTCACTTCACGCTTCTCACGAATTCCTGCAAGCGCATTCTTCAATGGCTTGCCCATAATGCCTCCAATAGCAAACATCGCCAGCAGCAATACAGTTACAATGATCATCCAAGGAACCGAATAATCACCTTGAGACATCATATAGCCGCCTGTTAACAGTTGAATAACCAAGCCGTACTGAGCAAAACGGTTCGCTACTCGAATCGTATTAACGGCTCCTTCTTGTGCGCCGAGGGACAGCTTCTGAATACCGCCAACAACAAACGGCAGAATCAAGTAAAATCCTAGCGCCGCCGTACCGACCATATGCAGAAAAAATGTTACGTTCCACATAAACAATTCCTCCAAAGTCGTTAGTGTGATTTTTGTTACATCAAGTTCATCGTCTCTTATTATACTGGAGAGATCAGCCAAAGAAAAGCAATCCCGCCCCGAATCACGGGACGGGATTGCATTATTAGACGATTTTGTGAATCCTGATTCAATTACAGGGTCACGACCGCAGTTACATTACGTACGGATTCCGCAGACTTATCGAGTGCAGCTTTCTCTTCGACCGTCAGCTCAAGCTCGAAAATTCGCTCGATGCCATC
Source organism: Paenibacillus sp. ISL-20 (assembly GCF_018613005.1). Classification (NCBI taxonomy): domain Bacteria; kingdom Bacillati; phylum Bacillota; class Bacilli; order Caryophanales; family Paenibacillaceae; genus Paenibacillus; species Paenibacillus sp. ISL-20. The sequence continues at coordinate 49,777 of NZ_JAGGRD010000024.1, forward strand.
TCCGCCGAGAATGGCCGGTACGCCCATGAACAGGTTGTCATAACCGTACTCGCCCTCCAGAAGAGCAATAATTGGAATGATCCGTTTCTTGTCCTTCAGAATCGCTTCCGTCATTTGTACCAGGGACGCAGCCGGCGCATAGTATGCACTGCCGTTCCCCAGCAGGTTCACGATTTCGCCGCCGCCAACCCGGGTACGCTGCACAATGGCTTCAATGCGCTCAGCCGGAATCAGCGTGTCGATCGGAATGCCCCCAACACTGGAGTAGCGAACGAGCGGAACCATGTCATCACCATGACCGCCAAGGACGAATCCGCGGACATCCTCAACCGATACGTTCAGCTCTTGCGCGATGAAGGTGCAATAGCGAGCCGTATCCAGTACGCCAGATTGGCCGATTACGCGGTTCTTGGGAAATCCGAGCGTATTATATGCCACATAGGTCATGGCATCGACCGGGTTACTCAAGATGATAACCGTGGCGTTCGGTGCGTGACTCTTCACGTTCTCACATACGGATTTCACGATCCCTGCATTGGTATTAACGAGGTCATCGCGGCTCATGCCCGGCTTGCGGGCTACACCTGCTGTAATGATTACGATATCGGAATTAGCTGCATCCTCATAGTTGGATGTACCGACTATGTTGCTGTCAAATCCTTGAACGGGACTTGCTTCGAGCATATCCAGCGCTTTACCTTTCGTTGGGTTCTCGAGCTGCGGAATATCCAGCAGCACCACATCACCCAATTCTTTTTGAGCAAGCATCAGGGCGGTAGTCGCACCTGTAAAGCCAGCACCTACTACCGTAATCTTTTTACGAGTAATTGCCACGATGAATCTCCTCCTTACAGGTTTTTAATGATTTCGTCTGCGAACTGGGAGCATTTCACTTCGGTAGCGCCTTCCATCAGGCGGGCAAAGTCATACGTCACAGTTTTGTTGTTGATCGATGTTTCCATCCCTTTGTAGATCAGGTCAGCGGCTTCCTGCCATCCGAGGTGCTCAAGCAGCATTACGCCGGAGAGGATAACGGAACCAGGGTTTACTACGTCTTTGTCTGCATATTTCGGAGCTGTACCATGAGTCGCTTCGAAAATCGCATGTCCAGTTACATAGTTGATGTTAGCCCCTGGAGCGATACCGATACCGCCAACTTGTGCAGCCAGCGCGTCAGACAGGTAGTCACCGTTCAGGTTCAATGTCGCAATGACATCAAAGTCGGTTGGACGAGTCAGAACTTGCTGCAGCGCGATGTCAGCAATCGCATCTTTAACGATGATTTTACCAGCTTCTTCAGCTGCTTTTTGAGCTGCGTTAGCTGCATCTACGCCGTCTTTATCCTTGATGATATCGTATTGAGCCCAAGTGAACACTTTATCGCCGAATTCAGCTTCAGCCACTTCGTAACCCCAGTTTTTGAAGGCGCCTTCTGTAAATTTCATGATGTTGCCTTTGTGAACCAATGTCACCGATTTGCGGCCATGCTTGATTGCGTATTCAACCGCTGCACGTACAAGACGCTTGGAACCTTCAGAGGATACAGGCTTGATGCCGATACCGGACGTTTCCGGGAAGCGGATTTTGTTGGCTCCCATTTCGTCTTGAAGGAACTTGATCACTTTCTTCACTTCTTCGGAGCCTTCTTTATACTCAATACCTGCGTAGATGTCTTCCGTGTTCTCGCGGAAAATAACCATGTCAACCAGCTCAGGGCGTTTTACCGGAGATGGTACGCCGTCGAAGTAACGAACAGGACGCAGGCAAGTGTACAGGTCCAGCTCTTGGCGAAGGGCAACATTCAGGGAACGGATACCGCCGCCGATAGGCGTTGTAAGAGGCCCTTTAATCGCAACGATATACTCGCGAATCGCTTCAAGCGTATCGTTCGGGAGCCATTCACCGTATGTATTGTATGCCTTCTCACCGGCAAATACTTCATACCAGGCAATTTTCTTGGAACCGTTGTATGCTTTTTCTACTGCTGCATCAAGGACGCGTTTGGAAGCTTTCCAAATGTCACGGCCAGTACCGTCACCTTCAATAAAAGGAATGACAGGGTTGTTAGGCACCTGCAGAGTTCCGTTATCAATCGTAATTTTCTCGCCTTCAGTTGGTAGTGCGAATTTTTCCAATTTCATGAGTATGAGTTCCTCCTTTGAATATGGTTCTTGTCTCTAACTATTCCAAAAATTCCACCAGAATAGGCACAGAGAAACCCGCCACCCGCGATTCACTCACGTTTGAGCGGTTCTCTAGCCTATTGTACATGATTGCCAGCCACTTAGCGAAGTTCTATCGGCACATATTTTTGGTCGGTCATACCTGTATACTCTGCACGCGGGCGGATAATACGGTTGCCTTCATACTGCTCAAGAATGTGCGCAGTCCATCCGGATACACGGCTGATGGCAAAAATCGGCGTGAACAATTCCTGCTCGATGCCGAGCTGCGTATAGACCGATGCGGAATAGAAATCAACGTTCGGCTTCAGCCCTTTTTGGTTGGTAACCGTTTCGTCGATCAGTACCGACATGTCGTACAGCGTGGTGTCGCCTTTCATTTCACCAAGCTCGCGCGACATTTTTTGCAGATGCTTCGCGCGCGGGTCGCCGTTTTTGTATACGCGGTGTCCAAAGCCCATAATTTTTTCACGGTTGTCCAGCTTCTCCTGAATGTAAGCCTGAGCCCGATCAATCGAACCGACCTCGTTCAGCATCTTCATGACGGCTTCATTCGCGCCGCCGTGCAGAGGACCTTTCAGCGCACCAATGGCGGAAGTAACGCCGGAATATATGTCAGACAGCGTGGCTACGGTTACACGGGCAGCAAACGTGGATGCGTTAAGCTCGTGATCCGCATGCAGTACCAGTGCCTGGTCCAGAGCCTTGATCGAAGTCTGATCAGGATCTTCGCCTCTGAGCATATACAAGAAATTCTCCGAGATGGAGACGCCGGCTTTCGGAGCGACCGGCTCTTTACCCTGACGAATACGGGCGATGGCAGCAATGATCGTCGGAAGCTGAGCTTGAAGTTTAACCGCTTTCTTTTCGTTTGCTTCACGGCTCATATCGTCGCCTTCGGCGTCATACAGAGCAAGCGCGGATACAGCCGAGCGAAGCGCAGCCATCGTATTGGTATCCTTCGGATACAATTTGATCTGCTGGATAAGCTCATCTGGAATGGCAGCATAGTCGCTCAAATCTTGTTGAAGGGCCTTAAGCTCTTCGGCATTCGGAAGTTTTCCGAACCAAAGCAGATAGGCTACCTCTTCAAAACTTGCATGTTCTGCGAGATCGTCAATATCATACCCACGATAAGTCAGAACGCCATCGACGATCGAACTAATCGCGGAGGTGGTAGCTACAATGCCTTCCAAACCCTTGGTAGCTGTCATGCAACATCTCTCCTTTATGATCGGGATAAACTGAACTATTTTGACATTCATGAAAACATTTTCATGAAGTCGGATAAAAAAGAAAAACGCGAAAAAAATTGCTATGGTCCTAGTTATAAACCTTCTCATATCATACTGGATTTTGTCTGATATGTGAACATGAGCAGCGACATTCGCCGCATCAAATTGTTTTATCGACACCATAAACATTTTTTTGAAATCACTTACAATTCCATTATACCTGTGATAATTCTCATTGTCGAATCATGAAGACAAGCGTTTTCCAACTCCTTATCCTTATATTGAAACTCCTTGCATACGTATAGGAATGAGCGATTCTGCTCGTCCCTGAAGTGCTGCAAAGGAGTGTGATTGTTTGGAACGATTGATGCTCAAGCGTTTTGGCAGGGGAGTGTGGGTGCTGTCTTCCATCTTCGTGATTGCCTATTTGGTATATGTACTGCTACCGCTGCTTTATCCCTTCCTGCTGGCCTGGATCATCGCCTATGCCATGAATCCTTGCGTCCACCTGCTTCAGCGGAGTTTGAAGCTGCCGCGGTGGCTCGCCGTCACGTTGTCCCTGCTGCTGTATTTCGGAGCGGCTCTGCTGATTCTTACTGCGGCTGTTACCAGACTGGTCAAGGAACTGATTATTCTGTCCCAGTCCTTCAATCTCCATATTGATACCTGGATGGAATGGCTGACGGCCTGGATGCAGAATGATAGCTTCCAGAATATCATCAATGAGATTAGCCGGTTCTATCAGAACAACCCGAATTATCACGATACCATCAATCAGAATATTACCCGCACGACACAAACGATTGGCACGGCCGTGACCGATTTAGTTACCAGTATTTTTAACGGAATTTTGCAAATTATTTATTACCTGCCGAACTTAGGCACGATTCTGATTGTTGTTTTACTGTCAACATTCTTTCTCAGCAACAGCTGGGAGCGCCATAATCGCGTGCTTATCCGCATCCTGCCCGACGTCATTCGCAAACCCATGATCTATATCTTCTCGGATTTGAAAAAAGCGTTGTTCGGATTCGCGAGGGCCCAGTTGATCCTCATCTCCATCACGGCCCTTATCGTCATGCTCACGCTTTATGCGCTCGGGGTCGATTCCGCCTTCTCCATCGGACTTCTGATCGGCTTGGTGGATCTTCTCCCATACCTCGGCGTCGGCATCGTCCTGATCCCCTGGTCGCTGTATGCCTTTATGTCGGGCGACCTGACGCTCGGCATCGGACTGACCGTCCTGTACAGCATCATCCTGATCGTCAGGCAGATCATGGAGCCCAAGGTGCTCGCTAGCAGTGTGGGACTGGACCCGCTCGCCGCCCTGCTGGGCATGTTTGTCGGGCTCAAGCTGTTTGGCATTCTGGGATTGATTGTAGGTCCTGTGTCGCTTGTCATCCTGGATGCATTCCACCGGGCCCATGTATTCAAGGACCTAAGGAATTATATTATCGGAGGCAGGTTCAGGTAATAAATAGACCGGCCCACGAAGGGGCCGGTCTTATGGGTGATCCTGTTTGTATTATCTGCGAAAGATCGTAATCTTGCCGTTTTTCATATTTTTCTTCATCCATTTCAACAGCAAAATCCGATACAGCGGGCGGGTCAACGGAAATATCAGCGTAAAGCCGATAATGTCAGTTACAAAGCCCGGCAGAATAAGTAGTACTCCACCTGCAAATATACATAGGCCATCAGCCATGGAAGCACCCGGAACCATGCCTGAGTTCATTCTCTGCTTGGCATCTTCCATCGCTTTGCGACCTTCGAACCTCATCATGGCCACGCCAACCGCAGAGGTCAGCAGTGTCAATAGCAAGGTATTCATGCCACCCACGCGATCCGCAACAAACTGGAAGCCGAATATTTCAATAGCAGGCACAAAGATAATCGCTGCCAGCAACCATTTGAACATGAAGCTACTCCTTCCTCCCCCAAAGGGTGTCCCTCAATGCATCATACAGCTTTGGGGAGCATTTATCCAGTCGGGCCGGCTTCCACTCTCGATTCAGCCATACATGTCGGGTCGCACCTGCCGTTAACAAGGTACCGGGAAGCCTGGATTCGGGAGACAACTCCATCGTCCCCGAATCTGCCTGCTCCTGTTCGTTCAGCAAACGGACCTCATATTCATAGTGTATTCGAAGCGGGGAGAAAGCAGTCATTCTGGTAAATACCGTTACGAGATCATCATACCGCGCAGGCTGGCGGTACTTGATATCAAGATCAACCACCGGGAGCAGGACGCCTTCTTCTTCCATTCCGCGATACGTAAATCCCATTTCACGGATCATTTGGGTGCGCCCGATCTCGAACCAGTTTAAATAGTTAGCATGGTATACGACACCCATTTGATCGCTTTCCTGATAACGCACCCGAAATGACGTCCAGAACCAGCGGCTTAGTGTCGGTACGGATGGCTTAGGCATCAACATCACCCCCTTATCTATGCAAAAAGCAATGGTCGACAGAATCATCGTCCATTGCTCATATGCTGCTATATTCAGAATCCAACGGATTCTTGACTGTTGTATTACTTCTGTTGTGGGATTTGATCCACTTTCAGCAGGTTGGTCGAACCGGAACGGCCCAGCGGCACGCCTGCTGTAATCACAACAAGATCGCCTTCTTTAACGAGACCGGACTTCACGCCGCCTTGCAGCGCGTAATCAAACATCTCGTCCGTAGAAGAAGCCTGTTCGCCTTTAACCGGCGTTACACCCCAAGTCAGTGCCAAACGTCTCATCGTTCTGTCTTGCGTCGTGACAGCGACGATAGGAGCCTCTGGACGGTATTTGGATACCATACGAGCCGTTTGACCGGATTCCGTGGACGATATGATTGCTTTGGCATTCAGGTCGAGTGCCGAGATCGCAACGGATTGGCTGATTGCTTCGGTAACGCTGGTATCTTGAGCAATACGCTGTTTCAAGAACATTTCACGATAGTTCAGTGCGGATTCCGCTTTCTCTGCGATACGGGACATGGTCAACACGGATTCTACAGGATATTTACCTGCAGCCGTTTCGCCGGACAGCATGATGGCATCGGTACCGTCAAAAATCGCATTGGCAACGTCACTTGCTTCCGCACGGGTAGGACGTGGGTTGCGCTGCATGGAATCCAGCATTTGCGTAGCCGTAATGACCGGTTTGCCAGCCAGGTTACATTTTTCGATCATGCGTTTTTGCACCAATGGAACTTCCTCAGCCGGAATCTCAACGCCGAGGTCGCCGCGGGCTACCATCAAGCCATCGGATACTTCGAGGATTTCATCCAGGTTGTCAACGCCCTGCTGGTTCTCGATTTTGGAGATGATTTGGATGTGCTCGCCATTATGCTTCTTCAGCAATTCGCGAATTTCAAGCACGTCACTTGCTTTACGAACGAAGGAAGCGGCAACAAAATCGATGCCCTGTTCGATCCCGAAAACGATATCGTTGGCGTCTTTTTCCGTAATCCCTGGGAGCGAAATCGCGACTCCCGGTACGTTTACACCTTTTTTGCTCTTAATGGTTCCGCCATTGACGATGCGGCATCTGATTTCGGAGCCTTGAATCTCCACCACGGTCAGACCGATCAAACCGTCATCGATCAAGATCGTGGATCCGACTTGAACATCTTGCGGCAACTCTTTATAAGTAATGGACAAACGATTCTTATCACCAAGGATTTCCTCGGTAGTAAGGGTGATATATTCATCTTGTACAAGCTCAATCGGTTCCACTTCAAGTTTACCTGTACGGATTTCCGGTCCTTTGGTGTCAAGCAGGATCGCTACCGTTTTGTTCAACTCTTCGCAAGCTTGGCGGATGTTCTTGATCCGGTTGCCATGCTCCTCGAAGTCGCCGTGAGAGAAGTTCAGACGAGCCACGTTCATGCCGGCCATAATGAGCTTCTTGGTGTTTTCCAACGATTCACTGGAAGGACCGATGGTACATACAATTTTTGTTTTGCGCATTTGGGTTTCCTCCGTTTATTAAAGGGTTCTCTATATCTCTTTTTCCAACAACTAAATCTACTACAAAAAGTCTAATTTGTATAGGAACTTTGTCATATCGTCACATACTCATCAGATTTTTACAGAATCGTCTTCCTGTTCCGCCTTCGCAAAATCGAATTCGCCAATCTTGCGGAACTTGCGGTACCGGTCTTCCTTCAGCTCGCAGGCATCCATGACGGAAAGCTCTTTCAGCTGGCTGATCAGTGCGCTTTGAATGGCGGCAGCCGTCTCTTCATAGTTGCGGTGCGCACCGCCCTTAGGCTCCGGTATAATTTCCTCAATGACTTCCATTTCAAGCAGGTCCTTAGCGGTGATCTTCATGGCTTCCGCAGCCTGGTCCGCTTTGGATGCATCCTTCCACAGAATGGATGCGGCGCCGTTCGGTGAAATGGCGGAATAAATGGCATGCTCAAGCATCAACACACGATTGCCTACAGCCATCGCAAGAGCACCGCCGCTCCCACCTTCGCCGATGACCACACAAACAATAGGCACCCCAAGGGACGACATTTCCCGTAGATTACGAGCAATCGCCTCGGACTGACCTCTTTCTTCTGCTGTATTACCCGGATATGCGCCTTTTGTATCAATAAACGTGATAATGGGACGCTTGAACTTGTTCGCCTGCTGCATAAGTCGCAGGGCTTTACGGAAACCTTCCGGATGCGGACTTCCGAAGAAACGAGCGATATTATCTTTCGTATCCTTACCGCGCTGCTGACCGACCACCGTGACGGGAACACCGTCCAGTTTGGCCAGGCCGCCGACAATGGCAAGATCGTCCCCGTAGAGACGATCTCCATGCAGCTCGATAAAATCCGTAAAGATCAACTGGATCAAATCAAGCGACGTCGGTCGCTGCTGATGACGGGCCAGATGCATTTTCTGGGAAGGCGAAATCGAAGAATAAATTTCTTCCTCCAAACGACTATATCGTTCTTCCAGGCGGGCGATTTCATCCGTGAAATCGATCCCTTTTTCCTGTCCGAATTGTTTCAGTTCATCAATCTTCTTGCGCATTTCGGCAAGTGGCATTTCAAAAGGCAATTCGCCTGACATCAGAATCCCCCTTTCACGGTATGCATCTCCAGCAGCTTACCAAGCATGGAGCGCATATCTTTCCGATGAATAACCATGTCAAGCTGACCATGCGCCAAGTTGAACTCCGCTGTCTGGAAATCATCCGGCAGTTTCTGGCGAATGGTCTGTTCAATAACGATACGGCCCGCAAAACCGAATACGGCTCCTGGCTCGGCAATATTGATATCGCCAAGCGTCGCAAAGCTGGCGGATACACCGCCGGTCGTCGGATCCGTTATCACTGAAATATAGAGCCCACCGAGTTCGTTAAACCTGGACAGGGCTGCGCTTGTTTTGGCCATCTGCATCAAACTGAGAATACTCTCCTGCATCCGGGCACCGCCGGAGGTGGAGAAAATAATAAGTGGTAAACGCTTGTCCGTTGCAAACTCGATCGCTCGGGTGATTTTTTCCCCGACGACGGAGCCCATGCTTCCCGTGAAGAAATCAAAACTCATCACAGCCACCACAACAGGCTGGCCGAGAATCGAGCCTTGACCGGTAATAACCGCATCATGAAGACCGGATTTCATCTTCTGCTGCTCGAGCTTGGCCGCATATCCCGGAAATTTGAGCGGATCCACCGAGATCATATCCGCGTCAAACTCTTCAAAGCCTGTCTCATCCAGCGTCATGGCAATCCGTTCTACTGCGTTCAGGCGCATATGATGTCCGCATTCCTGACACACCTTCAGATTCTTCTCAAGCTCTTTGCTGTATTGAATGGTGCCACACTTAGCACACTTATTCATCAGACCTTCCGGAATTTCCCGTTTCGGGCGTTCGCCTTCCTGAGGCTGCCCTGCTGTCCCAAGTCGTTCCGATGGGATCGTTGCGTATTTCCTTTTTTTCTGAAATAAGTCTTTAAACACAACTACACCTCTCCAGCCGTAAATTTGAATGGCCGCCGCAATAGCACATCGCCGATCCGTACGCTAAGCTTCGCTATGTAACCCAGATGAAACTAGGGGTGCAATATCGAATTCAACACTTCCTGTACTTCCTCAAGCTCTCCGGAGGGTACCAAAATCTCAAACTGCTGTTTGGAAAGATTCACAGGACGGCTTTGAACCAAAAAACCTTCTTCCGTTAGCCTGGTCTTGATCATTTCCGCCACCTTTGCAGTTGGCGCAATATAGATTACCGTCCACATGCCTTTCAGATCCCCCTAATCTCGTCCCACAGGCATATCCTGAGCCGATATAATGGATAATGATAACATACTTCAGTTTTTACCTCAACAAAGAGAGCAGGGGGCTGAAAGCCAAATCTTACCCGTATGCAGTGATTCGACACCGCTCGCGCAAATCAGTCAGAACCTGCGGTATAATGGGCCGCATCGGGATTATTATGCGCGATGCGTGAGGAAGCGGCAGCGGCGATGCCTGCAACGAGATCATCCAGAAACACATGTATCCCGTCCGACTTTTCATTTAATATCTCAATCACACCTATTTTTTCTTTATCCAGGTAGCCGAAACTGGTCAGTCCGATCATGCCATATATGCTCGTGACACCAAGCGCCATGGTCTCATCCACTCCGTAGAGCGGTTCGTCTTGCTCCATAATCGATTGCAGCGGCTCCGGCAGCAGTTTCTTCTCCGCCAGCTCATCCAGCGCAATGCCCGTATACAGCGTATACTGAACTTCGCGCTTGCCGAGAACGGCCCGGACACTTTCTTCACACTGCTCGATGGTTAACTTCGGATGATAACGCTGCTGCAGCTTCAACACAATATCCGCGATGGAGCTTACGCTGACTCCTCTGCGGCTGAGCATGCTTTCTGCCAAGTCCATTGACATCACAAATCCCCCCCGCGTCTTTGGCCGCGCTCTTTCAATCCGGTTCTATCATGAAGAGCCTTCTTCATGCGAATACTCGGCCAACATTACCTGTAGTGTCCTAATTGTATGCGGGAGGGATGGGAAACGTTCTTAAATTTTCATGTCACTTCACTTTAACGGTGTCCTTACCCAGCATGCTCTCCATTTCGGCAAAAAGCTCTGTCGAAGGCTTAATCCGATAGGCATCGCTAAGCGCAAGCACCTTCTGGCTTCGCTCATAAAACAGCACCGTTGGCACATGCCCCGGATGCTGCTGCAGGAGTTCTTTCAGCTTCACCAGCAGCTCCGATTGCTCCGCATCGGCCGTTATTTTCACAAACACGCGCTGCTCAGCCTTATGATTCGATACGACGGTACGAGATTCCTTCTCGGGCGATAAGCTGCTGCCCGATGCTTCATTTCGGATTGAGGTCGAATCATCGCCACTCCGGGCGGCAAGCGGCTCCGGGGTCGGGACGGCCGATGGATTACCGGCCGAAACAGTCGGCATGCCGACTGCGCCCGATTTTACACCCCTGCCGTTATTCTCTCCGCCGGATTTTCCTCTTCCGCCTGCTGGTCCCCGAACCTTGCTCCGTTGAACCATTTGGCTCAAGGTTTGCGCCTCAAGCGGAGCGATTTCTTCGGCCAGCAGCTTGAAGCCTTCGTCCTGCAGTTGGACCTTCGCCCGGATCGCGAGCAGCGCGCCTTTTTCAATCAGATGCGCGCTTCGCTTCCACACTTCGGGAAAGAGAACGACCTCGCAGCGCTCGATTTGATCCTCGCACTCCATGAAGGCCATCGCCTTCCCCTGTTTCGTCGTAATGGTCTTTAGTGTAACCACCATCCCGGCAACCGTAGCCATCGACTCATCTTCCGCTTCATGCAGATCCATTAACCGATCCGCTCCGGATTCCGTCAGCGTATCTTCGAAGCCGTCCAGCGGATGGCCGGACAAATACATGCCCAGCAGCTCGCGTTCGAATTCGAGCTGCTGACTTGCGGTATATGGCGGGATGTCCGGATATTCAATGTCCCAATTCGTCGTTTCCACGAAGTCGAAGAGCTGAATCTGGAGATCATCCCGTTCCTTTCTCCACTTCACGGCCGCTTCAACCGTTTCGTCCAGCATGGCGACCAACTGGGAGCGGTGACCCTGCAAGGAATCGAAAGCCCCCGCCTGAATAAGCGACTCGATCACGCGCTTGTTGCATACGCGGAGGTCCACCCGGCGGCAAAAATCGAGCAGGCTTTCAAACGGCTTTTCACGCCTGATCTCGACGATATTCTCCACCGCTTGCGTGCCAACATTCTTAATCGCGGCAAGCCCGAATCGGATTCCGCCTCCTGCCGGACGACCGGCTTCATCATCGCCGCCCTTCGCAGCAGGGCCGCTCATGACCGGCGTGAAATACGTTCCGCTTTCGTTGACGTCCGGCGCCATGACCTCGATGTAGAGCCGCCGGGCCTCCAGCACGTATTCGGCTACCTTTCGGTGGCTGCCCATAACCGCAGTCAGCATGGAAGCCATGAACGGAACCGGATAGTGCGCCTTAAGATAAGCCGTCTGGAAGGCCAGCACGCCATAAGCAGCAGCATGCGCACGGGGAAATCCGTAATTCGCGAACCGGACGATCATATCGTACACACGGTTGGCCTCATCCTCGCTATAGCCGAGCTTGAGACTGCCCGAAACGAAATGGCTCCGCTCCCGGTCCAGCACTTCGCGCTTCTTCTTCGAAACCGCTCTTCGCAGCAAATCCGCTTCCCCGAGCGAGAAGCCGGCCATCGTCGAAGCGATCTGTATGATCTGCTCCTGATAGACGATAATTCCGTGCGTATCGCCTAATATCGGGATCAGATCCGAATGGGGATACTCCGGCTCTATCCGGCCGTGCTTGGCTTGAATGAACTTTGGAATAAACTCCATGGGACCCGGGCGGTACAAGGCATTGACGGATACGATATCCTCAAACACCGAAGGTTTCAGATCCTTCAGCACCCGCCGGATGCCCGCAGATTCAAGCTGAAACACGCCCGTGGTATCGCCGCGCCCCAGCATCTCATACGTCAGAAAATCGTCATCCGGCACTTGTTCGAAATCGAGTGTTCTGCCGGTCAATTCTTGAATCCATCGCAGGGTACGCTCAATGATGGACAACGTCCGCAGACCCAAAAAATCCATCTTGAGCAGCCCCACGCTCTCCAGACTCTCCATGGAATACTGCGTCAGCGCCGTCTTCTCGCTGCCTTCCTGCAGCGGCACCGCATCCGTCAGCGGATCGCGGGAAATGACAATGCCCGCCGCATGCGTCGAAGCATGACGGGGCATGCCCTCGACCTTCATCGCCATATCGATCAGCTCGCGCACCTTCGGCTTCGTCTCGTACTGCTCCTTCAGCTGCGGGCTTTGCTCCATCGCTCCTGCGATGCTGATGCCCAGGTGGTTAGGGATCAGCTTGGCCGCCTTGTCCACATCCCCGAACGGCACATTCAGCGCACGTCCGACATCACGGACGGCCGCCCTTGCCGCCATCGTACCGAACGTGATGATCTGAGCGACATGTTCTTTCCCGTATTTATCCACCACATAATCAATGACCTCTTCCCGGCGCTCGTCACTGAAGTCGATATCAATATCCGGCATCGTAATCCGTTCCGGGTTCAGGAAGCGTTCAAACAACAATTTATATTTCATCGGATCAACATTTGTAATGTGAAGCGTGTAAGCTACCAAGCTGCCCGCCGATGAACCCCTGCCCGGTCCAACCGCGATGCCTTGCCTGTGGGCGTAGGCGATAAAATCCCATACGATCAGGAAATAATCGCTGAAGCCCATGCTCTCAATGACACCGAGCTCATAGTTCAGTCGCTGCTCCAGCTCGCTGCGCAGCGCTTCATCCTGCCACCGCTCCGAATTCTCATAACGTCCTTTCAGCCCGTTCAAGCAGAGATCCCGCAAGTATTCTGCTGCATTTTTCCCTTCGGGAAGAGTGCTGTATTCCGGCAGAATGGACTTGCCGAACTCCAGTTCCAGGTTACAGTGGTCCGCAATCTTAGCCGTATTCAATATAGCTTCAGGCACATGGGGGTACAGACGCTCCATTTCGCTGCCGCTCTTCAAATAGAGCTGGTTCGTCTGGATTTGCAGCCTGTCTTCATCTTCCACCGTTTTGCCCGTGCCGATGCAAATTAGGACGTCCTGAACTTCGGCATCGCTCTCAGCCAGATAATGCACATCATTGGTAGCGACCAGCGGAATGCCGATCTCGCGGCTCAGCTGAATCAGCTGGGGATTCACGCGCTTTTGCTCCGGAATTCCGTGATCCTGCAGCTCCAAGTAGTAGTCTTCTCCAAAAATCGCCTGGTAACGAAGCGCAGCGGCTTTCGCTTCCGCCTCACGTCCATGAAGCAGATGCTGGGGAACCTCGCCGCCCAAGCAAGCGCTGAGACATATGATGCCTTTATGATGGGCGGCGAGTGCCTCCATATCGATTCGGGGTCTGTAATGGTACCCCTCCAGATGCCCGATCGAGCACAGCTTCATCAAATTGCGATAGCCGGTCTCATTTTTGGCAAGCAGAATCAAATGATAGATCGGCTGATCTTTGCGGCTTCCCCGCTCCTTGCGGGAGCCTGCCGTGATATAGGCCTCGCAGCCGATAATCGGTTTGATGCCTTGCGCCAGGCAGGCTTTATAGAATGGAATGGCACCATACATCACACCATGATCCGTCAGCGCCAGCGATTTCATTCCAAGCGCCGCCGCTTCCCGCACCAGGTCACCGATACGTGCCGCTCCATCGAGCAAACTGTATTCACTATGCACGTGCAAATGCACGAAAGAGCTCATCGTAACGCCTTCCTTTCGCCGGTACATGTATATTTAAAATCAATCCAAGAATATCTTTAAAAGTCTTTATACCATTTTATCATAATCCCGCTAGGCCCGCCCATAGAATGAAACTAGGGAATACGTGGACAGGCGGTTGCCGTGACATCCACCAAGAGAAGAGAGGAGACATGAGGGCATGAGCGTTTTTTTATCAAAAGCGATCCTGGACTTTTTTATAGCCTTTGGCATCGTGCTGGGGGGAGCCATGGTGGGAGGTGTAGGCGCCGTGCTGTCCCTGCAGCCCCCCACCCACACCATGATGGAGGTCGCAGACCGAATTAAGATCTGGGCGCTTGCGGCCGCCATTGGAGGCACCATCGATCCCATGCGGGTCATTGAGAGCAATATGCTTGGCGGTAATTTATCCCCTGTGATCAAACAAATTCTATATCTCGGCTTTGCATTTCTTGGAGCACATATGGGCAGCGAGCTGGTCAAATGGGTGTGCTCCAGCCGGAGTTAAACAATGCGCGTACCTCCAACCCACCGCTTCCGCCCCTTCTATCAGGTCGCATCCATCTTCGTGCTGGGGATGGTTGTCGGCAGCATCGTCTACAACTCGGTCTATCATGCAGCCTACAATAAACTATGGGAAACGAATCAAGACCAGCAGATCCAAATCACTCAGTATAAAAAAGACATCGATTCGTTAAAAAAATACAATAAACAATCCACGGTCATCAAAGAAATCAAGATCCGGAGCGAGCAAAACGACAGGGCGCCGCTGGATCCCGTGATCATCAAAGAACTCATCAGGCTTATGGGCGATGATCTGGCAGCCCTTCGGGGCCGTAATGTGTTTGATATCGACGCGGACAGCAAACTGACGCGCTCACTTCTCAGCGACAAAATATATACGGTTCGCGAAAAGGATTACAAGGTCCAGATCAAGACCATGCTCGTCATGGAGGGTGTACTTCAAATCTGGGTTAGCTTTGATCATGTAGATGCAAAGTCAACGGTATCATGATACAATACCGGTATTGTACATGATCGAATCTAACACGCTTTTTAGCTATATCGTAAGCATGTTACTGAATATAAAGGAGCCCTCCATCCCATGATCACAGTCATCCACTATATCCTATACATTATCCTCGTTCTGTCCGTAATCGCTGCCGCGCTGTATAGCATTCGCGCACGACGAGTAGCGGATCCCGCTGACCGCGGGATCTATATGTCCATGATGAACCTCTATATGGGCATTATGCTGGTTTCCCTTTCGCTAGTCTGCATGTTTCTGTTCAGCGGCTCCACGCCAGCTGTCATTGTAGAAGCCGTATTCTTGGTGCTTGGCGCATTTAATATATTTTCCGGCCTAAGAAGCCGCACCTATTACAGCAGACAGAAGGATTCGAGGACGGCCAGCTAAATTAAACGGAACAGGGGCATCCCAGAAGGTCCATTAAGACCTGCGGGATGCCCCTTTATTTTGTCCGGAGTTTAGCCGTGATCGATCGCCTGCATCGTCATGACCGCTTTGGCAATCAGGTTCGTCTGATGCTGGATCTCAATCTCCATCTTGCAGGTACGGCGGCTGATCTCCAGCAGTTTCGGCATAATGACGATCGGATCCTCGATCTGCACGGGCCGGATGAAATACGTTGACAGATGGTCCAGCACGTGGTCCCAGCCGCTGATATCCTTGGCCGCTTTAACCGCCGCTTGGCTCATCACGGTCGTAAGCACCCCTTGCGAAATCGTTCCAAGTTCTGAAGCCATTTGAGGCGTGATAAAACCGTGAAAGAACAAACGCCCTTCCTCGTCCCGATCCTCTGCAATCCCATTCCAGATCAACTGATCAAACGTTTCGCCGAGCTGAGGCTGATTTCGCGCATCCCGCAGTGCCCCTAGCACTTCTTTACGAGTGACCGTTGCAAGCAGCTTGCGGTTCCGATCCACAATCGGCAGAAAATCGATCCCTTCCCACATCATAATCTGCGCCGCTGATGCAAGTGAAGTTTTCATGCTTGCCGTCACCGGGTTACGGGTCATCGCTTTCTCGATCGGCTGGGTTTCGGCGAGCCCTTCCACATCCCGGACACCAACAATGCCGATGACCCGGTTCCATTCGTCCGTTACCGGATACCGGATTTCCCCGGTTGCTTGTGAAATCCGTTTGAATTCCTGAACGGTGACGGAGTTTTTCAACTGGTGATTCTTCGGCTTATCATGAGCGATGTCCTCCACCAGCATAATTTTCTTCTTAATTAAACGGTCAAAAATGGCGCGGTTAATCATGGAGGCGACGGTAAACGTGTCATGACGGGACGATATAATGGGCAGATGCAACTGGTCTGCCAGCTGCTTCACTTCCCGGCTGGTTCCGAAACCGCCTGTAATCAATACGCCCGCTCCCTGCTCAAGTGCCAGGAAATGGGCATCTTCACGGTTACCGACAATCATGAGGCTTCCGGCATCGATATATCGGATCATCGCCTCTACCTTCATAGCGCCAATCACATATTTATGCAGGCTTTTATTAAGCCCTTCCGCACCGCCAAGCACATGCCCTTCCACTATTTCAACAACATCGGCAAACATAAGCTGCTCGGATATGTTCCGCGGCTTCCGTTCCACACGAACCGTGCCGATCCGCTCCTTCGTGACCACAATGCCCAGGCTTTCCGCTTCCTTCACCGCCCGATAAGCGGTGCCCTCGCTGACGCCCATCTCTTTAGCTAACCGTCGTACCGATATTTTGCTTCCAACCTTCAAACTTTCAATATGCTGAACCAACTGCTCGTGTTTAGTAATCGTATCATCTCGAACGTCCAACTGTTACACCCCCAGAACACTATCTGTACCATACTGTATCTATTATATCACGTCCTATGACACTCCCATACCTGTCAGATACAAAAAAACCTCCCATGAAGGATAACGGATGGGCGATCCAACCGTATCCCTTAAAGGAGGTTTTTGTTCATCACAGCTCTCGCTGTGATCCAACTCTTAATTGGCTTCCTGGCTCTTCTGTTCCTCAGGCCATTTCAATTCCCATTGGCGTAATTTCTCCTTACGGATCTCATCGAGCGCTTTCTGTTTCGCTTCATCTACACCGATAAGATAATAGAGATGCGAACCGATCACGAGCAGGGCAAATCCTGCCCAGACTGCACCGAACAGCGAAACCCACGAGAACCCGCCAGAAAAGGAAATGCTGGGAAGGGCGTATATCAACATGCCGAGTGCAACCAATAAATAAGCGGTGTGTTTAAACTTATTCTTCTTTTTTTTCATTGTAAACGCAGCTCCTCTACTCTCTGAAATCTATATTTCTACTCTATGAGGAGCTTGCGCAATTTATGAGACAAGTTTTTAAAAATTGTTCGAAATCGATCCGAAATTAACAGCCCGCACCATGGTTACAAATAGATTGCTTTATGATTGAGCTGGTCCGTACAGATGCTGGAGGCTGTCCGATATAATCTTGTTCACGTCTTCGATGATGACACTCAAACGCCGCTCAGCGTCAAACAAACGACGAATGTTCAGGTTCAAGCTAAGCACCTCAAACTGTTTCTCCATCTTCTCCATTTCGTCCTGAGCCGGCATATCGCCGGACATCATACGCTGTTGAAGCTCCATCTGGCGCTGACGGAAATCATCCAGCATGCGTCTGCTCTCCGGATCTGCATCCACGAGTTTCATAGCAGAGGTGATCTCCTCTACCTCCTTGCTTTCCCTCATCGCTTTTGCCAAATCATGTGCCTTGTCATAAATGTTCATTTTTAATTCCTCCAATATATTCGGCCGAAATGCCGTTTTTTTTAATTCGCCTTTCGCCTTACTCCATCAAACATCTCATCTCCACAGCACAATTATCATGGATTGGAACAATCCGATCACTCCGCCCAGCAGAACCCCGAGCCATGTGATGGCCCTGAATTCACGGCCGGACACACTTAGAATGATCTCTTCCAGCCGCTCAATTGGAAACTTCTCCACCTGCTCCTGAACGAGCTGCGGCAAGTTAACAGCCTTCATGGCCGCCGGGATGCTTCGCTCAAGGAAGCCCAGTCCCTTATCGAGCAGTCCAGGCAAGGCTGCCCCAATGGCCGGCATTCGCGGTCCGATCACTTCGCTAACGCGAAGAAGCTCGATCCGCTCAATCCACTTGGACCAAGGAAGCTTATCATCCAAAGTTCGGGTGATCCATGCTAGGCCCGGCTCATCTGCGGCATGTTCGATGAGATTCCCAAGCGGCATATCACCGTAATACGACAGCTTTCCTGAGATGATATCCGTGATGGTCTTGCGGACTTTCTCTCCCTCCAACTGCTGAATCAGCATGGGCGTCAGCTTCTGGACCAGCTTATCTTCATCTACAAAGATCGAAGCCATGGTCCCGAGAAATCCGCCTGCCTTATCGATGAGTGAAGAAGCCACATCCGAAAGCATAAGCTGCCCCTTAGCGGACAGCAGCGTGTTCTTCAGCTCCTTCAGCACAATATCGGCGGCAGCCCCACTCCAGCCCTGGATCGTTTCCTCCGACCAGCCGGGAACAAGCTCCTTCAGCGGCTTTGCCTCCAGCCCGTAGCCATGCCATACTGCTGCGGCACCCCGGGCCGTAAGCTGGCGGGCCGATTGTTCAGCACGGACCTTCAATTGCGCCCACTGTTCGGAACTCCATACCTTTAGCGCCAAGTCCCGGAAGCTCAGCTCCGATTGGCTCCATTCCTCCAGCTTCCGATAGAGGCTGTCCTCTATCTTACCCCGAAACACCGGCTTACGAATAAGCTCCTGCAAGCCTTCGCTTGTTACCAGGTAATCCGAGACCACACGTCCCAACGACTCGGCTATTTCGTCTTTACGCTTGGGGATGAGCCCTGGTGTAAAGGGTATGCGGCGACCCAGGATGATTTTTTCTTCACGGGGATGAAACAGCATTTTTATCGCAAAGTGGTTCGTTATGCCGCCAACAAAAGCAGCAACGCACACGTTCACCAAAATAAACAGCCAGTTCTGCATTTTAAGCACTCCTTTTTCCCGAGCAGTACAATCACCAAGGGATATATGTCCTCATATGATGCATTACATGCAATGATCAGATGAAGTCTTTGTCTGTTCACTTAAGTATCCAGTTGTTGTCGGAAGGAGATCCATCATGCGCAAATCCAAGATTAAATCCAACACCAAATCCAAGATATCGGCTCAATTAATCCGCTCAGCCCAGCTCTCGGATAACGATATCAAGCTTGGTGACCGGCTCATAAGACAGCTCCGTATCCCGACAGATTCAAAGGTACAGCTTGCCTTTGGCTCCTTCAAGCAGGAAGTCAGCGTTACCTTAGGAGGAAAATCGAACTCGCTGGCCCTAAGCCCTTCCGTATTCAGCCATTCGGGACTTCTTCCTCGTACCGTCATGAATGTCAAATATTATCCAACGGAAAGAACACTGAAGCTCGGTCCGCTTATCGGGATCATGGTCAGCCGCTATCAACCGGATGAACCTGATAAACCTTTCGGATCGATCTCAGCTTTCTGTCTGGAAATGGTCAACGCGGCCAAGAAACAAGGCGCATATGTATATTTTTTCACACCTGACATGATCGGTTCGAACCCGGCAACACTTGAAGCCATTGCTTATGACGCGGGATGGAAAAAGCTCAGCGTTCCAGCTCCGGACGTCATTAATAACCGGCTGTCTACCCGCAAACTGGAGAATAGTCCTAGCGTACAGCATTTTATGAGAGAAGTAAAATCACAATTCGGCACCCATATCTTTAATGAGAAATTTCTTGATAAATCCGATGTCTTCGAGGCACTCGGGCCTGATGCGAAACTGCAGAAATACTTGCCGGAATCCTACCTGCTCAGCGGTTATCCGACGCTCAAAAAAATGTGCGCTGCTTATCGGACGGTCTTCCTGAAACCGGTGCGGGGTAGTCTGGGAAAAGGTATCATCCGGATATCCCGCCAAGAGAACGGCCATTATCAAACGATGACCACCTCTCTTGAAGGAAGCAAGAAGAATACCTACTCCTCGCTTCCAAAGCTGTTTAGCAGCTTATCCGGAAAAATAAAAAAAACGCGTTATC
Organism: Paenibacillus sp. ISL-20; assembly: GCF_018613005.1. Taxonomy (NCBI): domain Bacteria; kingdom Bacillati; phylum Bacillota; class Bacilli; order Caryophanales; family Paenibacillaceae; genus Paenibacillus; species Paenibacillus sp. ISL-20. The sequence goes on from NZ_JAGGRD010000024.1 coordinate 70,044, forward strand.
AAATTCAGCAAGGATTGGATTTAATCCGCATCAATAGGCGAAACGTTGATTTTCGCGCGCTTGTTCATAAAAACAAAAACGGCAAATGGGCAGTGACCTCGGTCGTGGCCCGCATTGCCGGCGGAAACCACTTTGTTTCCAATCTCGCCAGAGGCGGTACACTCTCTTCCGTCAAGGATGCACTTGCCATGAGCAGTATCCCGTTAAACTCCAAGCAAACGGCCCCCGCTCGAATGAATCAAGTGGCGCTCGATATTGCTCATAGTCTGGAGGCTGCCATTCCCTATCATTTCGGAGAGCTGGGCATTGACTTGGCAATTGATACGACAGGACGCATTTGGCTCCTGGAGGTCAACTCCAAGCCGTCCAAAGGCGAAAACGCACCGCTGAATGCCGACTCCAAAGTAAGACCGTCAGCCGTACGACTCGTTCAGTACTGTCAATATCTGACGGGTTTCTAAAAAAAGGAGAACCCTATGTCCTCAAACAAGATAGGCACCCTGGGTGTCATGGTATGCCGCAAACCGGGCTTCCCTCCCTTTAGCGAGAAGGAATTTCTCCGTGAACTAAGCTCGAAGGCCAAGGAACTCGGCATGCAGGTATTTGTTTTTTGTCCGGATGATGCCTCTCCTGCTGCTGGTGCAGAAGGCTCCATAGACAGGATACAAGGATATCAATTCAATCCGGGAGATGGCTGGACCATCGGGACCTTTCCTCCTCCTGACGTCATCTATGACCGATGTCTGCACCGAAACGGTGAGGAAACGGCTGCTGCCGGGCAATGTCTGAACCAACTGCTGCAGCAGGGCGCAAAGCTGTGGTCACGAGGTCTGCCCGGCAAGCAGAAAGTGCATCAAGTATTAAAGCGCTCCTCCGCCTTAAGGCCTTATCTGCCGGCAACCTTAAACTATACGGGAGCCGAAACACTGAGCAGGGCTTTGCTGTCTTTTGGCAGCAGACTTTTCATGAAGCCTAGCGGAGGCTCTCAAGGGCGTCATACTTTGTACCTCGCTCTGACAGATCAACAGCGTGTCAGACTGCAAGGAAGGGATCGGAGCAATCGCATGTTCCAGCAGACCATTCCCGCACAAGAGATGAACGAATGGGTGAGGCGTTTTACCGGCCGACGCCGGTTTATCATTCAACCCTACCTGGAGCTTTGCAACCGTAACGGGGACCCGTTTGATATTCGGTCATTGGTTCAAAAGAATGATCGCGGCATATGGTCCATCACAGGAATCGCCGCACGGCAAGGCGTAAGCCAAGGGCTGACCTCGAACCTACACGGGGGAGGTACGGCATTTCCAGCCCTTCCCTATCTAACGACTGATTTCGGAGAAGAACAGGCTATGAAGATCATTCAGAACATCCGGGATCTGTCCGTTCAGCTTCCATCTTTGCTCGAAGAAGGATTCGGCCGACTTGGCGAGCTGGGAATCGATTTTGGCGTGGATACAAAGGGACGGATCTGGATTCTGGAGGTCAACTCCAAACCGGGCCGCCGCGCATTTACACTAACGGGAGATGGTCACGCAGCCCGGCTGTCCGTCGAACATCCGATTCAATACGCCCGTTATTTATTGCTTCGACAACTTAGGAGGGTAAATACATGAGTTTGAATTTCGGAAATATTCATTTCTCGCAGCAGCCCGAAAAAGTCGTCTTTTTATCCGGTTCGCTTCTAAAGAGCCTGGGGCTATCGAGCAGGAAATCGATTAAGCTTCGCATCGGTACCAATACGGTGTCCGCTGCTGTGAAACCGATTGAGCGATCGGGGAAACACATCTATTTAAGCAACGGTGTTAGAAACGGTATTCACGTTCCCAGACAGGGCCCTGTCCATATCCATTCCCCCCGTGAGGGAGAAATCGAGCTGGGGCCCGTGGTTGGGGTTCTTTCCGACGGACCGCATAATCCATCCAGCCCTTTTGGAGCCCGAACCTCGTATATTCGGCAGCTCCTTCGTGAGGGCAACAAAAAAATGTTCGTATATGCCTTTGCCCCCCGGGATATCAACTGGCAGCGCGAAACCGTTCATGCCTATATGCTCGGTTCCGGCGGCGGTTTTGTCCGCAAAACCGTTCCGCTCCCTAATGTCGTCTATAATCGTCTGCCTAGCCGGAAAACCGACTTCTCCCCTTTTACCAATCAACTGAGAGATCGGTTTCTGAAGCGCAACATCAAATTTTTCAACTGGGCCTTCTTCAATAAATCCGATGTGTACTCACAACTGGACGGCGATGTGCAGGCAGGCAAATATTTGCCGGAAACGTATAATAATCCTAGTCCCGAGCGGATTAAGGATATGATGGAGCGTCACAACTTCGTGTATTATAAGCCCTCAGCCGGGAGTTTAGGCCTCGGGATTTACCGGTTAACCTATCTTCCCAAAAAAGGATACTTCGCGCGTTATCATGGAAACGGGGGCAACACCCTCCTCAAGTTCCCGAACTTTAATAGTCTGATGCGCATGCTTCAGGCGAAACACGGCTCCAGGCTGCGGAACTATGTCATCCAGCAGGGAATCCGCCTCATTGAAATCGACAACTGCCCCATCGACTTCAGATTCCACATGCATAAGAACAGCAAAAACCGCTGGTCCGTGGTTGGTATCGGTGCGAAAAAGGCCGGAAGGGGCAGCGTCACGACGCATATCAAGAACGGGGGCTCCTTGATGACGCCGGAGCATGCGCTCAGCCGGGCCTTCGGCTCCAAAGCGAAAGATGTGCTGGAGCGTGCCAAGGACGCTGCCATCGCGATGTCGGAAGCCATCGAGAATCATCATCCGCATCTGTTAGGAGAAATCGGGTTCGATATCGGAATAGATGACAACGAGAGAATATGGATGTTTGAAGCGAATTCGAAGCCGGGCCGATCGATATTCAACCACCCTTCCCTTAAAGGGGAAGGAAAAGCATCGGTCGAGCATATTTTTGAACACAGTATGTATCTCAGCGGCTTCCACAGGGGGAATGATTTGTGATCAACCGAGTGGAGAGTGATGGAAGACCGGTTGTAGCCATCCTGACCATGCACGATACGCATACGATGTTCAGGGGCAACCGGCAAAACTTTCAGGAAATCATCAAGACGGGAAAAGATATGGGCTTTATAGTCTACGTAGTGACTGTACGTGATCTGAAGCTTGATACGGGTACTGCCAAGGGCTACATCCTGAACAACGACCATTCCTGGGAGCAGAGGCTATGCCCTCTGCCCCAGGTTATATATAACCGGATCCCCTACCGAGAGGATGAAGCTCTTCCCTGGGTTCGCCGCAAAATCAAGGAATGCCAAGATCATCCCCATATCGATATCTATAATCCACACTTTTTCAATAAATGGCGGCTGTTTGCTTGGCTGAACAAATCCCGGTTAACTAAAAAATGGGCTCCTTTGACAAAACGTTTGAAAGGTTACCCTACTTTATATGAAATGATGAAGCGGAAGCCTTACCTGTATCTTAAACCCGAGGACGGCAAAGCCGGGCAAGGAATCATGAGGCTAAGGTATCAGAAAAACAAATCGCTCCCCTACCGCATACAGATACAGAATAACAAAAACAGCACCACATACAAAGCAGCCTCCTTGGAGCGGCTTTGGAACCGGGTTTATCAAGAGACTAAAGGAAGCTCATACCTGATCCAGCAGGGAATCGAGCTGGCCCAGGTCCACGGTCGCGCCTTCGACCTCCGTATACTTGTGCAGAAGAACGAATACGGTTTCTGGGCAGTTACAGGAATTGGAGCTCGAATGGCAGGCGCCAAGAGCATAACCACGCATGTTCCTCGCGGAGGAACGATTGAGGATCCAGAGAAGCTGCTTCCGATTGTATTCGGTCAGGAACGGTCCAACGCCATCCTTAGCGAAGTTAAAAAAGCAGCCGTGCATATGGCACGGCAGATTGAGAAGAGCTCTGGTCAAATCCATGGCGAAATGTCCATGGACCTCGGAATTGATAACGAGGGCGTCCTTTGGTTCTTCGAAGCCAATTCAAGACCCATGAAATTTGACGAACCCGCGATCCGGAAAAAATCACTGGAGCGGATTTTTCAATATTCCGAATACCTGATCAATCAAAGGTAGTCCTTGCATCCTCAAGAGCAACCGTTAAGGAAGATGTGAAAGGAGGGGATCATGTGGAAATCTCATGTCTCTCTCTCTCAAGCCCGGAAGAATGGCCGCATGCCAGACAGCAGTGCAACGATTTCTTCCGACGGTACGGCAACAAACGTCTAACCCGCGAAGGTTACCAGTGTCTGGCCTCGCTATCCTATGAAGGGCTGCTGCAGCCCGGCACCTCAATCATGGCGGCTACGGTTCGAAGCGATATCGGCCGCATACCTGTGGGGATATGCTTTGCGGCGGATTATGGAGAAGGTGCCTGTATGATTGCTGTACACCCTCTATACCGCAACCGGCATATCGGTTCTTCCCTGATCCGCTCACAATTATCCAAATTTGGACGGCTGCGATGCAAAGTGGCCGCCGATCATTCCGCAAGTTTGCAAATGTGCTTTCATGCAGGGCTTAAGGCCATTGCTCTTGAGCAAGGTCCGACGAGCAAACCTACGCTCGTTATGAGCGGAGTCCTGCCCCTGCACCCATTCCAAAGTGGTTCAACATCTAGTGCTGACTCTATTCAAGAAGGTGAATTTCTGTGTCAAAACCCGTCTTAGGTATTATGACGTTATACTTGGATGAACGAAAAACGCTGGAGGAGCGGCATATCTACGAGCATATGATCAGGGAAGGAAAAGCGATGGGGCTCGACGTTTACGTCTTCACTCCTGCCGACGTCAACAGTACCCAAGGCCTAATCAACGCCATGGAATACGATCCAGATCATCGGAGATGGAGCCGGCGATGGCGCTCGTTTCCCAATATGATCTTTGATCGCTGCCGCATTCAAAAGAGCCCCCGCTTTCAACAGCTGCTGCGATTTCGTTCCCGCTATCGGCATTTATTGTTTCTGAACAGACCTTTACGCAACAAATGGACGATTCATCAAGTATTGTCCACCAAGAAACGCTTCCGGCCCCATCTGCCGGATACTCGGATCGTAACAAGCACAGGTGACATCCACCGGATGCTAAATGTTCATCCTACCGTCTATTTTAAACCGATCAACGGAACGGGCGGACGCGGAATTCTGCGGATTACGAAGGTCCCGGGGGTTGCGGGCACGTATGAAATCCGGGGGCGCAATTCTAATCGGAGTATTATTAAACCGAAACGAATGCCTTCAGGCCATTTGGCGCAATATCTGTCGGGCTGGGGCAATAAAGATCGATATCTGGTTCAAGAGGGGATACAGCTGGAGCTGACCGACGGAAGAGTGCATGACTACCGAATGCTCGTACAGAAAGATGGATCCGGTCAATGGCAGGTGACTGGTTGCGTGGGACGCGTCGGGGCGCCGAAGAGCGTTACCTCCAACCTGCATGGCGGCGGAATCGCGACCATGATGGAAGAATTATTAAGTAGATGGATCACAGATCCGGTAAAGCGCGCCAGCATCCGCGAGGAAGCCGATTCCCTCGGCGTGGATGTAGCCCAATTTCTTGACGGACAGTATGGAGGTTTGTGCGAGCTTGCCCTGGATCTGGCCGTGGACAAAACCGGAAGAGTTCTTCTCCTCGAGGTGAATCCTAAGCCATCAAGGGAAGTCTTCTCACAAATCGGCGATATGGCTGCCTACCGTGAATCCATGGTGAAACCTTTAGAATATGCAATGTGGGTATACAGTCAAAAAAAATCCGCGAAAAATGCTTAAGATAAATCATACGAAACCGTATTTTAGAATTAGAAAATGCACAAAGGCTGTTTCCAAGAGGTTGATTGATACCCTTGGGAACAGCCTTTGTGACTCCTATCGATCTACTCGGCTTGATTATGAAGCTTCAGCAGGTCTGAAAAAGAATGAATAACGACGTCTGATCCCTTCAGCTCCTGCTCCCCGCCAAAGCCTGCATAGTGGCAGCCAATGACGGTTTGTCCGTTCTCTTTGCCTGCCTCCACATCCGATGACCGGTCCCCTACCATCCAGGCGTCCCGGATATCATGTTCATCCAGCAGCAGTCTTACCAAATCCACCTTGGAAGCCGTTCCATGCTCTCCGGCACTGTAGACGCCTTCAAAGAGCGACATGATCCCTCTCGCTTCGGCTATGCCTTTCACGTAATGCTCCAGGCCGTTGCTGGCAACAAACAATCGGACGCCGCGCCGATGAAGCTCCTCCAGCGTCTCCTTCACTTCTGGATACAATACGGCTGCTTCATTGTTTAAGCCTTCGAGCTCCAGCTGCAGCAGCAGCTCGTCTGCACGGCGATGGGCTGCTGGCGTTCCATTTGGCATGACAATCTTCCAAATGTCTTCGAGCAGCATGCCCAGACATCCAAGCATGAGCTCCTCATCCGGCGTTTCTCCTTCATAATGCCCCTCTTCACGTAAAATGTCGAACAATTTGTGATAGGCGGGCAGCAGCAGGGTCTCCGTCTGAAACAGCGTTCCATCCATGTCAAATATCATCGCTTCCGGCTTAATCAACGTTGCTGTATTTTCCAATTTGGTCCTTCCCTTCCCTTCAATCCATATAATCTGATTCTAGTCTAATCTTTCCTCATCATATAGGAACCATATCACATCTGCAAACCCCATCTCCTCATTTACTTTTGATCTTCCGCCTATAAAATATGCGTGACCAGGAGTGCTTTAAGTTGTTATACATATAACACGTACTACGATGAGGGGGATTTACATGCCTGGAATAAAGGAGTCTGATACTGCACCGCCAATTGGGCAGTTGGAAGCCGAGCTATTGGCTGAGCTGAGCCGCTATGATCCCCATGAACAAGCTGTCATTCTCAAGCGGATGGTGAGCCGCCTTAAGAAAGAACGGTATGTCCGCAGTCCGATCGTAGTTGTTAAAGAGATGATCCGGACGCCGCTCGTATGGCTCCTGCTGTCCATGGGAATGATGATCCCCATTCTGTTCTACATCCTCCGATTAAAGCCATAACCAATACCGCAAGGCCTTTCATTTCAATCTACCCCTCCTGTCCCTGTCGATAGGACGGCGGTACGGAGCGCGCCGTATCCACCGCGAGCCAGAACAATCCGATGGCAATAACCGGATGCCATGCACCCGCACCAGGGAAATTGGCCGTGAAATACTGGCTGAGGACCAATAACAACATGACCAACGAGCTCCATTTATACTTGGCGGGCAGCTTGCCTGCAAAACCCGAAAGCAGCATAAGCATCGGCACAATTTCAAAAAAATGAACAAATAGAGTATGGCTTCTCCACATCGATCCATCGTGAAACAGCGCCATACCGGCAAATAGCGTCTGAATGGCAATACAAACAACAAAAATCCAGGCCAGCCCTAGTGAAATCCAACCGACGAGCGGTGTTTTTCTGACAGATGAAGCTTGTTGATTCATCTCGATACCCCTCTCTTGTTTCATGATCGTTACGGATACCATCCTATCACCGAAATGTTGTGATCTTGTGATGATGGCTTGCGGATTCCGTGAAATTTTCCATTCGCGGCTGAAAACCGTATATAATGGGGTGGATTTAGGGTTAAACCTAACGAATCAAAAGAAAGGCAGGATTCAGCATGGCACATACCTTGCTTCTTGTAACGATGAATGCAAAGTCATTGAATTTATGGAGTCATTCCTCAGGCAAGAAGGATTTCAGATTATTACCGCTGCGACAGGTACGGAGGCTTTGGCCAAAGCGAGGGATTTCAAGCCTTCCCTGGTCATACTCGATTGGATGCTGCCTGAATTAAGCGGCATTGAGGTATGCCGCGAGCTCAGAAAATCAAGCCGTGTCGGCATCATTATGGTTACTGCAAGGATTGAGGAGACAGATAAACTAATCGGGCTTGAGGTAGGGGCGGATGATTACCGCCTACTGGGTATCGCGGAGGCTGACCGCGCCCTTGCGCAAACTCATACCGGCCATCGAACGACTCGGTCAAGGCGAGTACGGTGTTCAGGCTCCCGTCACCTCGGAGGATGAATACGGGAGGGTCGCGGTTGCTTTCAACGGAATGTCTTCCAGGCTCGAGCAGTCCGAGACGGTCCGCCGCAATCTGGTGGCTGATGTCGCGCACGAACTTCGAACACCGCTGACTATCGTCAGAGGCAAGCTGGATCTGCTTCAACAGAGCAGGCAACCGATCCAGCCGGAACTATTGCTTCCCATCCAGGATGAGTTGATTCGCTTAACCCGTCTCGTGGGCGACCTCCATCAACTATCTCTGGCCGAAGCGAAGCAGCTGCCGCTGGTTCGGAAACCCACGGACATGCTGGATCTTCTGGGTCAGATTCAGGAGCGCATCGAGCCAGATGCCGATGCCAAGAACTTGGCCCTGCGTTTGACGAGCGCTACGGAGCACACTTCCGTTCCTGTGGATCCAAGCCGAATCACACAGGCGTTTCTGAATTTATTCATCAACGCGGTTCGGTATACACCCCAAGGCGGGCTTGTCCACACCACGTTACAAGAAGAGCACGCTTCCAGCATGCTTCGAATTGATATTCGGGATACAGGTCCAGGGATTGAGGAGGAGCATCTTCCCTATCTCTTTGACCGCTTCTACCGCACGGATGAAGCACGTGCGCGGCATCAAGGCGGCATGGGATTGGGTCTGGCGATTGCCAAGGAATTTATCATATCTCATGGTGGCACGATTCAAGCAGAGAGCCAGCAGGGGCAAGGAACTACATTTACGGTCCGGCTGCCCTATCATGACTCGGATCAGCAGCCGCACGGGATATAATAGCCCCCATAACTCCTATCTAACCTAAACAATGACAGGCCCGGACAGATATCGACCGGGCCTGTCATTGTTTTATTCATTCAGATGTCGAAACGATATCCTCTCCCTTAGAATATTTTTTTCGTTGCCCGATCTTCCTTGATGATCTCTACAGCTTCCCTAAAGCGGATGGAATGAATAATCTCACGTTCCCGCAAAAACTTAAGACTGTCCTGCAAATCCACATCATCCGTCATGTCGATGAGCCATTGATATGTAGCGCGTGCTTTCTCTTCAGCCGCAATGTCCTCATACAAATCCGCAATCGGATCGCCTTTTGCCTGAATATAGGTTGCTGTCCAAGGGACCCCGGCGGCATTCTCATAATACAGCGCATGATCATGATTGGCATAATGCGCACCCAATCCGGCAGCCTCCATCTCCGAAACCGTTGCATCTTTCGTCAATTTAAACACCATGGTGGCGATCATCTCAAGGTGTGCAAATTCCTCTGTTCCAATATCGTTCAACAATCCGATGACCTTGTCGGGAATGGTATACCGCTGATTCAAGTAGCGGAGCGCTGCTGCGAGCTCCCCATCGGCTCCCCCGTATTGCTCCGTCAAGAACTTCGCCATTCTTGGATCACATTTACTTACGCGTACCGGATACTGAAGCTTTTTTTCATATACCCACATGGGATCGTCCGCCTCCTTGTTCTCGCGTTTCCTCTGCGTGAGGGCTGCATGCATGTGGTGAAAAAAGCAGCAGCCCGCTTGCCAACACCGTCACCGTTAAACCTGCCAAGGCCAAGGCCCCTGGGCCCATTCAAACGGATATCTGGAATAAGCACGGCCAAAATTTTGCAGCGGCCCATACAGCTCTTGAAATTGCTTCGCGAGCACGGTCCTTTCCTGCGTCAGTTTATTGAACTGCTCAATGCTCTTGAGATCATCCGGATGGGTGTCCAAATACAGATTCAGCTCCACCAGGACAAAATCCAATGCCTGCAGTTGCTCCAGCATTTCGTAATATTTCAGATCTCCAACCTGGGGTCTGGCTTCATTCACCGCCGATCACTCTCCTTTAAATTTTCGCGAGGTATACGGGCTGTACAAGGATGGCCATAACGTTCCGTGTCTCAGCGCCTCGGCAGGGCTGAACTGCGGCAGTCCTGCCGGTTGAAACACCACATACTGGTTAACAGGTACCACATACGATCTGTAGAGCTTGGGAGGGCATGGATCAAATGGCGAATGAAATACCGGGTATACGCGCACCTCTGGATTTTCCTTCAAAAGGTATTCCTCCTTATCGTTACGATCCGTCGTTATCAAGGACTCTTCGTATTTAACATATGTCTTCCGCCCAGAAAATGAACTGCAAATTGACAAAAAAACCCTCTCCCCTGGAACATTTCCGGGAAAAGGGTTCTCGTTGAGTTGTCCTCAAAATTTAATTTTGATTTGGAACAAGCCGGCTTTACGCATAGCGGAATAGATAATAACGACCAAAGGGCCGATAAAAAATCCGATCACACCCACCAGTTTAAATCCGATATACATGCTGACCAGGGCAGGCAGTGCGCCGATTCCGACGGCATCCCCTATGACCTTCGGTTCCAGCACGCGGCGGATTACCGTAATCAGAATGAACATGAAGATCAAGCCAACCCCTGTAAAAATATCGCCTACTGCAAGCAGGTAGATGGACCATGGTATCAAGACGGAACCTACACCCAGAATCGGCAGAATGTCGACAATGGTCACAAGCAGGGCGATGGCCAGCGGATAGTTAACGCCTAATACCAGCAAGCCGAGCAGCGTAATCACGTACGTAAACAGGCTGAGGATCAGCTGTGCCCGCAAAAAGCCGAAAATTGATTTTTTCAGGCTGATCAGCACTTCGTTCACCTGCGACTGTGATGTCTCATCGAATAGCGACAACACTTTCTCACGCATCGTATCGAGGCTGAAAGCGAACAGGAACACCGCTACACAGAATACAATGAACGTGACGAACAGGTTCGGCAGCGTTTTGGCAAAGGACAAAAATGTTGATGATACCGAATTGACAAGCGACCGTATATAGGAAGAAATATTCGACATGAATTCGGTAAGACTGTCGGCAAGCCCCGGCGAAATGCCGTTCAGCATGTCTTGCGCTTGAATAATCGTATGCTGAAGGAATTCGTTAGCCCCGTCAAAATATTGCGGAGCCCGGCTCCAATATTCGACGAGCTGGTTAAACACCTGCAGACCGATCAAATAGACCAACAGCAGCATCAAAAGAAGGAATAGCGTGCTTGTCACCGTTGCGGCAGCGATGCGATTCAACCGAAGTCTTTTCATTAAGAGCCGATTTAACGGCTCCAATGCAATAGCAATCACGATGGCCAACAAGAACGGAGCTCCAACCGTAAACATTCCGTACAGCAACAGGAGGCCGAGACCGATAAATATGAGCTGCTTAATCGACATAATCCACTTCCTAACAAATAGAGTCTTGCTAGTTCTAGGTGAAGCTGCTCTCGAGCTTCTGATGAATCATGACGCGAGTTACACGCAACCGTGTAGACTCCTCTACCTCAAAGACCACCCCGTCAAAGGTGGTTTTCTTTCCGACCGCCGGGTTGCCTTCAAGCTCCTTGAATAACCAACCGCCAATGGAATCCACGTTATGCTCTTCAATCATCAAGCCGGTCAAATCATTCACTTCTTCAATGAGCATCCGCCCATCCACCGAAAAGTACTCATCATACATTTCAATTTCAGGCCGCTCATCTTCAAATTCATCGTACAGGTCCCCAACAATCTCTTCCAGAATCTTCTCAGCTGTCAGAATACCGGCTGTCCCCCCATATTCGTCAACCACGAGCGCAAGCTGCTCATGTCTTGCCTGCATCTTCCGCAGCACCTCGCTGATCTCCGCCGATTCCGATACGTCCATAATCGGTCTCATCAAGGAAGCCAGATCACGCTGCTTATCAGGCTCCGCCAGCAAGAGATCGGTAATGTGGACAAACCCGATAATGCGGTCTTTGTTGTCCGTTGCAACCGGGTAACGGGAATGCTTCGTCTCATTGACGATCTGAAGATTCTCTTCCAAGGTATAATTGGTGAAAAGAACGTCCATGTCCGTCCTTGGCAGCATAATTTCTCTGGCTCTCAAGTCAGAAAAATCGAACAGGTTGTCCATTAATTTCATCTCGTTCTCGTCAATGACACCGCTCTTTGCGCTCTCGTTCATCAGAATCCGAATCTCTTCCTCGGAGTGGGCTGCTTCGGCCTCACTTGCCGGCTCGATGCCGACCATCTTCAGAATACGATTAGCGGAAGCATTCAGAACCCAGATCACCGGCAGAAAAATGCGATAAAACCAGAGCAGCGGCGCCGACAGAATCAGAGCCGTCCCCTCGGTCCGCTGAATAGCCAAAGACTTCGGTGCAAGCTCCCCTAACACAATATGCAGGAAAGTGATAATACAGAATCCCACCGCAACCGATATCGTGCTAACCAATCGCTCATCCGTAAAGCCAATGCTATGCATAATGGGAGCCACCAGCAATTCTGAAATGGCAGGCTCCCCAATCCAGCCAAGACCCAGGGAAGTTAATGTGATCCCAAGCTGAGTTGCGGATAAATACGCATCCAGCTTCTGATTTACTTTCAGGGCAATGCCAGCCAGCCGGTTCCCTTCGCTAACGAGCTGGGTCAACCGGGATTGACGCATTTTCACCAGTGAAAATTCGGCAGCTACAAACACGCCGTTCAACAAAACGAGCAGGAAAACCAAGAGCAAATTCAAAATCAGTTTCCCGACCTCAAATTCCTCCGCCATGATGACACGCCTTCTTTCTAGAGTTCTAGTTTGTCTTTGCTTGCCTTGACTTGAAATCCACACCCCGGTAGTACATGTCAGCCACCAACAGGTTCGGCCCACAGCAGCTCACTGCATCGCAGTGACAGTTAACCGTTTGGTTCAACGGGTGTCCCGTTGTCCATTCGTTAAAAATATCGTCAAGCTTCTGTTCCTTAATATTACCAAAAGCCGGGATATCAGCAAAATCCGTTACATACACGTCACCCGAGAATAAATTCACATTCACCCGGTTACGGCCATCTGGATCATTCCGGACTGTTACGTTCGGTTCTTGCCGCAGGCGGCGAATGATCTCTTGGTCATGATCATCGGAACTGCAGGCATAGAAGGGCAGCGTTCCGAACAGCATCCACATGTCCTGATCCCGGACATCCAGCAAATGGTGGATGGCAGCTTTCGTATCACTCAAGGACAATACGGGCAAAGCGGAAGCAAAGTTTGAGGCATACATCGGGTGAACCTCGTGCCGTTTGCAGCCCATATCCTTGATCAGCTTGTGGATGCCGCTGAGTTTCGTATGCGTCCGGTAGTTAATCATCGATTCAGCGGATATGTACATGCCCGCTGCACTCAGCTTCTCCGAATTGACCAGCATCGTATCGTACATTTTGTATGCCGTCTCCTTGGAGACAGAACGTGCGCTATTAGCAAATCCGACCTCATAGAAGTCATCCCCGTTCAAATAATTGAATGAGATATGCATAACGTCCAGATAAGGCAGCATTTTCTCATACCGACTAATATCGAGTGTCAAATTGGAGTTAATCTGGGTCCGGATGCCCCTTTCCTTGGCATACTTGAGCAAGGGAACAATCACGTTGTCCACCGTCTTGCCCAAAAATGCCGGTTCTCCACCCGTCAGACTAATCGTCTGTAGATGCTCTACCTCGTCCAGTCGCTTCAGCATCGTATCGAGAGGCAGCATCGGGGCTTCCTTCATGACAAGCATATCACCGACAGCGCAATGCTCACAGCGCATATTACAAAGATGCGTCACTGTCATTTCCACACTGGTCAGTACATGGCGACCATGCTCGCGCAGTGAAGTTATCGGATCCCACGGATCATAACTCGGCGAAATGGGCCTTACGGCTGATGGAAATGGCTGTGCTGTATTACTCATGGTTCACTCACCTGATTTCTTTGAATTACCGATTCATGCAGTACAACTTACGCTTTATGTACTCTACGGCTTTGATAATGTACATTATATGATTATAACATACCCAAACAGAAGGCTTCTGCTTGATTCGGCTGGGAATCATCCGGCTTCCCCATGTTTGTCTGAGCGTTCCTCGGTAGTAAGTTTGTGTGCCGGAAACATCCATCTTGGACTCCACCAATTCGCTTTGCCCATCATCTTCATAAACGCAGGCACAAGCAGCACCCGAATCACGGTAGCATCCAGCAGAACGGCTGCTGTCAGGCCTAAACCGATCGCTTTCATCACTTCATTATCCGTAAAGACAAACGCACCCACAACGACGGCCAGGATTAGGGCAGCGCTTGTAATCAGTCCGCCCGTGCTCTCCAGACCTTCAGCTGTGCTGAATTCGTTGTCCCCCGTCCGTTCATAGTTCTCCATCATACGCGAGAGCATCATGACTTCATAGTCCATCGATATGCCGAACACCACGCAGAATATCAGAATTGGCAAAAGCGCAAAGATAGATCCCGTAGAGGAAACACCCAGCCACTGCGCGCCTATCCCCTCTTGAAATACCCACACCACGATACCGAGTCCGGCGCCCAGGCTGAGCATATTCATTATGCTTGCTTTTAAAGGGAGTACGATCGATCGAAACGCCAGGAGGAGAATGACATACGTAACTACAAATACAAAGATCAGAACGAAGGAGATATTCTGATGGATGACTTCAATGATATCCAGTTTGTACGCGGGGCTTCCGGTGACATAGGTCGTCAGCTCATTTGTGTCCATCGTCCGTAACGCTCGGACAAGCTGCATGGTAAGTGCATGGGATTCCCCATATTCAGGGATAACGGCGACGGCTGCCATATTCCCCCTTACAAAACGATGCTGCTCTAGCTGCTGGCGGATATCTTCGCGGGATAAATACTTCGATGCTTCCGCTACCGAACCTCTGCCAATGCTCAGATAACTCTCTACCTGCTTCACGCCCGGCATCATCCTGATTTCATCCGTATATGCCTTCATTAGCTCGATGCTGCGAAAGTCCTCATAAGAGGCCGGAAGCTCCACCGCCACAACGATCGAATTCAATTCACGTTCGTCATAAGCCTGTATGAGCAGGTCGTGACCATAACGGGATTCATAGGCCGGGGGAAGCACTTCGGCTGCGGGGATCGCGATATTCAAGTGCCTAACAGGATAAATCGCCACCAACAGTAAACCGATCGCTGCGATAGAGATGGTCACAGGATGCGCCATGACAAATCTGGAGAGCTTTCTCCACATACCGGAGGTCTGCCGTGCTCGGAGCGTCCGATATGCGGCAGGGAATAGAGGGAGTGTTTCTATACGCGGGCCCAATACTCCCAATAATGCGGGAAGAAGCGTGTTACCGGCCAGCACCGATAACAGCACGACGGTAATGCCGCCTATGCTGAAGGAACGGAAGATCGGCAGGTCTATAAAACTCATCGCCACGAAACCAATCAACACAGCCGCACCGGAGAACATCACCGCTTTGCCGGCGGTCGCGCAAGTGACAGCCAGGGCAGTCCCCACATCTCCGCTCCGTGCCCGCATCTCTTCTTTGAAGCGGCTTACGACCAGCAAAGCATAATCGATACCCACGGCCAGCCCCAGCATCGTTACAACATTCGGAAGGAAATTGCTGATCGAACCGTCGGCTAAAGCGACGAAATACAGGATTCCCATCGTGACCACCACGCTGGCAACACCGGCTAACAATGGCAGGATCGCGGCAGTCAATGTTCCGAATACGACCGCCAGGATGAGCAGAGCTGCGGGAATGCCTACCATCTCGGCATGGATGATATCGCTTTTGACGGCTTGGTTCATGTCGGCGAAGATGGCGGTATTCCCTGTTATGTAAGTATCCGCTCCCGTGATGCCCGGAACCGAATCTCGAATCTCTTCAAACTGCTTTAAGGCTTCCGTAGAATCCAGATCCAGCAGCACCGTCACGGATACGATATGATCTTGGCCTGCCTTATGAGCTGCCATATTCATATAAATATCCCTGACATAGGGACGGGCTCGCAAAGGCGCAAGCTCCGTCAATATTCGCCTCTGCGCCGTGCCTGCCGTCAGATTCTCATTGTGCTGACTGACTACGACAACATCCAATGAGGCTGCCGACAATCCTAGTCCCTCTTCCAGCTTCTCAATCCCGATCTGGGCCGGACTATCCTTCGGCGTAAACCCGTTGTGCTGCAGAATGGACGGTAGCTTGAATGCAAACGGAAGCAGCCCGCAAAACAAAAGAAGCCAGGTCACAACAATGGCTTTACGGTAGCGGTAAATCTGTCGCCCCCATGTATGCAGCAATGTTGTATGGCCGTTACGTCTCACGAGTCAACCTCCTTTAGGTCAAGTTTGATCTATGGTGCTCGTCCGATACCAGTGATCATAATCGCCAGTGTCTCCGACAAATCCAATTCGTAAGGTGCAGATAGCGGGGTGCCTTCGGCATCCGTTAATACGCGGACAACGGGGCGATGAGGCACATGTGCGTGAATTTTGGATACCACTCCACTCTCACCCGTATGCAATTTCACGGTGATTCCTGGAGGATATATCGCAACCCGATCCCGAAACATGGCCAGGAATGACTGTTCATACAGTGTTCCCGAGCCTGCATACATCACCTCTACCGCTTGATGCGGCAACAAGGCAGGCTTGTACACCCGCTGTGTTGTCATCGCGTCGTAAGAATCCGTAATCGCAATCCATTTGGCGTATTCATGGATCTCAGGTCCCTTCAAGGCTCTGGGATAACCGCTGCCATCCAGGCGCTCATGATGTGACAAGGCGCAATGCGCTGATAACAGCGGAATGTTGGGTTCATCTTTCAATATTTTGAACCCGATCTCGGTATGCTTCTGAACCTCGCGAAATTCTTCTTCACTCAGACGTCCTGGATGATTCAGCAGCACCTGGGATATCCTCGTCTTGCCGATATCGTGAAGCAATGCCCCCAAGCCCAGCACCTTCAGATCCTGCCGACTATACCCGTAAGACACACCAAGAACCGTTGAATACAGACATACGTTAAGAGAATGACGATACAAGTTGTAATCGTTCGTATTCATATCGGTCAGCAGCACCATGCACTCGTCATGATCCGATATTTCATCCATAATAGACTCCATCATTCCAGAGAACGTTTTGCCTAAATGAAGGAAGCTTCCCTTGAGAGCAGCCTGGCTCTCCAGGGTCTTGAAGCTCGTCCGAATTGACTGGATCGCGTGCAGCCGAGTTTCCTCGGTCAACAACTCCGGAACCACGATATCCTCTGTCATCGGTTCCTCGATATAGACATACCCGAGTTCCAACGTGCCCAGACGGCGGATCAGCCCTGTTGTCAGTTCCACGCCTTCGGCAAGCAGGATTAAACCATCGCTATTATATATTCTTTTACCAAGAACCATCCCCGGCCTCAACGCGTTGATAGGTATAAGACGCAAAATCCGTCACTTCCTCTGCTATTCTCAAACTTGTGTGGGATATAGCGTCTAGTCTTCAGTGGGTCACGATACGAAGAAGCCGGATCTCCTCCTTGTGTCTCCTCCTGCTTAATGCATGATAAACAGCCAAAAAACGGCAGCGAGAACAAAACGGTAGATCGCAAAATGAGTAAGCCTTATCTTCTGTATGAGCTTCATGAAGGCCAAGACGACAAAATAAGCGACAACAAACGAAACGATAAATCCGGCAAGAAATACACCGGTCGTATCTAAAGTAAAATATCGATAAGAATCCAGCAATTCATATCCGGATGCAGCACACATAATGGGAATTGCGATAATAAACGAGAAGTCGGCCGATGCCTTATAGCTCACACCGCTAAGCATCCCCCCGGAGATGGTGGATCCCGAACGGGAAAAGCCCGGCCATAATACGGATATGATCTGGTAGACGCCAATCTGAAAGGCCTGTTTATATGTCAAGTCATCCAAATCATGCGATGTCACTTGAACTTTATGTTTATTGTACCATTCTGCAAAAATCATAAAAATACCACCGGCAACGAGGGCAAACAACACCGTCTGTGCATGGAACAGGCTCTTGATGAAATCCCTCGCAAAAAAAGCAACCAGCAGGGCCGGCGCAATCCCCAAAAAGATATGAATCAAATTCAATCGTCTTCGAGGCATCTTCTTGGTCAATGGTTCACTTCGGCTCCAGCCGAGCAGGTTCAAAATCCGATTCCAATAAACAATCGCGATCGCCATAATAGCGCCAAGCTGAATAACAACCTCAAACGTCTTCATGATCGGAGTTTGATCGTCGTAACCGAGCACCTTAGCCGTCAAGATCATATGGCCTGTGGAAGACACCGGGATGAATTCGGTCAGTCCTTCCACAATCCCCAGTATAATGGATGTGATAAAATCCATGATCCTTCCCCTCCTTACCTTTGTCCTCCTCATATGTATGCTCGGCCAAAGGAAGTTAGTCGGGGATTGTCAGGATATCCAGCGTGGAATCATGGACTCTTCAATCGAACCGGGCCTCGAAAGCTCACTTCGCAGCAAGTCTCTAATAAACTCCGGCAGCATATATACCGTATCCTTACCAAGTGACAATGACTCATATCCGATTTTGAAAGTGAACATGTCGAGTGTTCCCACCTTGTATTCTCGCTGCGGCTCTAGCGGTTGTCCCTTCATGGAGATATGCGTGATCTTGCGATAAGGCTCTCCGTTCTTGTCATAGTGAATCTTCAATCCATCGACAGCCAGGCCGCCTAATATATAACCGCGGAAGCCAAAGCCCAGTATCTTCTTCCCGCTGAACTCCTGGAGCAGGCTCTCCTCAAGTGCTTGATAAATATGTTCTCCGCGCAGCTTCACTACGCAGGGATTAATCGGGGACGGGCACAGGCCATGCAGCATACCGGTGCTGATCTCGCCCTCCGGCAGCGGTCCGAGCAGCTGCCCCGAGTTCACGATAGCAAAATCGGCATCCGTGTGCTGCAGCACTGCCTGAGCCAGCAGGTTCGCAAACGGCGACTCCTCCTCATAGTGAATGGACAGACTACGGTCAATAACGGCTACGGCCTCCGTTAATTTCTCCCTTGCCAGCTCATGGTGTTTCATGATCGCCTGCTCTACGATGGGTTCCATCAAGTTTTTATCCACGGGCAGCAGACTTCCCTCAATAAAGGTAAAGCGATCTTCTGCATGACCGCGCTGCATGACGAGGCGACCTACGTATTGTCCGAACTTGCCTGCACCGCACACGGCAGTCTTCCCAATCATTAGGGGCTCCTCAAGGATATGGTGGGTATGACCGCCAAGAATAACATCAATCCCCTCAACATTTTCTGCTAATCTTTTATCAATCGTTAGTCCTAAATGGGATAAAACGATCATAATATCACACTGGCCCTGAAGAACTCGCACTTGCTCAGCAATAGCCTGCACCGGATCTCCGGCTTCCCAGCCTAACAATTGATAAAATCCTGCAAAAGCAGCCGTTGCGCCGGTGAGCCCGATTCGAATGCCTTCTCGTTCCAGGATCACATGCGGCTTCATCCATGAAGGAGGATTACCGCTCTTTGTCTCGCTTATGTTGCAGCACACAACGGGACACTGCAGTCCGGCGTATACACTCTCCAGAACATCATACGAAATCGTGAGCCCTTCGTTATTGCCAATCGTGATGGCGTCGTATCCTGTCAAATTAATGACATCCACATTGGCTTGGCCCATCGTGCCTTCGGTTTCCACCGATGCCCGGTCCATATGATCACCGATATCCAGCACAATTGCCTTATCACCGGCAACCGCCTTTTCCCGGGAAATAAGTGCCGCCACATTACTCATCATTTCAAAATGGCTGTGAATATCGTTGGTATACAATATCGTCAGCTTCTGCTTGTTGCTCCCTAACCCCATCTGGCGGCCCCCTCCCCATGTTCGTTATTCCATAATTTCCGGTCTTACAAGCATAACATTTTAGCGAAGAATATGGTATATTGTAGCCCATAAGAATTACGAGGTGATGAAGAATGTCAACAACCATTTCCATATTATTATTTGCAGGATTAGCTGATCGAATCGGCACAGCTTCACTTACATTCAACGTGCCGGGCTTTCCCCTTACAGCCGGGGAATTGAAGCAGCTTCTTAGTGAGGCTTATCCTGATGTCCAGCCCCAGATTGCCACGGCTTTCGTCGCGGTCAATCAAGAGTATGCGCTATCGGATCAGCTTATTCAAAGCGGTGACGAGGTAGCTCTGATTCCACCTGTGTCCGGTGGTGACGGAACCGCCCCGCAAGACTCCGGATCCAGGTCCTCGGCAGATGGGCAGTGCTCTATATCCTACGACCAGCTGTCCGTAGAAGCGACCATTGCCAAAGTTCATCATGATAATCATGGAGCAACGCTCTCCTTTGTAGGTACAACACGAGAGATGACCGGCCAGATGCGAACGGTTACGCTGGAGTATGAAGCATATATCCCGATGGCGCTAAAAGAGATGCAGCAAATTTGCGCTGACATTCTTCGACAATGGCCCGGCACACAATGTGCGATTTCCCATCGTATCGGTACGGTCGGTATTGGTGAAACTAGTGTGGTTATCGCTGTATCCTCCCCGCATCGGAATGCATGTTATGAGGCCAGCCGTTATGCCATCGAACAATTGAAGCGATCCGTTCCAATCTGGAAAAAGGAGGTCTGGGACGATGGTTCGGAATGGAAAGGACCGCAGACCGGACCCTGGGACCCAACCGTTAGGCAATAAGTCATGATTACACATTGTAAAACCATAATTTTCTTGCTAAGATAGTTTTGATCTTTTTACTTATATAAGGGCAAGAGGTGCAATGATTTGAGAGTACATGTCACGGACCTGATACCCGGTGATCAAATGCAGGATGATACTTACAACACAAACGGCGTTCATGTTCTACAAAAAGGGACTACCCTTCGTTCAGAGGATATATCCAAGCTATTGCAGCACGGTATCGATTACATAGAAATAAACCCACGCGCACTGTCCGTATCCCTCGATTCATCATCTGAAATTTCAGATTCATACAACAAGGTTAAACCCCATTTCAATCTTGCATTTGACGGGTGCTCCACCTTATTTACCGAAGCGTCACAAACCGGTAAATTCAATGAGTCCGTTGTGGACGATGTTTTCAAACCCTTAGTCGGCTCTCTGAATGAGCATACGGACGTGGTCTCCTTGCTTCTGCTTTTTAATGGTAAAGACGATTATACCTACAGGCACTCCATTCAAGTAGGAATGTTATCGTACTATATCGCGGATTGGATGGGTTACTCCGACAAGGAAGCTTATGAAATCGGCAAAGCGGGCTATCTCCATGATATCGGCAAAAGCAAGATTCCAAGGAATATACTGGACAAGCCAGGGAAGCTGACTTCTGAAGAATATGAGGAAGTGAAGCTGCATACCATCTATGGTTACGAGATGATCTCCGAATCCATGGAAGATAAGGTCACCGCTATGGTCGCACTCCAGCACCATGAACGGGATGACGCTTCCGGCTATCCGCGAGCGCTCCGTGCAGACCAGATTCATCCATACTCTCATATTTGCGCTGTAGCCGATGTATATAGCGCGATGACAACGAACCGGGTCTATCAATCCAAGCAGCAGCTATTAACCGTACTTCGGGAGCTGTATCGTCTTAGTTTCGGTAAGCTGAACGGCAAGCCAACGCATGCCTTCATCCAGCAGATGCTGCCGAATTTTATCGGTAAAAAGGTTCTGCTGACGACCGGCGAATCCGGCAATATCGTCATGAACAATCCTTCGGATTACTTCCGTCCGCTCGTGAAGACTGAGGATCGATTCATCGACCTTTCCAAGGAATATAATACCGAGATTCAAGAGATTCTTCTGTAACCGGCATTTTCGCCTAAGACCCCTTATAAATAGCCCATATAACCGTCAGACTGTATGCTGGCGGTTTTTTCGTTCGCTTTTGTGACATTTCTCACATCCCCTCACTCTTGATTTCTGGCAAAATAAAAGGTGTATCCTATCGAGACGAGCTCACGCAACTATAAAGGTCACAATGAATCAACATAATATAAACAATCCAAGCATCCCCAGCATAAAAAAGGGGCAAACCACTCGTGCCCGAGTGATTTGCCCCCTGTGTATATAAGAACTATTTAGCCGATACTTCCTTCCATCTCGAACTTGATGAGTCGATTCATCTCAACGGCATACTCCATCGGAAGTTCTTTGGTGAATGGCTCGATGAAGCCCATAACGATCATTTGCGTAGCTTCAGACTGGCTAAGGCCACGACTCATGAGGTAGAACAATTGTTCCTCGGACACCTTGGATACGGTCGCTTCATGCTCCAGCGTAATGTTGTCATTCTTGATCTCGTTGTAAGGAATCGTATCAGACGTCGATTCATTATCGAGGATGAGTGTATCACACTGGATGTTGGCCTTCGCGCCTTCTGCATTGCGGCCGAAGGAAGCCAGTCCACGGTACGTTACTTTACCGCCATGCTTACTGATGGACTTGGATACGATGGTAGAAGTCGTGTCCGGTGCCAAGTGAATCATTTTGGCTCCTGCATCCTGATGCTGGCCTTTGCCTGCTACAGCGATGGACAATACCATCCCTTTTGCACCGCGACCCTTCAGAATAACGGCAGGATATTTCATTGTCAGCTTGGAACCGATGTTGCCGTCAACCCATTCCATTGTTGCATTCTCTTCAGCAACGGCACGCTTGGTCACGAGGTTGTAGATGTTCGGCGCCCAGTTCTGAATGGTTGTATAACGAACGCGCGCATTCTTTTTACAGATGATCTCGACCACCGCACTGTGAAGCGAGTTCGTGCTGTAGATTGGCGCTGTACATCCTTCTACGTAGTGCACGAAGCTGTCCTCGTCCGCAATGATCAGCGTACGTTCGAATTGGCCCATGTTCTCGGAGTTGATTCGGAAATACGCTTGCAGCGGAATTTCACATTTCACGCCTTTTGGAACATAGATGAAGCTTCCGCCAGACCATACGGCACTGTTCAGTGCAGCAAATTTGTTATCCGTTGGAGGCACCACTGTTGCAAAGTATTCTCTCAAGATCTCAGGATGCTCTCTGAGAGCTGTATCGGTATCCATGAAGATAACGCCTTGATCCTCAAGATCCTTTTGCATGTTATGGTAAACAACTTCGGATTCGTACTGTGCGGATACACCCGCAAGGAACTTCTGCTCTGCTTCCGGAATACCCAATTTATCAAAGGTTTCCTTGATCTCAGTAGGAACTTCCTCCCAAGTCTTGCCTTGCTTGTCGGAAGGTCTTACATAGTACTGGATATCGTTGAAATCCAGCTCGTCGAGATCGCCGCCCCAGCGAGGCATTGGCATTTTCTCGAACTGCTCCAGTGATTTCAAACGGAATTCCAGCATCCATTCCGGCTCGTTCTTGATTTTGGAAATTTCCGTTACGACTTCACGCGTCAAACCTTTGCCAGTTTGAAAAATAGCTTTGTGCTCGTCACGGAAACCATATTTATATTCTCCAATTTCTGGTGCTTTTTTAGCCATTTAACTTACCTCCCTATCGATCTATTGATTCACTTACTTCGCGTCTATTCCTTTTCGGAGTGCGTTCCACGCAAGAGTTGCGCATTTAATGCGTGCAGGAAACTTGTTAACACCGGATAGGGCTTCAATATCCTCGTACTCGTCAAAATCTACAGCCTCGCCTTTCATAAGGGAGGAGAACCGATCCGCCAGACTGATCGCTTCACCCAGCGTTCTGCCTTTTACAGCGTCCGTCATCATCGAAGCGGAAGACATGCTGATGGAGCAGCCTTCCCCTGTATATTTGGCATCGGCTACTACGCCGTTCTCTACCTTAAGCTGCAAGGAAATGCGATCTCCGCAAGTCGGATTGTTCAAATCGATGGTTACCGTATCGTCTTCAAACTTACCGCGATTGCGGGGGTTCTTATAATGATCCATGATGACACGTCTGTACAAATCGTCAAGTTGCATCGCCAAAATACTCCTTTGTCTGGATTAAGGCGCTAACTAATCGATCAACGTCCTCTTCTGTATTATACAGATAAAAGCTCGCGCGTGCCGTAGAGGATACTTTTAACCAACGCATAAGCGGTTGACAGCAATGATGTCCTGCACGAATCGCAATCCCCTGTGCATCCAGCACGGTTGCCACGTCATGCGGGTGAACGTCGCCAAGGTTAAATGTAACGAGGCCTACTTTACGCTCACGGGGACCGTAAATGGAAATGCCCTCGATCTCGGAGAGGCGGTTCATGGCGTAAGCCGCAAGCTGCGATTCATGCTGCTCGATGGCATCCATTCCGATTTCCTTCAGGAAATCGATGGCAGCGCCCAAACCGACAGCCCCTGCAATGATAGGCGTCCCTCCCTCAAACTTCCAAGGGAGCTCCTTCCAGTTCGACTCGTACAATCCAACATCATTGATCATTTCTCCGCCGAATTCGATCGGCTCCATTGATTCCAGCAGCGCCTTCTTGCCGTATAATGCGCCGATACCTGTTGGAGCGCACATCTTATGGCCGGACAAAGCGTAGAAATCGCAATCCAAGTCCTGGACGTCCACTTTCATATGCGGTGTGCTTTGCGCACCATCCACCACAATGACGGCACCGTGGCGGTGCGCGATTTCCGCCATTTGTTTCACGGGATGTACAACGCCCATCACGTTGGATACGTAAGCGATGGCTACAACCTTGGTCCGTTCGGTAACGAGTGCCTCTACATCTTCGACACGGATCGTGCCGTCAGGCTGCAGAGGAATATATTTCAGCGTAGCGCCAACGGCAATAGCCGCCTGCTGCCACGGTATGAGATTACTGTGATGCTCCATTTCCGTCAGGACAATTTCATCCCCAGGACCGCAAACAGAGCGCGCGTAGGACGAAGCTACCAGATTCAGGGCCGTCGTCGTACCGCGGGTGAAAATAATTTGCTCCGAACTCTCGGCATTAATAAAACGGGCAACCTTCTCCCTGGCTCCTTCATAAGCATCAGTAGCACGGCTGCCGAGTGTATGAACCCCGCGGTGTACATTGGAGTTCTCCCACTCGTAGTACCGCTTGATAGCATCTATGACCACCTGCGGCTTTTGCGATGTCGCGGCATTGTCGAGATATACCAGCGGATGTCCGTTGATCTCCTGATGAAGAATGGGAAATTGCTCACGGACAGAGGCGATCATTGTCCCAGCTTCCTTTCAACGAGCCCCTGCAGTTGGTCGCGAAGTCCCTCAAGCGGAATTTCGCTGACTACCGGAGCCAGGAAGCCGTATATAATCAAGGATTCTGCCACGGTACGCGAAATACCACGGGACATCAGGTAGTAAATTTGCTCCTGATTCACTTGTCCTACGGACGCTGCGTGTCCGGCTGTTACATCATCCTCGTCAATCAACAGAATCGGGTTCGCGTCGCCGCGAGCTTTCGGGCTGAGCATCAACACGCGCTCGGTCTGTTGTCCGTCCGCCTTCGTTGCACCCTTCTCGATCTTGGTAATTCCGTTGATGATGGCTTGTGCCTCTTCGCGCATGACTGCACGGGTGATCATCTGGGATTCGGAGCTCTTGCCATAATGCTTCGCTCGCGTGGTGTAGTTGAGCTTCTGGGATCCGGAACCTACCGCGATGACTTTTGCATCAGATGTCGAGCCGTTGCCCTTTAGGATACTCATGGTATCGCTAGCTGTATCGCCATTGTTCATCTCACCAACGATCCACTCGATCGAAGCATCATTGTCCAGCATCGCACGACGGAATGTAACATCGGTTACTTCCCCAGCCAATTGGTGAACGGAAGCATAACGCACCTTTGCGCCATTGTTGGCGAATACTTCCACCGCTCCGTTATGGGTCAACGGTGCTGCCAGAGAATCCGATACGTAGTTGTCTACATAAGTGATCTGACTGTTCGCTTCAGCTACGATCAGCACATGCGGAGCAAATGTTGCTTCGGCATCATCCGTCAGCATCACCGCCTGCAGAGGTACATCGACCTCCACATTCTTAGGAACATAGAGGAACACCCCGCCGTTCCATACGGCAGCATGCAGAGCGGCCATCGAATGCTCGTCATTCTTAAGCGCTTGATGCAGATAAGGTTTAACCAAATCCGCGTGTTCTTTAACCGCTGTTTCCAAATCGGTGAAAATCACGCCTTTGGCGGCAAGTTCCGGAGCCAGACTTACATATACGGTTCCCGAGTTGCGTTGAATAACCAAGCCGCCTTCTCTTGAACCTTCGACAAGTTTGGCTACCTGTTCTGGCAATTCGTCAAGGGAAGCAAGTTTGTTGCTCTCTTTATATTCACCATAGCTTTGGATGTTCCAGCGCTCGATGCGTTGTTTCTCCAGCTTGGGCAGTTCCAACTGGCCAGCCAGTTCCAGGGAAGCCAGACGGCTGTCTGTCAGCCAGGCCGGTTCCTGTTTACTTTCGGACAATGCCTTCAGAGCCTCAGCGTTGACCGGAAGAATGGTTTGTGTAGTCATATCGTTTCCTCCTCCCGTCTATTTACGCGTCTTGACCTACAGTTTCATCAGTAATGCCCAGCTCTTCCTTAATCCAGTCATAACCTTCTGCCTCCAGGCGCTGTGCCAGTTCAGGACCGCCGGATTTTACGATGCGTCCTTGCATCATCACGTGAACGTAATCTGGAGTGATATAGTTAAGCAAACGCTGATAGTGGGTAATAATCAAGAAACCGCGTTCTTCGGATTTCATGGCATTTACACCGTTCGCTACAATTCTTAAAGCATCGATATCAAGACCGGAGTCGATTTCGTCAAGCACAACGATTTTCGGATCCAGCATCATCATTTGCAGGATTTCGTTACGTTTCTTCTCACCGCCGGAGAAGCCTTCGTTCAGGTAACGGTGAGCGAACTCAGGATTCATCTCAAGCTCCTTCATTTTGCCTTCCATTTGACGAATGAACTTGATCAGGGAAATCTCATTGCCTTCACCGCGGCGTGCGTTGATGGAACTGCGCAGGAAGTCGGAGTTCGTAACGCCGGCGATTTCGCTCGGATATTGCATGGCCAGGAACAGACCTGCGAGTGCGCGCTCGTCAACTTCCATCTCCAGCACGTCTTCATCGTTAAGCAATACTTTACCTTCTGTAACTTCATATTTAGGATGCCCCATCAACGCGGAAGCCAAAGTACTTTTGCCTGTACCGTTTGGTCCCATGATGGCATGAACTTCTCCGCCCTTCATCTCAAGGTTGATACCTTTAAGGATCTCCTTGCCTTCGATTGTTGCTTTCAATCCTTCAATGACAAACTTGGTTGACATATTAGATTCCCTCCGTTGAATAGGTAGTGTATTGTTGTCCTATATGATAACAGGATTGGACGCCCTGATTTCATAAAACAAAAAATAATTCTTTATTTATAATCATTCTAAACTGATTATCAATGATTCTCAAGCCATTTTATAATAAAATATGACGTATTTCAACCGGACAAGCGTTTTGCAGACAACATTCAGACAACCGTAACAATTAAAAAACAGGCATGACCGATAGACCGGCCAAGCCTGTTTCGTTCAACCTGTTCCCCTTCATATTTGCTAATGCTCCTGAGAATCATTACGGCATCCGGCACCGGCGTTTATCGCGCGTTGACAGACGGTGCTCAGGTCAACATCATGAGCTAAGGCACACGGCACGGTAACCGGCACCCTTAGCTCTTGCAAATACAAGGAAAGAATAGGCATCATTCTGTTGTATTCACGCTTTATCCAAGGAACGAACGCAGCATCCACATATGCTTCTCAAGATCAGCCTTAAACCCGGTGAACATGTCCGCTGTTGGCGCATCTCCGGCTTCCTCAGCCATTTCGATACCTTCCGCCAGCTCCTCGGATACGGTTGCAAAGTCCTCAATCAAGGCTTGCACCATGCCGCGGGTATCCTCGTTGCCCGAAGCCTCCTGTACTGTCGCAAGTTCCAAATATTCTTTCATCGTTGCAGCAGGTTTGCCTTTAATCGAGAGCAAGCGCTCCGCAACCTCATCCATTTTAAGTGTAACTTCGTCATACAGTTCTTCGAATTTAACATGAAGGGAGTAGAATTGCTCTCCGGTTACATACCAGTGATAATTGTGGAGTTTGACATAGAGCACGTTGAAGTTCGCAACCTGCTGATTCAACAATTGCTCCAGACTTGCGTTCTTCGTTTTTCCTGCAGCTTTGCCAGATGTAGTTTTTGCCATGGTTAATCCCTTCCTTTTCTATATTGAAATGCACCCTGTACTGCGTCAAAGGAACATTCGGCAGAGCGGTGTATACCCATTGTAACTGGTACCATCTGCTAATGCTATTCCTTCCTTAATATATGAGTACATCCTGTGCTTGGGCGTCTATTTGTAGTTTACCCTTAGGACTACGAAGCGAATCAGATTCGCAAACCTTTGTCTTGCCAAAAAATTATACAAAATTCGCGAAAAAACGTTATACTAGGTAATACCAAGCAAAAAAGTTGGCTTTGTTTTCTTCTATTATATTTGGGGGTGACCATCCATGTCTGCATATCATCCGCTGAACGCGGAAGAAGCTATACAATTAGCTAAAAGTATACCGGGCCGGTTCCCGGACCATGCCCAGCTCGAATGCCGCGAAATCGGCGACGGCAATCTCAATCTGGTGTTTCATGTCACCGCCAAAAATACAACTGATAGTATCATTATCAAGCAAGCTGTTCCTTATGCAAAAGTTGTAGGCGAATCCTGGCCGCTGTCTCTCGACCGGGCCCGCATCGAACGTCTGGCGCTGGAGACAGAGTACTCCATTTGCCCCGACCTCGTGCCCAAAGTATACGGTTATTCGGATGAGCTCGCCTACACGGTAATGGAAGACTTGAGCGAGTATACCATCATGCGCACAGGCCTGATCGAAGGCAATGCCTATCCGAAGTTCGCAGAGCATATTGGCCGCTTCATGGCCAGAACCCTGTTCTACACGTCGGATCTCGGGATGAACCAACAGAAGAAGAAGGAACTTGCCGGCCGCTTTGTCAATCCGGATTTATGCAAAATCACCGAAGATTTAATCTTCGAAGATCCATACCGCGAATCCACCAATAACAATTATGCGCAGAGCATCGCCGATGAAGCCGAAGCCCTCCGTGCCGACCTGCCGCTTCATTTTGAAGTCGCGCTGCTTCGGGAGAAGTTTCTGACTCACGCACAGGCTCTGCTGCACGGGGATCTGCATACAGGCAGCATCTTCGTCACGCCGGAATCGACCAAGGTCATCGACCCGGAATTCGCTTATTTCGGCCCGATGGGATTCGATATCGGTGCGGTCATCGGCAATCTGCTGCTCAACTATGCGGCGCAGCCGGGCTGGAGTCAGGACGAGCATACGATGGCGGCCCGGGAAGCCAGACTCCTCGAGATGGCAAGCGACGTGTGGACCCACTTCGAGAACAACTTCCGCATGCTGTGGAACGATGATCTCTTGGACGAAATGTCCCGAACACCAGGTTATCAGGACCATTATGTATCACAGATTTTGAAGGACACCGCAGGATTCGCAGGCTGTAAAATGATCCGGCGCATCGTCGGATTGTCCCATGTTGCGGACATTGACACCATAGCCGATGATAAAGCCAGAGAAGCTGCGCAGCGCAAAGCGCTTGCTATCGGCAAAAATCTCGTGCGTCATCATCGCAGCATCAAGTCCTTTGAGGACATTTTTACTTTGATCACACAAGCAACTACAGGAAATGAGGTATCGATATGAGCGGTATGACTACCGGCAATGCCAGCACCTATGAACCGCTAAGCTCGGTTTATTGGGGGGGAGACCATCTGGTCCTGCTGGACCAGCGATTGCTCCCGGAAGAGATTGTCTATCTTCAGCTCTTCACACCGGAGGAAGTCTGGGAAGGCATTCACTCCATGAAAGTCCGCGGCGCGCCGGCTATCGGCATCGCGGCAGCATTCGGTGCGGTCCTTGGCGGCATGCAGGTTGAAGCCAACGATAACGAGGGATGGCTGCAGCAAGTCGTAAAAACTTGCGCTTATCTCGCCACTTCCAGACCGACGGCCGTCAATCTGTTCTGGGCGCTGGACCGTATCAAGCTTGCGGCTGAGAAGCTGGCAGAATCGAAACTGGATACGGCCGGACTGAATGCATCGCTGCTCGCCGAAGCCGAGGCTATTCGGGCCGAGGATGAGGAGGTATGCCGCCGCATCGGCGAAAACGCGCTGCCGTTCTTCAAAGACGGTATGGGTGTGCTTACCCACTGCAACGCGGGCGGACTGGCGACTGCCAAGTACGGGACCGCACTGGCACCAATGTACCTCGCTCATGAGCAAGGGATGAACATCAAGGTGTTCGCGGATGAGACAAGACCTGTCCTGCAAGGCGCGCGTTTAACTGCATTTGAACTCCAGCAGGCGGGGATCGACGTGACACTGCTGGCGGATAACATGGCCGCCATGGTCATGTCCAAAGGGTGGATACAAGCGGTGATCGTCGGTACGGATCGCGTTGCTGCAAACGGCGATGTCGCCAACAAGATAGGTACGTATGGGGTTGCGGTACTGGCTAAAGCCCACGGCATTCCTTTCTATGTGGCGTGCCCGCTGTCGACGATTGATCTGAATACGAAGACAGGCGCCGATATTCCGATCGAGGAGCGGCCAGCGGAAGAGATCACGGAAGGTTTCGGCAAGCGCACAGCGCCGCAAGGCGTAAAAGTGTACAACCCTGCCTTCGACATTACGCCGAATGAATATGTGACAGCGATCATTACGGAAAAAGGCGTTGTGCAGGCTCCTTATCATGAGAGCTTAAAAAGCTTGTTCGAATAGCCGCTATATCCGAATGTTTTATGGCATCATAAAACGGACAAACGGCCCTCCAGCCGTATTGTCCGTTTTTTTGCAATTGCATGTTAGTGCATTTGAAGTTAATACTTTCTTATCTCTAAAAAAAGAGCGATCCGCACGGGAATCACTCTTGTAACGTAAGCCATATATGACTCATAACATGCGCAGGATCGCATCCTTGCCAGCCAAGCCAGGATGAATGCCCCATTTCTCCGCCTCCAGAGTTACCGATTCCAGCGGCGCCTCCAGCAGCTGCTCCAATGTGCGAACCCCTACGGCTCTTCCTGCGATAATCTTGCGGTCCGCAAGCTTTTCGTTAAGAAGGCCCACATCGAGTGCACCGCACATAATATAGCCGCGGGAAGTGTATACGGCCAGCAGCGTTGTTTTCGGAAGCTGTACCTCGACGCCCATAACAGTATGTCCTTCAATATCGATCGGCAGTAAAGTCACCAATATCAACAAACCTCCCCTCATGTCGGCTTAGAAATATGTTTATTCTTTTGGAACCGACATGGTGCGAATGTCTCTGATATTATGCATTCCAACCTACGTATATGGTGCGAATGACTCGCAAGTCAATAGAATAAAGATGAAATACATATGACATTAGGACTATTAATATTCGAAAATTATGGTATATTTGATTCAGTAGAAAACATGTGAAAGCTGGTGAATGATAAAAGCTATGAACACAATTCCTGACACCGATGATAACGGCTTTTTATTCAACGTTGATATTCTGGTCAAGAGTTCCTCCAACGCACTGGCTTTGCAATATTTGCTGGAAATGCTGAACGACAAGGCTGAAGTCGTTGATTTCCGGGTTAAATCCGGAATGGAACTTGGAGAAATTATCAACACCTTGGTTCAAGCCAAGAAAGATTCCGTTATTAACAAAGCCTCCGGGAAGATGGCTTCTGCCGCTTCTCAGAAAGAGAAACCTGCGCCACCTGTGCCACCTGCGGCTTCCTCGCCGGAAAAAAAGATCGCTGCAAGCGTACCCCCTGTCCAAACTCCACTCCCGGGAAGTGATCCTTTCGAATGGATTAAAGTATACAGTAAGGACAATCGCCTTGTTCGCCTGACAACCAACCGCCACGGTAAGCAGACAAGTCTGCCCTGCCGGATTCTCAACTATGATGAAAGCAATTTCCTGGTCAACGTTTATCATGTCGATGAGAAACAGGTGTATACCTTCAAGCTCAATGAAATTGACGAGTTCAGCGTCAGCTGAGTTGGTATCACATCAAGCGGAATCCATTTAAAAAAACGGCTTCGCCGCCCCAGAAGAAGGGATCGGTAAAGCCGTCTTTTTTTAGAATCAAGTATTTTTTCGGGAGAGCGCCGAAGACATCAGCATCAGCCAGCCCACGATAAAGGAGACACCGCCGATCGGCGTGATCGCCCCAAGCCACTTGATGCCGGATATACTTAACACGTAGAGACTTCCGGAAAATATGACGGTTCCCGCGATGAATAAAGTCCCTGCCCAGAACAGCTTCCGGGATTCGCCCAGAACCTTCGCCACAATCCCCGCAATCAGCACCGCAAGTCCGTGAATCATATGATAATGAACTCCGGTCTCATAAATGGCAAGTTCGTCCGGCGTAATCTTATCCTTCAGCATATGGGCACCGAATGCCCCGATAGCGACAGACAATGCCATCAGGATCGAACCCCATGCAATGAATCTACGACTCATGCCTTTTCAACCCCTTTTGTCAGTGGACACCCGTGTCCTTATGTAATCAAATTAAGTTTAACGGATTCGAAGGAGCTTTTCCACCGGCATGAAAGCGCTTTGGACTTGATTTCAGGGCCGTTTTGTGAAAGATTAATAAGGATGTCTTTTTATTGAAGACCCACATGTACCTATTAGAGAATGAATTCTTAAGTTAGGAGCGATTAAACACATGGATCAACACTCACCTTCCTCCCCATCCGAGGACCAAGGTTCACCCAAACGACCTAAAACCACATTTATTCCACCCGAGGACAGAAAAAACTCTCGCTTCGGCATCGCCTCATTCATACTGTCGATCGTGACGCTGCTCGGGTATATTCTACTCGGCGCACTCGGCACAACGATGATCGAGCCTTACATGACAGAGAATGGACCGATCCTTGAGCCGACTCAGGAAACGCTGGAAGCGATGACCACGCTGGCGGCCGTGTTCATCCTCGTCATGGTCATTAATATCGTCGGCTTGGTGCTTGGCATTGTAGGCTGCTTCTCCAAAACGCGCAAGCGTGTCGTTGCCGTCATTGCAACCATCGTGAACGGTGTAGTCATTATCACCATCGGAGCCCTTTTCCTATTCGTATTAAGTGCTTAAGAAGCACCACTTCGAGACACTTGCCTGATTCATCTTTAGGTTAAGTGTCTTTTTCATGACAAACCCGGATTCATTACTCACATATCGCTCTTTCTCCCGAATATAATGAATTACTACAGCCGAAAAGACGGCAACCGAGTCAAGGCTACACTTGGGAGGTGACTGTCCATGCAAAATGAAGACGCTCTGTCGTTTGTCGTATCCCGTGAAGACTGGTCGCTGCACCGCAAAGGCTACCAGGATCAGGTACGTCATCAGCATAAAATCCGTGAAGTCATCAAACGCAACCTGCCCGACCTTATTACCGAGGAAAACATTATTCTGTCCGACGGAAAACAGATCATTAAAGTTCCGATCCGAAGCCTTGACGAATACCGTTTCATCTATAACTACCAAAAGCAAAAGCATGTCGGTCAGGGCGACGGTGACAGTCAGGTTGGGGACGTCCTTGGACGCGACCCTTCGTCAGCCCAGCCCGGTAAGGGGGAATCGGCCGGCGATCAGGCAGGGCAGGACATCGTGGAAACCGAGGTCAGCCTGGAAGAACTGGAGAACATGCTGTTTGAGGAACTGGAGCTCCCGCTGCTGCAGCCTAAGGATAAAGAGCAGATCGAGACAGAATCCATCGTTTTCAACGACATTCGCAAAAAGGGCATCATGTCCAACATTGACAAGAAGCGCACCATCCTGGAGAATTTGCGCCGCAATGCCAGAGACGGTAAACCCGGTATCCACGGCATCAGTCCGGACGACCTGCGCTACAAGACTTGGGACGATACCGTCATTCCGGAGTCCAATGCGGTTATTATCGCCATGATGGATACGTCCGGGTCCATGGGCTCCTTTGAGAAATACTGCGCGCGCAGCTTTTTCTTCTGGATGACCCGTTTCCTCCGCAAACAGTACGAGAAAGTAGAAATCGTGTTTATCGCCCACCATACCGAAGCAAAAGAAGTGACCGAGGAAGAGTTCTTCACACGAGGTGAAAGCGGCGGAACCATATGTTCATCCGCTTATCAGAAGGCGCTTGATATTATCCATCACCGTTATCCCCCTTCCCAATACAACATTTATCCCTTCCACTTCTCCGACGGCGATAATCTCACGTCCGACAATGAACGCTGCGTCAAACTCATCGGCGAGCTGCTGAAGGTAAGCAACATGTTCGGTTACGGTGAGGTCAATCAATACAATCGCAGCAGCACGCTGATGTCAGCCTATAAGAATATCAAGCTGGACCAATTCATGTACCATGTCATCAAAGACAAAGGGGAAGTCTACGAGGCACTCAAAACCTTTTTTCGTAAACGGCAAGGAGCCGCCATCTAATCCATATATTATATTATTTAAAGGAAAATCATGGATATTTAATCATTTAGATATTGAGGAGGTTGGGACCTCCTCTTTCTTATGGCCTGCTGCGATACGGCTAACAGACCGTTACCGAAGCATGGATAACAAGGGATGTAGACTTTTCCTTTTAAATGAAAAATATGTTTTATTATTGACATCTTAATGTAGCCGTAGCTTCACTTTTTTGTCACCTTCTGATTTTCCGGGAGTGATAGTATTAGCTATGACATCTTGTTGCAGGATATTACAGGATTCGATATGCGTCTCCTTAATTTAAAATATCCTCCTATAAAGGAAAGGGAAGGTTTACCATGTTCCAAATGACACATTCACTATTCAGCACCCAGACGTTTGAGAATATGTCCTACATATTATCGCAGCGGCTGTTACAGGGCGGCATAAGCGCAGATCCTTCGAAAGGAGCGATCTCCCGTGCCAGCATCAGATAAGCCACACTCACGCTATATGCCCGGTCTCGATGGGCTTAGAGCCCTCGCCTTGATCGGAGTGATGGGATACCACTGGAGTTTTGGTTTTGCAGGCGGTGGTTTTCTCGGAGTAAGTTTATTCTTCGTACTGTCCGGGTATCTCATTACAGATATTCTCGCATCGCAATGGCATCACCAGCGCCGGATCGATCTGAAAGATTTCTGGATACGAAGGTTCCGGCGGCTCCTGCCGGCCATGCTGCTCATGCTATTCATCCTTGTGGTATGGGTTACGCTGTTTGACCGATCGCGACTGGCTACGCTCCGGGGTGAGGTGCTCGGCGCCGTTACATACATAAGCAACTGGCAGTTTATTTTTCAGCAGCAATCGTATTTCGAATCATTTGGCCCCCCTTCTCCACTGGGGCATTTCTGGTCGCTTGCTGTGGAAGAGCAGTTCTACTTACTGTGGCCTTTGATCATGTTAGCGGTTCTCAAGCTATTCCCACGCAGGGGACAGCTGTTCACTTTCATTGCTGCCGGAGCCGCGATTTCGGCTTTGGCCATGGCGGTGATCTATCAGCCGGGAGATGATCCTAGCCGGGTCTATTATGGAACGGATACCCGAGCGTTTGGTCTGCTCATCGGAGCTGGGCTGGCTGTTGTATGGCCCAGTTGGAAGCTGTCCACCCCTGTTTCAAGGGCTACCCGGCGCAGACTCAATGTGACAGGCGCCGCGGCAATGCTTATCATACTCTCCATGATGTGGCAGGTGGACCGTTACGATTCGTTCCTCTATCAAGGAGGCATGTTCCTCTTCTCCTTGGCCGCCGCCGTCCTCGTTGCGGTGTTGGCGCACCCAGGAGCTTCGATCAGCCGCTTGTTAAGCTGGAAACCTCTGTTATGGGTCGGCGTTCGATCCTATGGAATTTACTTATGGCATTACCCGGTGATGATCCTGACCTCACCTGCATCCGGTGCAGGCGATCTGAGTTTGCCTCAGGTTGCACTGCAAATCGCGTCAAGCGTTCTGCTGGCCGCCCTATCTTGGAAGTATGTTGAAGAACCGATACGACATGGCGGACTGAAGAAATTATGGTTTAAGGCCCGATCCATTCGGCGCCGTTCGACTTCGATTTCGTTAAGAGGCTGGGTCGTGTCGATAAGCTCGCTAATTCTAATCGGCGTTTTTTGCTCGGGGATGATGAGCAGTGTATCCTCTGCGAGAACGGTGGGTGATATCGCCGCCATGCTAAACCTCGATGACCCTGCCCCGGAAGAACCGGACCAGACTGAAGGTGGAGAGCCCGGAGCGATGGAGCCACCACAAGGACAATCGCCGCTTCCTGCAGACACGAACGGGAACGTAACTCCGCCGCCTACCGACGCGAAGCAGCCCGGTGTTGTGAAGAAGCCAAACTCCGATGAAGAAGCGGATCAACTGCCGCTTCCGGATGGAGCAACAGGGTCTGGCAATGACGATGCTGGCGGGAACGAAGAGCCGGACCATCCTGTTGGAAATGACGTTGACAACAAAGATGAGCCAACCGACGCAGGGAACGGAAGCTCCGATAAGGCTGATTCCGGGAAAACAATCCCGGATCAACCGAATGAAGATAAAGCTGATAAACCTGGTGAGGATAAGGCTGATGATAAGCCAGTTCAATCCAAGGACTCGGCAGGCGAAACGACAGGCGGAAAAAGTAAGCCTACGAAGCCAACGAATAAGCCTCAAAATCCCCCGGTATCCAAGTCTGCCATCACGGCCATTGGGGATTCGGTCATGCTCGGGGTCTCCCCTTATCTGGAGAAATCGCTGCCTGGCATTCACATCGATGCGGTGATAGGCCGCCAAATGCGTCAGGCCGATGACCTGATTCCTGTTATGAAAGCCCAGAATCGGATAGATGGCGGCATTATCATCATCGGGCTGGGAACCAACGGTGCGTTCTCGAAAAAGGATCTGGATTCTCTTCTGGGTCCTCTGGATTCAGCTAAGCAAATTCTGCTTATCAATACACGGGTTCCACGTGATTGGGAACAGAACGTAAACGGTATGCTGGCCAAAGCGGCTGCCCAGAACCCGAAGGTTACGTTGGTGGATTGGTATTCAGCCAGTAAGGATCATCCGGAATACTTCCGGTCTGACGGCGTCCATCTGGAGCCAGAAGGTGCCGAGGCTTACACGTCCATGCTGCTTCAAGCTATCAAGAAATAAAGCGTTTATCCTGATTCTTGCCATCATTCATTCTCATATCGTCGACCTGATCTCATCCTTCTATGAGACAGGTCGACTTTTTAGTTATATACGTAATCGGAAGGAGCAATATGATATAATTCGGTTACTTAATCTCATTATTTCTTAATAGAAGGCGGTGTCCTGGTATATGAACAATATCGTGACAATGAAATGGCTGCTGGCGAGACTCTATGAACCGGATCTGGTCATCGTTGACTGCCGTTTTGCCCTCGGCAAGCCGGAAAGCGGCCGAGCCGCTTACGAGGAATCGCATATTCCGCGTGCCGTTTACCTTGACTTGGAGAAGGACCTCTCCTCCCCTATCACCCAACATGGCGGACGCCATCCTCTGCCGGATCTGGATCAGCTTGCAAAGCGTCTCGGCCAGTCCGGCATTCAGAGCAGCAGCCGTGTCGTCATCTACGACGACCAGGGCGGTGCCATGGCCAGCCGTCTATGGTGGCTGCTGAAATACACCGGGCATGAACAGGCTTATGTGATGGATGAAGGCTTTACGGCTTGGAAGGACGCTTCGTATCCGGTAACGGGTGAACAACCGATCGTCATTCCGGTACCATATGAAATCAACCTTAAGCCCGATAAATTGGTCCTTGTAGATGAGGTGCGCGAGGCTTCGCAGCATGGTAACAAAACGCTAATAGATTCACGCGAACCACGGAGATATGCCGGAGCTCAGGAGCCCTTGGATGCCAAAGCCGGACATATTCCGGGGGCGGTGAACTACTTTTGGAAGGGTGTCCTGGACGACTCCGGACATTGGAAGGATGCTGGCGGGCTTCGTGAGCATTTTACCGATATTCCGCAAGATGCCGAGATTATCGTATACTGCGGCTCCGGTGTCACCGCTTGTCCGAACGTGCTTGCTCTTGAAGAAGCCGGTTATGGCAACGTGAAGCTGTATGCAGGCAGCTGGAGCGACTGGATTTCCTACAGCGAGAATCCGGTGGCGACTGGCGAGAAATAAAAACGAAGAACCCGCGTCCGACGCGGGCCACTGAAGAACTTCCAGATTTTCATCTTTGTCGACATGCTCAAACAAAAAGAAGACATCTATCCCCAGTTTAGGGGCGGATGTCTTCTTTTTTTGGCCAAATTCGGTTGCATCCCCTCAATAATCCTTTGTGGTATTCGTTTTAGATTTACTGCAAATATGACAATCGCACTTTGTAACTGCATACAAGTAGACCCGAGGGTGTGGCGACATCGTTACCCGTATCCATGTTTTAGCTCGATGTTTCGCTTCAAATTTGTAGTGTTCTTTTGTTTTCGCCTTGAAATACTTCGTTTCCTGAAACGCCATTTGTTCCGCCTGTTCATCGGATTTAATGGTCACGGAGTATATCAGATGTCCGGCCGAAGTGCTCCTTTCATTCGTTTTCATAGCTGTCGCTACCGGCCGGAACGAATTCCAGAATATCTCCCGGCTGACAGTCCAGAATTTCGCAGATCGCTTCTAATGTGGAGAACCGGATGGCCTTCACTTTACCCGTCTTCAGATTGGACAGATTGACGTTCGAAATTCCGACCTTGTCGGCCAAGTCATTCAATTTCATTTTTTTGTCGGCCAGAACCCGGTCCAGGCGTATGATAATCGGCACTTTTTTCAAACTCCATTCTTAGAAAGTCGAATCATGCTCTTCCTGTAGAAGAGCGCCGTACTTGAAAATCTCGGACACGAACAGAACGAGTATACCGATGATAATACCGATTAAAGAGATACCGCCCAGATTGATCGAGAAGATGCGAGTGACGAGCAGGCAGATCAGAATATTGAGAATGAGCTTCGCCAGCAAAGAATACAAAATTACGGCGATTCCCAGCCTTCTCAGACGGGTGGCATTTGCCAGGATGAACGGACTGATTCCGCTAAGTATGCTTCCTATCATATGGCGAATCTGACCGATCGAGTAGAGGTAGGCCCAGAAAACAAGTACGATATTAGTCAAGCTGACGACCAGATATGCGTTCTTGACATCGAACATGTCGGGATTGATCGGTTGAAAATAAGTAAAAGGAACCAAGACGCTTTTTCTCACCGTATCCGATAACGGTACCGAGAAGGACCAATGTGCAATTCCCTTCTCTGCAGAGAACAAGTCCTGGGGCTTCAATCCGATCCATAGATTGAAACAGACGAATGCAACGAGCAGCCCGATTCCTCCCCAGTATCCGATCTTAAGCGCAGTGTGCATTGTTTTGAAGCCAGGTTTAGCTTTGAATTCGATTCCGTTCATGGGCAATCTCCTTTTCATGTGAACTTACAGTATATATTAAGCGGTTTATTTATGAAAAACAATAATTATTTAATGATAAACATTAAATTCTCTGACGGCAGAGCTGCTCATCACGCTGATTCATGGCAGGAAGACGTGCACGGTTCACATGGCACCGGAGCTTGCAATACTTATTACCTGGCGTTTTCTTCTCGATCCCCCTGGCGACTGGAGAGGAATCCAAAGATCGGCAAAAAGCCCGCTGTGATAGCGGGCTTATCGCTTGTTATATGCCATCTTCACTCTTACATCAAGATCCCGGACAAATGCTCAAGAGCTATCGAACGTATTCGCTTTTCCTCAGGGATATTCTCGTAGAGAAGATCCTCTTTGCCCGCTTCAGCCATTCGCTTGCGGATGGCGGCAATCCGGCCTTTGCCGGAATCGATAAACCGGAAGTCTATCTGGCGCAGGCACTCCATTTTCGTTAAGCCGTCCAAGGCTTCCGCCTTGATCCTTGTAGGAATCTCCTTCAGCATTAGAACCTCCAATCGGTCCGCGGTCCACAGGTTCTCTATCTCCTGCAAGGATTTCATGTAATCCAGTTCAAGCTGCCGAAGATTCTTCATATGCGAGAAATCGCACAGGCACTCGACTTTAGGCAGCGACAAGTGCAAAAAGGCCAGCTGATCCAATGCCGCTAGGGCATCGATATTCGTCAGATTTCGGACGGAGGACAGCCTCAGCATGCTGATATTCGAGTCGGCCAGCACGTTAAGCGAACCGTTCAATGTACAGCTATCTATGGCCAGATACTTCATCAGCGGCAAATCCACGGCAAAATCCAGTTGGTCGATCGCGCAGTTCAGAACCAGCGTATCCAGCCGAATGCAGTCCGCTATCGATGATAGATCATCAAATTTTCCACTGAGCTCCAGGTATTTTAAAAACTTGTAATTCTGGATAAAATCGAGATTTTTCGTTTTGGGCGAGCGTATCTTTAGAAATTCCATTCGATCCATCGCAGCCAGCCTATTCAAATCCTGTTGCTGTTTGAGATCCAGGTGCAAAGCAGCGACAAACTTCAATCCTGAAAGTGTCTCCAAAAATTCCTCGGTATAACTTCCGTTCGCCTCTGCATGATAGATATGCAATATCAAGTCCGGACGCTTGGAGAACACCTGTTTATCCAGCTTCAGCAGATCTTCTGCTTTGTCTGCCCCAACAACAAAACCAATGGTTGCACGGTTCCTCAGCTGTTTAACGGCACTGTCCATTCTGTCCGTGCTCCAGGGGACCCCGCTCATCGATGCAGCCCACGGTTCGCTCATATCGCTCGCCTCCGTTCTTTGAAAATGATATGGGAATTGTATATGAAAAGGTCGATTCTAGTCTCCAGCCATCATGAAGAAACCACAATCTTCTTCAACATGCCCCGCACATGCGTCCAGTCTGCCGGAATCTCTCTTTCGATCTCCTCTAATGAGGCAAAGGCGAATTCCTCCAGGCGCACCTTGATATTGGAGCGAATGTAATCCTTGTTAATCTTATGCTGGCACAGCATTCGCTCATAGATTTCCAGCAAACCGAGATCGGTGACCTCCCTCAGTGCCTTTTGGGTCGCTTGCTCCTCCCTTGAAGCAGGTCGGAGGCTGCTCGCCATACATTCTGTTCACTCCTTAGATAACCATATAATCAGTCGTTTGTGTTCCGGAAATGACCGTTCAGGCTCTTTCAGGCAGCCATCGACACGAAGTCTGTCCCGCATCCACGGTCTACCCTTTGATTCGACCCAGATAATAATCAAGATATTTCTTCGGTCTTCCCTGGAAAGCCCTATTCTTCCCGTATTGATAGGCTCGGTCAAAATATTGGAAGACAAATCTTAGTTAAAATGGTACCAAACCATGGATAAATACTCCACTACGGAGGGAATATTTTATTGATAGCCGCCGCTCTATTAATTCAGTGGAACAAGAAAAAGCTGCCCCTCCTGCTAGAAAGGGGACAGCTTCTTTTCAATCCTATATGAAACTTAAACAAGATGCCAAACTACCTCCGCGCATATCCAGCAAGCTTCTTGCTCACGCAGACCATGACTACGGCAAGGCCAAGAAAATACAAGGGCATCACGATTAACGAGCCATTGTGAAGAAGACTCATGCTGCTCGTAATCAGGCTGACAACAATGTAATAACCCAATCCGAAGATCGCTCCTGCCGTTCCGAGCACATCTCCATATTGGTTCAGCGCCAGACTAAGGCAATTCGGAATCGCCATTCCGATGCCGAGCAGCAGAATAAAAATACACGCTACCACAAACACCATATCCATTATTGTGGCGTTAATTCCGCTAACAGCAAGAACGGTAAGGCAAAGTGCCCCCAGCATCGTAATGATCGTGCCGATCACGATAATGCGCTCAGCCTGGAGCCTGGTCAGCAGTTTCTTCGACAGCATCGCACCTAAGATGGATGACA
Source organism: Paenibacillus sp. ISL-20 (assembly GCF_018613005.1). NCBI lineage: Bacteria > Bacillati > Bacillota > Bacilli > Caryophanales > Paenibacillaceae > Paenibacillus > Paenibacillus sp. ISL-20. The sequence continues at coordinate 111,821 of NZ_JAGGRD010000024.1, forward strand.
TCGCAACAAAGATACCAAAGAAACCAAACCCGCCGGGACTCATCTGAAAAAATTCAATAAAAATAAACGGGGCCTCCGCATAGTAACTGAACAATATGCCGTTGGTGGCTCCAATGAGAAAACCGAATCCCCATATTCTGGGGTCGGAGACCAGGCGTTTGCCCACGGAGAGGGTGTTAATCTTCGAGACCGCCTTTACCCTGGTTTCAGGCAGAGAAGTCCAGGTATACAACAAAATGGCGGCGCTCATCAAAACCAGCGTCAAGAACACTGCTCTGAAACCAAGAGATTGATCCACCCATCCGCCAATGAGCGGCCCAATAGCGGGCGTAAACGCAAGCGCTGCCGAGATCTGGGCAAACACCGCATGACGCTTGGCTCCATCGATACTCTCACGCAAAATGGTTTGGGTGACGACCGAGCCGGTGCTGGCACCAAAAGCCTGAATGAATCGGCTCACCAATAACCATTCGGCCGAACCGGATAGATAGCAGCCCATGCTGCCTAATCCATAAACCAGGATACCCCACAGCATGGCAGGACGACGTCCGATGGAATCCGAAAGCCTTCCCCAGCAAAACACTCCGAAGGCAAAGCCTAAGAAGTAAATGCTGAGCGTTAGTTGGATTGCATTGTTGCTTGCTCCCAATTGATGGGCAATGTCCGGTAATGAAGGTGTATATATCGTTTCACTAATTTGTGGGAAACCCACAAGGATAATTAATAACCATATGGATGGATTTGAGATTTTTCTTTGCACAGCTAACATCCCCCTTATTATTTCAAAAAATCTCTAGTTGGCTGGCAAAGAAATTACGGGATCGGGGGTTTGCATTTCGTTAGTCTAGTAAATGAAAGCATGAAAAGTCACCTTTTTTTCTGAATAAGGGGGTTATATCTACCGAGTATTATAGCAGAATTACAGGCCAAAATGCGCTCTTGAGCTCTTGAGCTCTTGACTCTCCCTCCCACGGGAGGCCTTACACTTTGGGCCAGGGACAGCAAGAACAGAAAAATGATGAGGTTTTATTTTTTTGAGGAATTGATTTCTCGTATTTGCGTCACGATCAAAAAAAGGTGCCCTACCATCGCCCTGTATAATGACAAGTCTCTGGAGAGCACCTTTGTTATGTATCAATTCTTCTTGGAGAGCCATTCTGCCAATTCTTCCGTCTGGGCAAGAACGGCAAGCGGATCGTAATACCAGGAACGCTCCTCGGGCCATACATACATGTTCCCCTGCTTGACCGCAGGGAGACTGCCCCAAATCGGATCTGCTCGGAAATCTTCGATCGTACGTGTATTGGACGTCATAATAATGTAATCGCCCGCGTATTTTCCTATCATTTCAGCCGTTAACTCAGCCCATTGCTTCTCTAATATTTCCGCAGCCACTCCGCTCGGAGGCTTTCTTCCCAATGCCTGATAGACAGGCTGACCGCCACGGCCGAAATTATCACCGTACACCCAGGTTGTCTTCTCGCCGTCTTCCATAATGCTAAAGGTCGCATCCGCCGGAATCGCTGCATCGACTTTAGCTTTGGCTGCCGCAATGCGCCGATCATACTCCTCGAGCCAGGTTTTGGCTTCCTCTTCCTTACCAAATAACTCGCCGAAATAAGTTAACTCTTCATGGGCATTCTTTAAATCTCCATATGGAATGACGATAGTGGGGGCGATTTTGCTTAGCTGCTCATAGGTTGTTTCCCCATTGCCGGTAATGATGAGATCCGGGTTTAAAGCCATGACTTTCTCGACCGACGGTTTTCCGTAATCCCCGATATCCTCGATTCCTTTTAAAGATTCTTTAAAATAATAATTTTGGATGGTTAGCCCCGGCGCTCCAACCGGAATGACATCAAGCGCAATCAGGCTGCCCAAATATTCTTCTGCGACGATGCGCTTCGGACTCAACGGAACTTCGATATCGCCATTGACGGTAGAGACGGTTTTCACTTTGGATTCTTCCACCGAATTCGTATCCAGCGCTTGCGATGAATCACTAGCTGCGGTCGGTACGGTCTCCGTATTATTCCCCTTACTTGTCTCTCCCACACCACAGGCACTGAGCATAAATGCCAGAAAGAGCACTGCGGTAACAAGAGTTACACGCCTTCTGCTTAAACTACGAAAAGAAAACACTTTATATCCCCCTTATATATCGATAACGATAATCATTCTCACATAAACATTACCTCCTGTCCCCTCCAATGGCTATGCCTTAAAATGATGTCTACTCATGCAAATTTATGATGTCTTGTCAGCACTTTCATCAATTCGCTCAGCTGTGCTTGCGAGGAGATAGGATCATATCCGAAGAATAATTCCGGTTGATTCAGAACATAGACTCGATTGTGCTGTACCGCATCCAAATGGCGCCAATCCGGTGATCTGAACAATGCTTTGACTCGCTCCAGACCGTGGGGATGGTTAGGTAATGACGTTATGAATATATGATCGGCCGCGTAAGAAGCGACCTTGCCGATTGCCGCTTCCACATATCCGCGGCGATGGAGCCCTTCATCCACCAGCCCGGCAGGCGGATGAAATCCAATATCGTCATATAGAATCTGGCTCCCTCTGCCAAAACTGCCGCTGAAGCAATAGGCTGTATCCGCGCAAAATTCCCAAACGACGGCGCTTCCCCGCTTACCAAGCACTCCATTGAGTACCTCATTCGAGTGATCGACCCGTTCGTTGTAACGCGACAGCCATTCCTCCGCTGCCGCATCTTTATCTATAGCGGAAGCGATGAAGCGGAATTGCTCGCGCCAGCTCATCGTCTTGAACGGCAGCTCCAGGACAGGCGCCAAAGCGAGCAGCGCCTTGTTCTCAATTGCCGAATCGTAGCTGATGATCAGATCCGGATTGGATGAAGCTATCGTCTCATAATAATGATCGAATGCGAGAGCATACGGGTCGAAACGTTGGTCTGCACTCAGATGATTGCTGTATGGGGTCTGCTGAATCCAAGGAGTATACACCCCCAGCTCAGGTGTAACGCCAAGCGCTAACAAGGATGCCGTATGGTTTAGGTTCAATGCGGTGATTCGCTTTGGTTTACGTTTATAAGCCGTGGGAGACATGCCTACGGCTTCCTTGAATTTACGGCTGAGGTACAAGCCCTCCTTATACCCTACTTCCTGCGCCAGTGTATTTAAATCTTGCGATCCGGTCAACAGTCGTCCTTGCGTTTTGCGTATTCGAAACAGGGTCAAGTATTCATTAAAGGTACGTCCGGCATGCTTACGAAACTTACGCGAGAAATGCTCCGGACTAACACCCGCCCTAGCGGCCATCTGCTCTCTTGTCAGATCTTTATAGTAGTTCTCTTCCATATACTGCAGGGCTTGTTCCACCCAAGATCGTTGCTGTGAAGATGATCTTGATATCGTCTCCGCATGGATCTCTTGCAGCAGTTTAATGAACAGATGCTGCAGCTGAAAAGGCTCCCTGTGATCCGCACCTCCCCAGATGCTCTCAAGTTCTTCGGCCAGCCGTAAAATCTCGGACGGAATGTCATGAATCGGAACTTTACATTCAAGTCCGTAAGATGCACTGTCATCTACACATAAGCATCGATATTCCATATAAAGCCCCCGTAAAGGCGTTAATCTTATGGATTCCAGCTTGAGTTCCGTTAGGCTGCCGGAACCAAATACGCTTCCTCTGAAAACCGGATAGGATCGCTCATCCACATGCAGCAGGCCCTCTCCCTCCTGGATGATCATGATGCGATAGCTCTGCTCTTGATGATTTCCGCTGGCGCTCGGAATCTCTTCATCCAATCCCATTAAACGAGTCGGTACGTGAAAAAAATGAGGGGGAAGTTTATTCGTTGAAGGTAGTGACACGGAACGACCTTCTTGATTATGATAATCATTATCAATTTAATGTGTTGTTATTATACCAGATGCTTGCTCCATCTGTTACGTTAAATCCATTTCATACGCTTCCTCCTTCCCAAGCAATCATGGCGAAGCCCTATCTAAAACATTCGACTTGTGTGACGGGTTTCGCCGACCATGCCTGCCCTAAACCTGCATAAGCTCTCCACTTGCTTAAATGTGCTACGCTTGAATTAAGAATCACTCATTCCACAAAAAGGAAGTGTGCACGATATGATACTGAACCATCTTAATCTCACTGTCACTGATGTAACTGCGGCAAAGGAATTTTTGCAAACCTATTTCGGACTCAAAATCGGAGGCGAGCGCGGCCAATCATTTGCAGCGCTGTTTGACGATCAAGGGATGGTGCTGACCTTAATGCGAGGTACCGAGATTAACTACCCCAAGACGTTTCATATTGGCTTTATTCAGGAAAGCGAAGCGAAGGTAAATGAACTCTATCAGCGTCTAAAGGATGATGGTTTCGATGTCGAGCCGCCACAAAGAGCCCACGGATGGACATTTTACATTAAAGCCCCGGGCGGGTTTACTGTCGAAGTTCTGGCCTAATCATCATCGTTACATGGAACAACGCCATTCCTCATCCACTACACGCAAAAGCCCACGCATCACGCGTGGGCTCTTATCTTATGTCAGGCAGCTTTAGTCCCCTTCTTACATTCCCATCCTTCTCAATAAAGCTCCCATGTCTCCGTGCATAACGCCGGTAAAGAATCCGCAACCCGCTCCAGTCCTCATAGCCCAAGCTGCCGGAATGAGCAAACAAAATCGGATATTCTCCGTTTACCGGAACTGGAAAAGATGTTCTCCCTGTTGAAATTCCCCGCCGTTGGAATACTTCAATAAGTCCAAATAGCTTGCGGGGAAATTCCTCTGGGGCAGCCTCCAGCCTGCAGGATCGAGCGGCGTATATTGATCGTAAAAGGGAGACGTTTTGTGAAAAGGATTCACTTGTCTTCCCTTGATTTCATCCATTTCTTGCGTAGACAGCTCCGTATTCCACTCCTTAACAAAACGAGTCATTTGTTCACCGGTCGCGCTGGAACGTTTGTCATACGGGTGCTCAAAATTGATATTCCACATCTTGCCCTTCCTCCATCCTGGTACTTCCTGTCTTGGATCTTCTCCAATCATTATAATGGAAATATCGGAAAGAGGGAGCAGTCATTACAGATGGGATCCTCCACTGGCATCGATGCATTGACCGGTGATCCAGCGGCTGTCCGGAGAAGCCAGAAATGCTGCAATATCTGCGATATCCCCAGGCTCACCCCATCTTCCGAAGATCGAATAGCCGGCTCCGAATTGGAACGAGGCCGGGTCCTGAAGCATGGCGGCATTCATGTCAGTAGCAACGAATCCAGGCTGTATCGCATTGATCGTGATTCCGCGGGAACCCAGCTGGCTCGACAGGGAGAGGGTCAGCGAATTGATGGCCCCCTTCGTCATCGTATACGCCGGAATATTGGGCAAGGAGATTCGGGTTACCGCAGAAGATAAATTGATAATGCGGCCATCGTCTCGAAGTCGTGGGAGAGCCTGCTGAATCATGAAGAATGGCGACTTCACGTTCATTCGCATCACTTCATCAAAGCTTTCCTCCGTGGTCTCCTCGATGGTTTCCATTAAGCCGATCCCTGCATTGTTGACCAGAATATCGAATTGCGTATTACCGGTTCGTGCTTTTAACGTCTCATCCAGCGACCCGTACAGGGCACTTATTCCATCCATGGAAGTAAGATCCGCCCCTACCAAGAAAGCTTCACCTCCGGCCTCGGTTATCTCGCTCACGACCTCTTCCGCGGCCTCATGGTTCTTGCCATAGTGAACGGCTACCAACGCTCCTTCCTTTGCCAATCGTATCGCGATGGCACGTCCAATGCCTCGGCTGGAGCCCGTAACCAAAGCAACTTTTCCCGTCAATGTATTCATGTTCTCATCATCTCCTCTTTTTCTTTCACTTTTAGTTTTATCACAGGCCCCATTTCGAAATGTTGCGCTCCTATTCTCGCCTTCCTCTTGATAACCCCCATAAAAGATGCCCCGCCTGCACGGGGGGGCTAGAATGTAGGCATTTACGTCGCCGCCTACGCTCAGTGAATTAAAAATCATTTACATTCCATGTAATGATTATTATAATGAGAATATCAAAAGAGCTGCGCAACCTGTGTTTGCATAAAGCGATTAAAGGATGATTTTTTCCTTTAGTCGCTTTTTTTGTGAGCTTGTTGAAAGTCATGGAGGTATATCGTATGAAAAAAAGAGCGTTTGATATGATCATGCTGCTCATCGGGGCATTTATTTTTGCGCTGGCCGTCAATTTATTCGTCATTCCCAACGATTTTGGCGAAGGCGGAGTTACCGGGATCTCGATCATTCTGTTTTATGTGCTGAAATGGTCCCCGGCGCTGGTCGGCATGGTGATTAACGGGATTTTGCTGATTATCGGCTACAAGCTTCTGGATAAAAAAACGACGGTCTATACCATTATCGTTGTTGCCTTTCACTCTCTGTTCCTTCATTTGACGGAGAACTGGAGCATCGCTTCGGATGAGCCGGTGATCAATGCCATATTTGCCGGACTGTTTGCCGGCGTCGGGATTGGACTCATCGTCCGGGTGGGTGGCACAACGGCGGGTACGGTGATATTGGCCCGCCTGGCTAATAAATATTGGGATTGGAATATTAGCTATGCCCTACTGTTCTTTGACCTGATCGTGGCTGGACTGTCCGTCTTTGTGATCGGGATCGAGAAGGTGATGTTCACCGTGGTTATCCTCTATATCGGCACCAAGGCGATGGAGTTTATTATTGAAGGCTTGAATCCCAAAAAGGCCGTTACCATCATCTCGACCCATCATGACCGCATCGCGATTCGTGTTACGGAGATTATGGACCGCGGGGTGACTGTGCTTCGGGGTTATGGATATTACACCGGTCAGACCAAAGATGTTCTCTACATCGTTATCAGTAAACAGGAAGTCTCCATGCTCAAAAAAATCGTCCGGGCCGAAGACAAAAACGCTTTTGTCACGATCCATGACGTACGCGATGTGTTTGGCGAAGGATTTATTGATATTTCAAAATAAGAGCGGACTTATCCTTTATACGAAAAAAGATCGAAACAGCCGTTTGGGCAGGTTTCGATCTTTTTTCATTATACTCAGCTTCATCCTCGGCTTATTATGGAGACATATATCTTCCATACGCCAGCCCGAGATCTGTAATGGCATCATCCGACACGGACAGAAGCGAAACATTCTCTCCTTCCGAGCCCATCCATTGGACGCCCAACACAAAGCCAAGCTCCGATTTTGCCGCAAAGAGAAAGGAGAACATCTCCGGACGCACCTCGCCTTGATCATCCACTCTCCAGGTGGAGCTCGGATCAAACTTCGCCGAATAATCATAATATAACCAGCCGCTCTCACGTTTCAGCGCCAGGCTTGCCAGCATATCATCACCCTGTCTGACGAACTGCACCAGATAGAGGGACTCCCCATCAGGAAGTTGAACAATGGGCCATGCCTTGTCTACTTCTCTCCCCTTGCTGTTCTTGATGTCCTGCAGCTCCTGTTCATTGATCTCCTCCGGATTTGCCGGTTGAATAGTCATTAAGGCATCCGTAGGAAGATGGCGCTTAGGGATGATAAAATAGGTGGCATTCGGTTCTGCGGCCCCTTCGCTCACCTCATACAATTGTCCAGCCTGATGGCTGAAATTCGGTGCGGTTTGCCTGCCGTTATCTTCCTCCGTCGCTGGCTGCGAGCCGGCATATTGAACCGGAAGCACCACGCCTCCCTGTCCCACGGCAATCAGCGAGGCTTGCTCATCCTGAATAGCCGCATCCGGGTCTACCAACAGCCTATGCCCCGTCTCGTCGGCAAAAGCGAAGGTCCCTTCCTGCAAAGCAGCCACATCCTGAATCACCAAGGGCTGCTCATCCTTTATATCTGGTGCCGGCTTCACGTTCGAAACGGGTGGGGCTTCGACCTGCCCCATCTCCTGATCCGCACATGCCGTCAAGGTACTTATTGCCAAAATAAACATCGCTGTCGATAACCTTCTCATGCCCTCAGCTCCTGTAATAAGATTCCAAGTCTTCCATAACCTCAGACGCTAAACATGCCGAAAAAGTTGAAGCCTGAGTTCCTTTTATTTGTATTTTTCCATGACAAATTCGGATTATTTTTTGCATTTTCGCTACACGAAACACGGGGTTATGGCTCATTAACTTACACCAAATGACAACTTTATAGAAATATTTAATGAGTTCGCAAAAAACATTTTATTGGTAATACGAGGCAAGATTCTATACAATTCTTTTTAACTTAAAAATGCTGAGTGCAAACTTTTAATGTTTTAGTACAAATTGTCCGAGACAGGCTACCTTTCCCGTAAAACAGACGATTTATCACGCAATTCTACTTTAACGATTTGAAGGAGTGCATCGCAAAAGTGACTACGAATATTTCTGTTTCTTCACCCCTTACTGCCGCGAAAGACTATGTGGAATCCATCTATAACCAAGTGGTGGCTCGAGATCCGCATGAGCAAGAGTTTCATCAAGCCGTCCGTGAATTTGTAGATTCCCTCGTCCCTGTTTTAGCCCAGCATCCAAAATATCTGGAACACGGTATTCTGGAACGCCTTGTGGAGCCTGAACGTATGATCACCTTCCGTATTCCATGGGTGGATGATCAAGGCAAAACCCAAGTAAACCGCGGGTTCCGTGTCCAATTTAACAGCGCGCTGGGTCCGTATAAAGGCGGCATCCGGTTCCATCCTTCGGTGTATGCCGGTATCGTCAAATTCCTTGGTTTTGAACAAATCTTCAAAAATGCGCTCACAGGCCAGCCCATCGGTGGCGGCAAGGGCGGTTCGGATTTCGATCCGAAAGGCAAGTCCGATCAGGAAGTCATGCGTTTTACCCAGAGCTTCATGACCGAGCTGTACCGCCATATCGGACCTGATTCCGATGTGCCTGCCGGCGATATCGGTGTCGGCGCTCGCGAGATCGGTTATATGTTCGGCCAATACAAGCGAATCCGCGGCGGACATGAGGCCGGCGTGCTGACAGGCAAAGGCGTCATCTATGGCGGAAGCCTGGCACGTACGGAAGCAACCGGCTACGGCTGCGTCTACTTCGTACAGGAGATGCTGGCTTCGCAAGGCCTTAGCTTCAAAGACAGCCGCGTCGTGGTGTCCGGCTCGGGCAACGTCTCCATCTACGCGATTGAAAAAGCACAGCAGCTCGGTGCACACGTCATCGCCTGCAGTGATTCCAACGGATACCTGTACGATCCGGACGGAATTAACCTCGAGACCGTCAAGCTGCTGAAGGAACGGGATCGCCTGCGTATCAGCGAATACGTCAAGATTCACCCGCATGCCGAATATACCGAAGGCTGCACGGGCATCTGGACCATTCCATGCGATATCGCACTTCCGTGCGCCACGCAGAATGAGCTGGATGAAGAAGCAGCGAAAACACTTATCATGAATGGTGTAAAAGCCATCGGTGAGGGAGCCAATATGCCTTCCACGCTGGAAGCGATTGAGCAGTTCATCAACAGCGGCGTGCTGTTCGGACCGGCTAAAGCCGCCAATGCAGGCGGGGTTGCCGTATCCGCGCTGGAGATGAGCCAGAACAGCATGAGAATGTCTTGGACCTTTGAAGAAGTGGATGCGAAGCTGCATCAGATCATGAAAAACATCTACAGCAGTGCCGTAGAAGCTGCAGAGGAGTATGGCGTAGCTGGCAATCTTGTGGCTGGTGCCAACATCGCAGGATTTATCAAAGTCGCTGATGCCATGATCGCACAAGGTATCGTATAAATAAGAAACAAAAAGAAGCCCTACCGCATATGCGGTAGGGCTTCTTACAGCTTATAGAAGCTCGCTACGGAGCTCTTCGGCCGATTTTGGAGATAAGTATCCCAGCGGGATATCAAACACCGTCTTGGCGCCTTGCTGTCCCTCTCTGCTCAAACGATGGGCTGCTCTTGCATAAGATACCAGCACACTGGCCGTAAATTCCGGGTTGCTGTCAAGCTTCAGGCCAAATTCAACAATTTGTTTATTTCCGCTTCCGGTTACGCCGCTGCGAATGACAAATCCGCCATGAGGCATGCCTGCATGCTCAGCCTCAAGCTCTTCTTGCGTAATGAAAGTTACGGTTGTATCGTAATCGGCAAAATAGTTAGGCATCGACACAATCGTTTGACGGATCTGCTCTTGGTCCGCACCTTCTTCCGCTACGACGAAGCAATCTCTCCGGTGCTTCTCGCGCGTGGCGAGCTCCGGTGTTTCACCGGCACGGATTTGGTTGATAACCTCTTCTACTGGAACCGTATATTGAACGCCTGCCTTCACCCCGGGAACACGGCGGATGGCATCCGAGTGGCCCTGGCTCACGCCTTTACCCCAGAAGGTATAATCTTTTCCTTCCGGCAAAATCGCTTCAGCAAGCAGACGATTCATGGAGAACAAGCCCGGATCCCAGCCCGTCGAGATGACGCTGATATGGCCTCCGCCCATCGCCGCTTTGTTGACTTCCTCGAAAAACTCAGGGATTTTCGCGTGTGTGTCAAAGCTGTCTACCGTATTGAACATGCTGGCAAGCTGTGGCGTTTGCTCAGGCAAATCCGTAGCCGAACCGCCGCACAGAATCATAACGTCAATCTTGCCGATATATTGCTCTGCCGCTGATATATGCTCGAAGCGAGCACCGGAATTGGCCGGCATTTGCTGCGGGTCTCTGCGCGTGAAGATGGCTACCAGCTCCAGATCCGGATTTTGCCCGATGGCTTTCTGTACGCCTTTGCCCAAGTTTCCATAACCTACGATCCCTACTTTAATAGATGCTTTCAATGTAATCCTCCCTTTGTCAGAACCATTTCCCTGTAGCATGATGTTTATGTACCGCTTTAAAGTATAAGTATATAGACATCACTCAAATTGTAAACTATTTTATATGGACAGGAAATTGTTTCTATCTGAGTTATTCTTATTTTTCACCGTGCTATCCGATAACTTGAACAACGTTTCCTTCTTGATCCTTGATTTCCGTCTTCAGGACCTCAATCCGGATTCCTTGCAAGCCAGAAAGCTCGAAGGTGCTGACCTGCGGCAGCAACCGGCTTGAGAATTCATCCGCGGTCCGATCGTCCAAAACCAGGGTAACATCTCCGTCCTCCGCAGTCCAGCGACTCTCTTCCCCCGGCTCAAATACGACCCGAACGTCCGAACCTACAAGGCTCAGTTTCTTATCCTTCAGAATTCGGCCCTGCAGCAGCTTCCCGATAATTTCGGCCTGCTTGGCGCCTATTTGTAATGTAGCCGGAGTTTTACTTAACCAGCCCTTCTTCCCCGGTTCAAAAGCCAGCTGGCTCACGAAGAGAAATCCGGTATTCGAGCCCTCTTGTTTTGTCCCTCGGTCAACGGCTTCCGAAATCGAAGGTACATTCAGGAGGGAATCCCGATCCAGATCCGTTATATATTGCGGCATATACTCTGCGCAGACTTGTAATACGCCAAGCGTATTCCATGTCTGCATCGCCTCGAGTTCTTCACGTGTGATGCCAACCATCTGCAGGAATTCTACCCGACCATTCGGCGTATCCATCCCCGGCAGCTCGGGATCCAGGGTGAAGGCGAGGGCGGTCAATTGCGTATCGGCACCCAGACAGATCGGCCCATTGGCGTCCAAATAATCTCCCGAGCGAAAAACATTCCCACTGTTAAACACGTATCTCCCCATGTTCTGAAGCAGATTTAGCGCCCACGCCGGTGGCTCTTCCTCTTCCTCCCCCTTAGCCAGCCTGAACGTCAATTCGAATCCGTAACCGCTCTCCTCCAGATTGTCCGATTCCTTGTCATACAGCTCGCTAAAGCCATAAGTGACCATATGCCAATGCGGACTTGGGGCATTCGACGTATAAGCGCTGATTCCATTCAGCGGATCGGGTCCTCCAAGGGCATAGGGAATTAGAGCCCCGTAATGTTTCGGTTCCTGCTCCCCGTACAGCTTTAGCAGCCGCTCATCAATCGCATCCCAACCTGAGGCGTTTTCTTCATGTGTCATATCCTGTTCCCTCCCGTTATCGTTTACCATCAAAATTAAACCGTATCCGAATAGGCTCAATCATACTTCCTAACAGTTCCTTCCATTCCACGGGCGAGCATGTCCCATTGTCGATCATATAAGATAAGGCAGTTGTCAGAATGCGTGTCCTGGCTTGTTCCACTTACGTCTTCATTATATAGGACGTATAGGGGAATGAAGAAGTTTCCAGAGAAGTGTATAATAGAACCATATCAACAAAGGAGCCTACATGTTCATGAAAAAAATAACGGCATTATCCGTAACCTTAACACTTTCAGCTTCGATTATGGCCTCTTCACTAACTTCGCTGCCAGTTTCCGTCGATGCGGCCTCAGCCAAGGAATGGATACAGATTTCCGAAAGGGCGTCCTATTACGGTGAAGCAGCCAACGGCCAGCCCAATGGACGCGGTACGATCAAATGGGGAAATGACAAACAATATTCCGGCGAATTCATTAACGGGAAGCGCACCGGAACCGGTAAATACATTAACGAATACCAAGTAGACGGTGAAACACATAAGGTGGTATACACCGGCCGCTGGAGCAATGACAAAATGGATGGCGAAGGCATCCTGACACATAAGGTGAAAATGCCTGACGGGTCCGTCCGATGGAATCAGATCCAGAAAGGGACATTCCAGGCAGGCGTCTTCCAAAGCGGATACGATGTCACTCATGCCATCGCGGATCCCGACTACAACTTTATCTACAAGAAAGGCCAGGAATCGCTCGAAATCATGGGCTTCAATCAAAACATGAAGAAAGCCTGGGCCGCCGGAACGATGTTCAGCGTTCATTATAAAAACGGCTCCATCAACAAAAATTCTTCGATTTTCCCTGCCAACTCGGCGGCTGAACAGCGTCAAAATGACGCCGCGATCCAATATTTCAAGAGCATTCAAAACAAAGTGGCTCCTCACCTGGAGCAATTTGAAGCATTGTCCAAGCAGGTTCCATTAAAATAACCAGACCCAATACAATCGTCAAAGAACCCGGTAACTTGCCTATAGCAAGACCGGGTTCTTCTATTACCGAAGGAGCCTATCCATCACAATATCTCTAAGATGCAGGACCCTCGAGTACAAACTGTAACGTATAATGATCCAGCTTCTTCACCTCTACTTGATACCCCAATAAATCTGCCGTTTGCAGGAGGGGCATCATCGTCTTGCCCTCCGAGATATAAGGAGCATGCCGAAGCGTAATTTCGGCTGCGGCCGCTTCTTTCTTGCGATCCTCTTGGCTGCTCCACCCCCAAGCTTTCGTTGAATCTACCGTCAGTTCGGCGACAGAACCTTTACCCGATAAAGTTATTTTTCCTGCGTCATATGCCGCCGATAACCCGAGCGCTTTAACCGCTTCCTTCACGGGTACCATCAATTCCGTCTCATCCGGCATCTTCCGACTTGTAAAATGGACGAGTTCTCCGTTTTCGGTAATCCGCACCTCCACGCTTCGGGCTTCCTTCCCGACTATCAGCACGGTATCAACCTGTTTGGTTAACCGCTCCATGAAGGTCGCGGCATTCTCGGGGGTCATCTTATAGCGGGCATCCTGCAGGCTCACCGCTTGAGTAATCCGGGAGTTTATGTCCTGGGAATGATGAGAAAGATCCTTGAACTGCGAGAAGTCATACGTCCAGTCCACTTCGGCCTGAAAATCATATACTTGCGTGTTGCCGTAATGATTCAGCTGCTGGAACATCCACGTCTTCATCTCCAGTTGATTGCTGTAACGGGCCGGGTTCGTGTCCTGCCACAGCTTCTGCCGCAGGATGCTGTATGGTGGGTAATAGACAATAAATTCAACGTCGGGATATGCCTCTACCAACGACAACACATATGTATTGAAATGATGCTGAACCTCCTCGATCGGCTCTTCATTCACGCCAAAATAGTGTTCTGTATTTCTGGCCCGATCATAGGCATTCATCACTTGATCATTTCCGTATGACACCTCGTTGTTCCAGTTGTACAGATATTCGATATTTTTGGGAGTGCCTCCCATGAGTGTTCTGACGATCCCTCTCGCAAAATTTTCATAGGCTGAATAATTGAACCAGTACTTATAGTCATTCCACCAGATATCGTCATACAGATATTCCGGAAAATAGTCGTCCGCGCCTTCATCCGGATTCTTCAGTGCAAAATAGTCCAATCCCCACAAAACGGTCTTTACCTTCCCAGTCTGAAGCGCCAGAGACGCTATCTTGTACTGCTCATCGGCTGTCGACCCGCGCATGGATAACTTTAGCGCTTGGCCTCCCATCGCCTTTCCCACTTCGGACGGCAGGAAATTCTCCGTCATGGATGTACCGAGGATGATGGTATCATATGGGTAATTGCGGGCTAATCCTGGGTTCTGGTATCGCTGCTCGCTGGTAAAGATCGGAGCGTACCAGGTCGCTTTGCGGTAGAACTGAAAGGGATCCAATACAAATGTCATGCAGCCGACCAGCAGTGCAACGATGAGGGACACGAGTGCAAACTGAATCAGCATCCTTCTCCCTGCTCTCCGATGAATACGAGCGGAATGAGGAGCAGCGGCTGCGCGCGACTTGGGAGACGCCGATTTGGTGGCCGTTGATGTCGTTGGCATGTTGAACGCCGCCTTTCCTAGAAATTAAAATACAGAAACTCGCTAATGCGGGTGATGTACATCAGAGAGATGACCAACAGAACCGCACATACGACGGCTTGCTTGAAATTCGGACGGAAGGAAACGGACAATTCCGAGGAATTCCGGCAGAGCAGCACAATCGGCGCGATGACAACAATGATGGCCAGCGGCTCTAATATGGCATCGTTCAAATAGAGATGAATGCCTGACAAACCGCTCATTCCCTTCAATAAACGCATAGCCTGAGCCCAGCTTTCCGCACGGAAAAAGACCCAGGTAACCGTAATGAACACAAAGGTGATCGTCCAAGCGAGAAGACGCGGCATCGCAATGCCGAGCTTCCCCCAAAATCGGTGAATGACTTGTCCCACACCGTGAAGCAGGCCCCAGAACAGAAAGGTCCAGCCGGCACCGTGCCATAGACCACCAATCAGGAAGGTCAGCACCAGGTTCCGCAGCATGATCGCTTCACCCCGGCGGTTGCCTCCGAGCGGGATATAAATATAATCCCGCAAAAAACGGCTTAGGGTCATATGCCAGCGCCGCCAGAAATCCTGTATGTTCAGCGCCTTATAAGGTGAATTGAAGTTCTGCGGCAGCCGAATATTGAACAGAAGCGCCGCACCGATGGCCATGTCGGTGTAACCGCTGAAGTCAAAGTAGAGTTGAAATGTGTACGACAAAGCAGCGATCCAGGAGTCAACGAAGCCCGCTGCTGTGTCAAAGCCCACATTGGCATAGATCGCCAGTGTATCGGCAATAACCACCTTCTTAAACAAGCCGATACAAAATATAAAAACACCGTTCGCGGCATTTCCCCAATCCCACAGCTTCCCCCGAACCCGATCGAACTGCGGCATCATCTCACCATGGTGCAGAATTGGGCCTGCGATCAAATGTGGATAGAAGGTCACAAACAGCACATAATTGACGATATTGTACTCGCTGGCCTTCCCTTTGTAAGCATCCACCAAATATGCGATTTGGGTAAAAGTAAAAAAGCTGATTCCTAGCGGCAGCACCAGATTGAGGAGAGATACTTCCCACCCCATTGCAGCTCCTATATTAACGAGAAAGAAATCGGCGTATTTATAGTAGATTAACAGCAGCACATTGCCTGTGATGCCACAAATCAATATGCCTCTGGCACCTCCCCGGGAGGAAGAAGGGTCCTGGGAGTTGGCTTGACGGGCTTGCAGCAGCCGTCCGATGAAATAGTTGAAGGCAATCGAACCGATTAGAAGAGGAAGATAGCTGATATTCCACCAGCTGTAAAAAAATAACGAAGAAAGCGCCAGCCAGCACTTGGCTGCCAGGCTATATCGAAACCGATTCAACCCAAAATATACGATAACCGTGATCGGTAGGAATATAAAAATAAAGGGATAGGAATTAAACAACATGCCGGGAAAGGCACCTCCGACTTTCTAAATTGACCATCTGTTAACGATGTCGATTCTTGGCGGTAATTTCTAAATAATATCATATATTTTACATTTGAGATATAATTTTCTTGTCGGGAATCGGTCTTAATCCCGGCGCCACCCTAGTTCACGTCCTTCGTCTCCAGACGAAGCATCGAAGCCCAAGCAATCCCTAATCCGGCAGCTCCAAGCGACAGGTGGATCGAGATGATGGAGTTAATGGATACCAAAGGTCCGTTAAAGCCGGAGTCTACGATGAGCACCAGCAGGATAGAGGAGACCATGGTGGCCGTTACCGAATGCTTGCGCATGCCGAATAACAAAGGAATCAGGGACATCCCGGCAGCCGACAGCGAACTGACGGTGTACTCGAGCAGCAGCACTCGTACCTGTTCCATCGTCAACGAATCCGTAATGAAGGGATAGAAGCGATCCACGGCGACCAAAACGGAACCCATCAGCACGTCGGTGAACAGGATCATTCCGAACGTAAAAACGAAGATGATGACCAATTTGGCAGCGATCAGCTTGCGGCGTTTGATCGGATACGTAAAGAGCACGCCGAGCGTTTGATTTCTGTATTCCAAGGCAATCATTCTTGAGATCAGCGCTCCGGCGAATATCATGAAGGTTGCCCTGACAAAGGTATCGATCAACATGAACGACTCCGGGTAAGTGGCATAAGCGTAATCCTCTGCTCCATAATCGGTAAGGCCCAGCAAGGTCAGGAACAGAAGGATCGCCAGGTCGGCCATGGCGGCATAGCCGATATAACGGGCGAACCGGTACTTCCGGAGTTCCAGCGAGATCAGTTTAATCAACGTCGCCACCCCCCTTCATCAGGTTCATGAAGTATTCCTCCAGCGTGTGCGCCCGTTTGAAGATCGATTCGATCCCGACGTCGTGGCGAACGAGGCCCGCAGTCAGCTCCGAAGGACTCGCGCCTGAATCGTAAACCCTCATTGTATGCTTGTCCACCAGCTTGTAATTGCTTAGTCCGAGCAGATGCTCCATGACGTACGCCGCCTTGCGAACGTCGGTCGGCTGGAGCTCGATGTATTCGCTCTGTTGTCCCCGAATGCGTTCCATCGACACTTCCTCGATCAGCCGCCCTTCGCGAATGACGCCGACCGTATCGGCAATCTGCTCGATCTCGCCAAGAATGTGGCTCGAGACGAGCAGCGTGATCCGGTATTCGGTGCTGAGCCGTTTGAGAAGATTGCGCAGCTCCTTGATGCCTGCCGGATCTAGACCGTTGATTGGCTCATCCAAAATGAGCAGCTCCGGCGTCGTAATCAATGCGCGGGCGATGCCCAGCCGCTGCCTCATGCCGAGGGAAAATTCCCGGACGGGTTTCCTACCCGTATCCTTCAGGCCCACCTGTTCCATCATGGCGCCAATGACCTTTCTGTCCGGAAACCCCATATATTCGCAGTGCAGCTCCAAATTCTCCCGGGCCGACAGGGCATCATAGAAAAATGGATAATCGATCACGCTGCCCATGCGTTTCAGCACTTCGTACGAATGAGGTGTAAGCTTCTCCCCGAACAGTTCGATCTCGCCCGCGGTCGGTTTGACCAGGTTGGTCAGCATCCTCATCAACGTCGTTTTGCCTGCCCCGTTGTGCCCAAGAAATCCGTAGATCTCGCCCTGCCTGATGTTCATGCAGACGTCGGACACCACCTCCGTGCTCCCGTACGCCTTTGTTACTCCCATCGTGCGCGCTATGTATGTCATCGCTACATGCTCTCCTTTGCTAGGTGGACTTCAGGACAACCGTGAACACGGTCCGCTCGCCGGGCACGCTGTGCAAACCGATGGTGCCTCCCATGCGCTCAACGAGCCGCTTCGTAATGGTCAGGCCGAGGCCGCTGCCTTGGTAGAGGCGATTGCGTGAATCCTCCAGCGTATACATTCGCTCGAAGACTCGGTGATGCTCTTTCTCGGGGATGCCTTTACCTTTGTCCCACACCTGGATGGCAACCTTCCCCTCGTCCGACCGCTCCAGCGTCAATCCCAGCAGCTTGCCATCGGCCCCGTATTTCATTACATTCGTGATCAAGTTATCCAGCACGCGAGTAAGCGCCTCCGCATCGGCCATCACATACAGGTCATCGCCCGGCATGGACAGCTCTAGCCTCATTTCCAGGCCCGCAAGCATGTCGTAAAAGGACAACAACTTCAAGCGGCACAGCTCGCTGGCATTCACGCGGGTCAGCGCCATCACGGTATCGCCCGCCTCCAGCTTGGCCAGGTCGAAGAAGGAATGTACGAGACGGAGCACCTCCTGCGCCTTGTCGTGGATATTGGCCGTCATAACTTCCCGCTCGCGCTCAGCCAGATCTCGGTCATGAAGAAGAATCTCGCTATAGCCCAGCACCACCGTCAGCGGCGTCTTCAGGTCATGCGAGATGTTGGACAGCATGCGGCGAATCTCGATCTCCTGATTGGCGTAGCGCGCTCCGGCCCGATGCGCGCGGTCGAGCAGCCGGTTCATGTCGGTCAAGAGCCGCCCTACCTGAGCATCGCTGTCGAATAGCAGCAGCCGCTCGTTCGTACCGTTATCCAAGATAGAGTTCAGCTTGCCGTGAATATACGCGAACTGGCGGCTTCGTTTCCGCTGGCGCGCCCAGAGCATGATCACGGCAATGCCGAGCAGTGCAGTGGAAGTCACGAAGAACCAGATCATGACGGGTCCGCTTCCAGCTTGTACCCGAGGCCCCACAGCGTCTTAACGTATTGAGGGTCGGACGGATCCGCTTCCAGCTTCTCGCGCAAACGGCGCATATGCACGTTAATGATGTTATCGTCTCCGTAGAAGGCATCGTTCCAGACCGACGCGTAGATCTGGGCCTTCGTATACACCCGGCCCGGATGCTCCGCGAGCAGCCTCAGGATGCCGAACTCTTTGGACGTCAGCTTCACGGGCTGGCCGTCCCGCTCGACGCCGTACGTCTCCAAGTTCATGACGATACCCCCGACCCGGATGACCTCGCCTTGTTCCGGCGTGTCCGCAGCCTGGCCGAGTGACACGGAATAATTGGAGCGGCGAATGGCTGCTCTCACGCGGGCGGTCAGTTCGATCAGCGAGAAAGGCTTGCTTACGTAATCGTCCGCGCCCAATTCGAGGCCCAGCGCCTTGTCCACCTCACCATCCTTGGCCGACAGGATAAGAACGGGCACCAAACTGACGCTCCGGATCGCCCGGAGCACCTCGATGCCGCTTCTGCGCGGCAGCATGAGGTCCAGAATGACCAGATCGTACCGGGGAGGCTGCACCGCGAACAGGCGCTCTGCCTCCATGCCATCGTATGCATACGAGACGCGGTAGCCCTCTTTTTCCAGGTAAGGCCCCACCATTCCACTGATGGATCGATCATCCTCGACAAGCAGTACATGATTCATAAGACATGAATTCCCTTCGCAAACATTTTGAATCTATTACCTCACAGATTTCGGCTGTTGGCAACCCGGCTTCCTTCCACCCTTTCAACTTAAGCTTTTTGTAAGAATGAATTAATAAAAAAGCAGGATTTGCACTCTACAATTAAGTTATATCGGTTGATAGGATTCATTTCTGCGAGGAGGACAACAAAGATGAGTTTAACGAGGAAAATGCGCGGCTTCAGGAAGTCCCTATTAGGGTTCTTTGCATTATGGATTGCATTAACGGGAGGTGCAAGTACCAGTTATGCAAGCATGGAGCCTGCGACTAGGCAGACGCTGGTGCTTCAGCATGCGACGATCGTGGACGTAAGGTCCGGAAGGTTAACCAACGATCAGACGATTATCATTAAGGATAACAAGATCAGTCACATTGGAAACAGCAGAGAAACGGCCATCCCCGATTATGTGCAAGTACGGGATGCTAAGGGCCAATACGTCATTCCCGGTTTGTGGGACATGCACATCCATCTGGAAGATAACTATAAAGATGCTTTCCCGCTCTTTCTTGCTAACGGAGTGACCGGAGTAAGGGAGATGGGGGCAGCGCTTACAAACGTCGATCTGTGGAAAACGAGTATTCAAGCCGGTATGCCGGCCCCACGTCTTGTCTATGCAGGTTCGACCCTAGATGGAGGTCCGGCTGACGAGGCCCCCCACATGTTCTACTTGAAAACAGAGGAACAAGCACGCGAAGCCGTCCATATCAATGCGGCAAAAGGAGCGGATCATATCAAGGTATACTCTTGGTTGCCGCGTCCCCTGTTTCTGGCGGTCATGGATGAAGCCCAAAAGTACGGTTTGCCGGTGGGCGGTCACTTGCCGGTAGAGGTACGGGCCAGCGAAGCCGCTCAACTGGGATTCAAGAGCATAGAACATCTGCACGGTTTGTTTATTGCCACTTCGAGCATCGAAGACGATATTTTCAAAAATGCCGACATGAGCGATTTGCTAGGTTATTCGCTGGCAGAGATCAAGGCCTCCGAATCCTATGATTCCGTAAAGGCCAACAAGCTGTTCCGCAAATTCAAAGAAAAGGGAGTCTGGCCTGTACCGACCATTGTTACCTATTTGAATTCGGCCAAAACCGAAATCGATCCGCGGTCCAAATACGTGCCGACTGCCGTGCAGAAGCAATGGGCCGAAGTGATTCGCGCCACTCCTCCCGAACAACTGGAATTAATGGCGACCATCAATTCCACAACGCCAGGCATGGTCAAAAAGTTGAACGATGCTGGTGTGCCTATGCTTGCAGGCACCGATTCCAGTTTCGAAATGAGTAACTTTATATACGGCGTTTCCTTGCACGATGAACTCGAACTGCTCGTTAAAAGCGGCCTCACCCCGCTGCAGGCCTTGCAGACGGCAACGCTGAATCCAGCGCGATATTTGGAGAGAGAGCAGGAGCTGGGCACCGTGGAAAAAGGAAAGATCGCCGATCTCGTGCTGCTTGACAAGAACCCGCTGGAGGACATTCGAAACACGACAAGCATCTCCGCGGTTGTCTTGGACGGGAAACTGATGGAGAAGCAGACTTTGGACCGGGCGGTTAAAACATACCCCGTGATAAAGGTTGCCGATTTGAAAGATGAACCTGAAGAATCCGGGCCATCTGCCAATAAACACATTCTTCATAATCATTAATGGGCCAAGCCCTTCCCTTCTCGTAAAAGAAGCGGATGGGCCTTGTTCATATTTCGGAACACCCGTTAAAAAGCATGGAACATCTCCACGACACAGCCTTATTGGGCCGTCCAGCCGCCATCCACAAGCAGCAAAGTGCCTGTAACGAGATCAGATGCCGGGGAGGCGAGATAAATAACGGCTCCAGCCACATCGCCAATGGTACCGATCCGCCCTGCCGGGATCCGTGCCAGGACGCCGTCGCGGAAATCGGGGGAGTCCAGTCGCTCGGCTGTTCCCGGCGTATGGATGAACGTAGGACCGACGGCATTGATGTTCACGCCACGGCTGGACCACTCCAGCGCGAGCACCTTTGTCAGCTGGTTCACGCCGCCTTTGGAGGCGCAATAGGCAGCTCCTTCCGTAATCCCAACGACACTCACCTGGGAGCTGACGTTAATGATTTTTCCGTACCCCTGCTCCAGCATGATGCAGCCAGCGCCCTGACAGCAGAAAAATACACCCTTCAAATTCACGTCCATCATCTCATCCCAATAATCCTCGGTGATATCTTCCGCAAGCATCCCCTCTCCCAGACCCGCGTTATTGACCACGATATCGAGCCGGCCGAAATCCTTGGCTACCTGACCAAACACGGCTCGGATCTGCTCCACATTCCGGACGTCCAGCTCATAGGCCTTGGCCTGACCTCCTGCCTGAGAGATTTCCTCGACCAATCGATCCAGCGAGTCTTTGCTTCGTGCCATGACCGCAACCTTGGCTCCTGCTGCTGCCAGCGCTTGGGCTAGTCCATAACCGATGCCTTTGCTGGCCCCCGTAACGATTGCAATTTTATCCTGAATGCTGAAATTAGGCTGCATATGTAATACCTCCATCACCTTAGATTCTATGTAGTTTCATTAAAGCATGATGGCTGGTCAGTGGCAATCGTTTCCAGATCCCCCTCCCAGTAAATCCATCCAATTTACGCCTAAAGCACGTTAATTTGCAGCAGCAATAGAGGATTCTCTGCCCGTGGGCTAGAAATGATGAGAATTGTAGCGATCATTGTCTAGTATGGAGAGTATGGAGGAAATCCAAGTATGAGCGAACGATTATCTGAAGCACAGCAACAAGCCATTCTTCATGTCGAATCAACAGCGGCGGGCCAACGAAAAGTCGCTTTGGAAATGACGAAACAAATCTTGCGGAAACATGAGCAAGACTCCGTAACGATCGGCTCGCTGTTAACCCATATTGAAAAGTCTGCGCGCGTCACGTTAAATTTCCACCCGGATCGGATAATGCCCACCGGACACGCTGTCATCGAATCCCTCTTGGCAGAAGGCATATATCATAATCAGTTCATCACGAGCGTGACGAATGGAAGCCGAACCGCCTACCCGGGCGGTGACCGCGACCAATGGGAACGACTCCTGTTTGGCGGTGCCTACCAGCAGCCTGATGTGCGTAACGACGAGCGGCCGAAATACGGAGCACTCAATCTCATGAATTATGCCGATGGTGCATCTCCCCGCTTCGGTTCCTGTTTGTTGGTGCTATCCCCTAACATATTGAACCGTTGTACTTTTACATTCGGAGACAGTCATGCAGGTCCTGAGTTTGTAGGTACCATCCGTCAATGGAGATCAATTCTCGCTGCACTCTTGCATCAAGTTGAGTCCACAGGCTCGGCCCTGGGTTCCCGGAATGTGGACATTCCATCCATGCTGGAGCGGATTCTTCATCTGCCTTTATCGCATACCGGCTCCTTCGGGCCTGTCGGGCGTTCCTTGGATGATTATATTGAAGCGCAAATCCATGGTGTCATCGACTTGTCCAGTGATGTGGAGGCCCTGGTGGCTGATCCATCCTATAAGGACACCCCGATCGGGCATTTGCTCCATGCGTTATGTGAACGGTATGACCTCTCCTTGTTCTGGCACCCGGGCTTCCGCCTTGCTGTACAGGATGTTCCGGATGATTTTCGGGGACCCGCCATGCCACCGCTCGCCAAACGAATCGATCAACGCTTTGGAGGCTCGCTGGGCATGCTGGATGCAGCCATTATTGGCAAAGCCGCTGCTCAACTGCACCATGATCCAAACGAATGGAGCGATTGGGGAACATTTGATGAAACCTTCCAGCATCTCAAACAGCTGTGGCATGTGCTCGTAAAGTATGGACATTCGTATCCGTATACACCAAACCGCTAAGCTGTATTTTTGCCTAAGTACGTGCATTGGCATGAGGGTCCGACTAAAGATAACCGTGCTAGCGATATTCGTGCAGCAACGGCTAGGCCTTTCGGGCACAGCTTCTTATATATTGATCTTAGAAAGGATGATGACCGGATGGATTGGGTCCAGCGGATGAATGAGGCCATAGGCTATATAGAAGGACACATAACCGAGGAGATCGATTACGCTGAAGCTGCTCAGATCGCATGCTGCTCCGTGTACCATTTTCAACGCATGTTTCCGTTCATTACGGATGTTTCGCTGTCCGAATACATACGGAGACGCCGGCTGACATTGGCCGCCTACGAGCTGCAAAACAGCGAAATCAAAGTAATCGACCTTGCCCTTAAATATGGTTATGATTCCCCGGAGGCGTTCGCGCGTGCATTCCAGAACATGCATGGCACAACGCCGACGGCCGCACGCCAGATCGGTACCAAACTGAAGGCCTATCCACGCATCTCCTTTCAATTCTCAATGCGAGGGGCTGCCGAAATGAATTACAGAATCGAAGAAGTGAAGGCTTTTTCCGTTGTCGGTTTCAAGGAGCAAGTAAGCACACAGCGTGCCTATGAAGACGTTCCCCGCCTCTGGATGGAGGCTCAGGAGAAGGGCATTTTCGAGAAGCTATGGAACTATCGTGAGCAAGACCATCCGATCCGGGGCATACTGGGTGTTTGTGCAGACGGTGACTACGGGAGGAATGAGCATTTTGACTACATCATGTCCGTCGTATCCAAGGATACGCCTCAGGAACCGATGATACAGCGACATTTCCTTGCCGCCACTTGGGCCGTATTCGAGCTGGAAGGAGATCCGAGCGGCATTGCGGAGATGTGGAAGCGTCTTTATACGGAGTGGATACCCTCCCATGCTTATGATCTCGCGCCGCTTCCTGCCATCGAATGCTATCTTCCTCCGGATGAGAATAAGAACGAGTTATGGATTCCGGTGGTTAGAAAGACGCAATAAATCCCATCCGCTGGAAGCATAATTTTTTCGCTCACCGCTGCGAGACGTTCCTATACATGAGCATATTATCGATGCGGTGAGCACCCCAATTATTTTTTCTGCCAAAAAAACATAATAAAAGAAACCGCAAATTCTGTGGTATTACAGAGTTTGCGGCTCTTATATAGAAATTGTGCATCAAGGCTGTAACCCTGACGTTACTTGTTCAGCATACGGCGCAGCATAACGACTGCCTCTGCCCGGGTGGCAGGCGCATCCGGCTCGAACTTCCCATCGCCGCGGCCGCTAACGAGCCCTTCTGCGTAAGCGGCCGCGATATAGCCTTTTGCCCAGGCTGGAATGCTTGCCTCGTCTGCAAACTTAGCACGGTCTCCTTGCAGCGGATTTAAACCGAGCGCTTTGGCCAGCATGACGGTTAACTCCGCCCTGGTGATCTCACTACCTGGATGGAACCGCCCATCCTGATTTCCCTGGATAATCCCCTCCTGTGCTGCAAGCCCTACCGCTTCCCTTGACCACGCCGGAATGTCGGATTCATCTGTAAATGCATGCTTGCTTCCATCACTTTGAAGTCCCAGTCCTCTAACAAGCATGACCGTAAATTCATCGCGCCTGATCATAGAATTCGGCTTGAACGTTCCGTTGGCGTAGCCTTTGACCAGCCCTCTGCTGACGGCTTCGTCTATCGCTGCCTGTGCCCAATGTCCTGCCGTATCACGAAAAACCTTCTGGGCCTGAGGTGGTTCGGGTTTGATCGGTGGCTCTGGATGAGGCAAGCTGCGTACAACGGTCAGTGTATATGTGCACACTTTGCCGTTTTCTGCGGTTACCTTGATCTCCATGACATTCTCTCCCGGCTTTAATGAGATCCTGCCATCTTTATCCCAAGGTCCGTTGATTCTAGCTTTGTTATGAGCGGTGGTCAGCTCGAATCGGATCTCTGACGCTTCCGTCTCTGCCCGATACACGTATACGTCCGGTGAAAAATCAGGACTCAGCTTCAATACCTTCCCACTCTCCCCAATTCCAATAGAGAAGGTTTGAAGCTTAGCGTTGTCCGAAGGAATGCGGGTTGTCGATGGATTCGTCGGTCCCGGATCACGTTCGCCTCCTGGACTTGGATTTGGAGGCGTAGGTAGCGATAATGTCTTCGCTGTTGCCTGAAGCGGAATGCTTTCGTTCCCGGCAAGGTCATATGCTTTTACCCGAAACGTATAGATGGTATTCGGAGATAAACCTGCCGCTGTATAGGAATACGTGCTGCTTGTTACGGTTGCTATCGGCGTATCCGCGGTTTCCCCACGGTATACTCGATATCCTGAAACCTCATAATTATCCGAAGCCTCGGGCCAGAATAAACTCATCGCTGTAGTGCCAATGTCAGAAATCGTGAGTTCACCGAGACTTGACCATACCGGAGCTTCCTGATCGCGCTCCGGGTCTGGATCAGGACCTGGATTCGGATCATCCAACGTCTGAACCGTCGTCTGCAGCGGGCTGCTCACATTGCCTGCCTGATCATAAGCACGAACGCTAAGCGTATACGACGTGTTGGCCATCAAACCGTCCATCTCATATGAATAGGTGGTTCCCGTCACGGTTGCTGCAGGTGTCGCCTTATTTCCATCGAAAATGCGATATTCTGAAACAGCGTCATTGTCCATGGCCTCGGGCCAGGTCAGCTTGACCGAGTTGATGGTAATGCCGGAAGCGAGCAGCTCCGCATCCGTCGGCCATAAAGGGACTTCCGTATCCGGTTGCGGATCATCCTCAGTTATCGTTATGACGGCTTGGGTCGGAGTTCCAACGACCGTACCTGGTACTGCTGTAATATTCAAATAAAGTTCACGGTCATCTTCATAGATATCATCATCAAGGATTTGGAGCTCGATCCATTTTTCGATCTCGCCATCGGTAAAGGTAAGTGTTCCCGAAGCAGGCGTATAATGCTTGCCTGCCTTGGCCGTACCATCCGCAGTAGCATAATGGAGTGCCACAGCACCATGGCTTCCTCCTTCACGCAACACTTTCACCCGCAAAGGGGAGTCATTTTCCGAAATCGCATAACCAGCTGCTTCCAGCCTCAGTGTTCCTGGTTGAGGCTGCATAGTGACAGCCTTATATATATACAGGGTTTGATTAGAAGATACAATGAGGTCCAGCGTTCCGTCCTCATTGTAGTCACCGACGAGCGCCCGGTGTGTTCCGCCCCCCTGAGGCTCTAATTCGGCTTGCCATTGTAAGCTCAGATTACCTGCTGCATCTTCCTTAGAATGCAGTTCAATTCCTTTTCCTGTTGCAACGATAATCTCGGATTTGCCATCCCCGTTCACATCCTCTGCATATACTTTTTGACCGCCCATGGGTAGAGGATGCTGCTGAAGATTGTACGTATTGTCCCCAAGATTCATATAAAAGAAGACGCCTAACATATCATTCAGTGCAATAATATCGTTGTGTCCGTCACCATTCATATCCGTTGATATGAGATCCACAGTATTACCCGGTCTTAGATGAAAGACCTCGCTCCGAACATAATCATTCCCTTTAACCCGCTGCAGACCCAGCATTGGACTGGCAACGACCAAATCGACCGTGCCGATGGCTCCATTCGTGATCGTTGTCGCTTTATTGCCGCCATGGGATAAATTGAAAGGAACCATTGTAAAACTTCTATCTGCCGCAACGTGAACAACGGTAACGTTATTAAAATTCAAAATAGCAATGTCTGTCATACCATCCAGGTCAAAATCCGCTATGGTTACATCCTGCGAAAGCATCAATGAAATCATCCGAGTATCCGGAAAGGTTCCGTTACCTTCGCCATACCATAAAAACACGCCAACTTGCGTTCCGATCAGCAAGTCCAGATTTCCGTCCCGATCAAAATCACCAACCTCAAGCGAGTATGGCACTCCCAGGATCGACTGACTCTGCGGAGGTCTGAATGTTCCATCCCCCTGTCCATAGAGTAAATACACCATCATACCATCCGTCACAGCTGCTATATCCAAATGACCGTCATCATTGAAATCACCTGACTTCATGTCCGTAACCTTACCGATAAGCTGAGATATCTCGGATCGATTCTCATAGTCCGGCACGGCTGCAAAGGCGTTCAACGGCAGCAGCAAAACACTGCATAGCAATACCATCATGAATTTATAGCCTTTTCGACTATTCATAAATTTCCTCCCGATAATCGACTTCAACTTCTAACCTCCAATTCACATATTAGACCTATCCTTTATTGGTTTCGCTCCGATTTCATTGTAAGACAACACGTAACACAAAAAATCCCCCTGAAGGGGGATGGAGGAGGTGGAAAAATATAAATCATATCACGTTTGCTGCTTATTCGTTCTCTTGGAATCATTTAACTTCTCAGCCTGCGCAATCGCCTCATTCAGGTTGGCTGCATTCAGTTTGCTGTATATCCGTTTCCGGTGCGTCTTTACCGTTTCATAGGTAATGTTCAGCTTCTCTGCTATTTCCCTTCCGCTCAGACGATCCAGCAGACCCTGAAAAACATCCATCTCCCTGGACGTAAACAGTGCCTCCAGCGGCGAATCCACCGTTTCTGCCATTCCGTCCGCCCCTACAAGAATCGAACGGACAAAAGACAGGGATGCCGAGTCCTTACCCCGGTACTGCCCCCGCTGCTTCGCCCGGATCAAATCGTGGAGCATCCCCATGACGTCGGCACCTTCATCGAGGAATATCCGGATAAAGTCATTGGCTTCCGATACCTTCAGTGCCTCTTCAAGCTGAAGCAGCGCTTTGCACTGTTCTCCCCGTGAATGATGCATCTTCGCCATAATGCATAGAATCTCGGCAGCATCAATGGGTCTCATCTCACTCTCCGCAAGGTAAAGCAGCCGATCCAGCAGCTCTTCGGCTTCCTCCCATCTTCCCTGTACAACCAGGACGCGGGCAAGCAACTGGTAATCGGATAATTCAAACACGGACACCCTGTCCCGACTGGATAAATGGCACTGTTCACCCCAAGCGCGCGCAGGCGCCGAGTCACCATATTGCAATTGAAGACGGATGCCTTCCATATTCAATATGTCCATCCCCCTGGGAATATCCATCCACTTCATCCGCCGCTGCCCACCTTCGAGCAGCTCAAACCCTTCAAACATATGACCTTCGGAGGCTTTAAGTTTAGCCTGCAGGATCCAGCTCGCCACAAGATCATGCTCAGGTCTGTTCGGATTTTGCCCGATCCACGTCATCGCCTTGGAAACATAGTCAGCGGCCGAAGACAGATCATTCCAATAATAGAGAACTTCCGCATGGTTAAGAAATAATTTGCCTAGAAAAATGGGATTAACGGCCTGATACAGCTCCACCATCTGCATGGTGTACGGCTCCGCAATGGACCTCGAGGCATGTCCTCGTCCAATCTTATAGGTCTTCACCGTGATCGGCTGCAGCGGCTTCTCCGGTTGGCCGAATATAATTTTGATCCCGCCCGGGGCATACCGGACAACCTGCTCGTATTCCTGCTTAGCCAGCTGCAGATCATTCCGCCCAAATACCATTAGCGTACCTCGTACATAATACGACATCGCCAAATACTCATGACGCTTCTCCTCGCTCAATCCTTCAGACGCTTCGGCATACCAGGCATCCGCTTGATGCAATAACGCTTCTCCCTCGGCAATATCTCCTGACTCCTCGGCGATCAGCGAATTGGCATAGGAGAAATAGAGTACCGGGTGCTGCAGCAGTATGTCGCTGGGAATCGCCGATAGCCTATTTTGCAGATTCGACCATTCCCATTCCACAACGCGGGAAGTCATCTCACTCAGCAGCCCAACGGCCTGCACATAGTATTTTCCTTGCAAATAATACTCCACCGCTTCTTCCTCCAGGCCTTGTCCGCTGCACCAATCCCCGGCTGCCTTATAGAGTAAGCCTGTGTTCGCGCGGTCATCCTGTTCCAGACGATGCTGCAGAAAATCCGAGAACAAATGATGAAACCGAAACCATTCTCCCTTATCATCCAGCGCCACCACAAATAGATGGGCACGCTCTATCGCTTCCGTAAGCTCCCTGCTATCCTCAAATCCGGACACGGCCATGCTTAGCGATGCGTTCCACCGCTTCAAGATCGAGCAGGTGAGCAGGAAGGCCTTCATCCGATCGCTCTGCACGGAGAATACCTCTTCGAACAGATACTGCTTCACTTCTCGGCTATCTCCTGCAAAATTACGAATAAACGGCTCTTTATTCTCCTGCCGCCGCATCGCAATGGATGCCAGCTTAAGCCCGGTAATCCATCCCTCGGTTTTTCTGACGAGCACGGAGGAGAGCTCCGCGTTCAGCGGCAAGTCGGTGCGTTCAAAAAACTGCGCACCCTCCTTCTCTGTAAACCGCATGTCTTCAGTATGGAGTCTGCTGGCAAACTGCCTGGCTTCCATGCGAGCTACAGAGAAAGCGGGTTCGGTACGGCTGATGAGGCAAACATGGATGCCCTTGGGTAAATGGTCCACAAAATAAGCAAATGACGCCAACAAGATTTCATTCTGAATCACATGGAAATCATCGACCACCAGGATCAGCTCCTGATCCAGCCTGCCCAGCGTGTTCAGGCACACGATAAGCCCTTGCTCATAACCTTCCGTATGCAGAAGCGGCAGTACGGTCTTGACCTCTTCCCCATACGTCGGAAATGCTTCAGCAATGGCCGCCGTGATGTACTTCCAAAACCGGGAGCCTTGATTATCGCCGGCATCCAGCGACACCCAAGCAGTCTGTTTCTCCTGCTGCAGCAGCCATTCACTGACAAGCGTTGTTTTTCCGAATCCCGCCGGCGCGCAGACCAGGGTCATATTTCCCGACATCGCATCCATCAGCTGGTCATCCAGACGCGGCCGGGGGATTAGAGCTGATACCGTTCTGGGAACGGTCAATTTCGAGTGCAGCAGCGGCTCATGTGCCTCGAGTTCAGTCCCATATATCATCATACGCCTCCGTATACGTTCGATTTTTTACGCCGGGATATAAAACTTATCACCATAACACCCAGACGCTTAATCCATCATTTCTGTACTATTCTACCATTCCTTAAACAGGGCAGTAAGCTCCAATTTGCAATCTCAGCCCATTCGAAGACTCGTTCATATGCTCATATAAAAGAAAAAACCGCTCTTCATCAGAGCGGGGGACATCATGGTTCATTCTCAATGGTATCAGCAAGCACGCCCGGCGACATATAATAGCTTTGCCTATCCTTATTATTTACCTGCCTGGTCGATCTGAACGGGAATCATGATGATAAATTCGGGGTCATCTACATAAGGATCCTGACTCATCGGGTATTTTTCGAAATGCGTTAAATGATCCGGGTTATATTCCGAGTAACCTTGTTCTTTGATCCAGGCATAGATATTGTTATAAGACTGATCGATCCTCTGCTCTTTTTCCGATGAGTGCAAGCGGCATAGGTTAAAGCGGGAACGGATATCGTAACCATCCCTTCCGGAACTTCATCGATCCGTTCCACTTCCACGACCGCATAATGGATAAACCCGTCACCGCCGGGAACTGCGTGGTAAGATAGCCCCAGCAACGTGTCGGTATGTAAGGCATGAGGTATCTCCGCGAGCCGCTCTTGCAGCGTCCGATGCACCGCACGTATCCCGCCTGCACCTGCCTCGGCAAATGTGCCTTCCCACTTCAATCCCATCGCCTGAAAAGCTTCCTTACTCGTAACCGCTGCTTCGTTTCGTTGATCGATTGTCATTAGTAAATGCTCCTTTATCCTATATTTGGTTTCATTATATAGGTCTTGTTCCAGATAAAAAAGCGAGCCCCGGATCATGTCCGGAACTCGCTATTACTCGTTAAATGGCTTTCGGATTATCGACCACAGGATTCACATCCGCATCGTAATCCACGCCGTCAGTTTCAAAGCCGAACAGTTGGAAGAACTCGCGGCGGTAACCGGCAAGGTCAGTCAGCTCTTCAATATTTTCGCTCGTAACCTTGCTCCACAATTCGGCCACTTCGGCTTGCACATCCTCGCGAAGCTCCCAATCGTCAATATGGATACGGCCCTTCTCATCCACTGGCACTTCTTGCCCTTTATAGAGACGATCGGAGAATAGACGATAGATCTGCTCGATGCAGCCCTCGTGCAGCCCTTTCTCCTTCATAACTTTGTACAGCGCCGATACGTACAGCGGAACGACCGGGATCGCCGAGCTGGATTGGGTCACTAACGCTTTGCTGACCGTCACATAAGCCCGTCCGCCTCCGGCAGCGAGCTTCTCGTTCAATTTCAGCGCGGTTGCCTCCAGGTGATCCTTGGCTTGTCCAATGGATCCATCCCGGTAAATGGCTTTAGTAATCTCGGAGCCGATGTAGGAGAATGCAATCGTGGTCACATTAGGAGCCAATACGCCGCCTTCCGCCAGCTCATTCATCCATAATTCCCAATCGTCGCCGCCCATCACCTCAACGGTGTTCTTCACTTCCTCTTCCGTGGCCGGCTCAATCGTTACCTCCGTCACTTCACCTGTATGGAAGTTTACCGTCTTGTTGGTATAGGCTGGTCCGATCGGCTTCAATACGGAGTTGACCGTCTCGCCCGTCTCAGGCAGCGTACGGCGCGCCGAGGCAACACTGTACACCACAAGATCAACCTGGCCCAGCTCTTGGCGGATAAGCTCAACCGTCTTGGCTTTGGTCTCTTGCGTGAAAGCATCTCCCGTCACGCTGAACGATTTTAAGCCTGCGGCCTCCGCTGCTTTCTCGAAAGCGACCGAATTATACCAGCCCGCCGAAGCGGTCCGCTTCTCGGTTGCCTGGCTGGGACGATACACACCCACGGTATTCGCCCGGGAGCCGAATGCGGCAGCAATTCTGGCCGACAAGCCGTACCCGGTGGAAGCGCCGATGACCAGCACATTGCGCGGCCCCTCGATGCCAGGCTGTTTTAACACATAATCAATCTGCTCCTGCACCTGGGCTTCGCAGCCTACAGGATGGGACGTTGTGCAAATAAATCCGCGTGTTCTAGGTTTAATGATCATATTTATATACCTCTCTTCCAGTACTCATCGTCTGACACCATATGTATGGTCTTTTAAATTTCCTTTCTATTTTAACTGTTTTTTGTGGAGAGAGGAAATTTTTTGACAGAAACCTAAGAAAACCTCTCTTTTCGAATCATGGTAGCTGCAGCCAGCACCGATTCAAAAGAGAGGTTATTTTAGAGTTTTATCCGATAATTAGCAATCCATGGTATGGCCGTTAAATTATTTAAATGAAGCGTACCCCTGGTCAGCCATGACCACGCTGCCTGTAATCGCAGCGGCTTCATCCAGAGACACGAGATACACGGTATCTGCGACAACTTCAGGCTGTGTTAATTCTCCGCCCATGACTTTGGCTCTCATGGAATCCAGCATTCCGGAATCTTTATAGCCCTGGATAATCGGTGTATCAACTACTCCAGGAGCAACGGCAACAACACGAATGCCGTATGGTGCCAGTTCGAGCGCAGCGGATTTGCTCATCATGATGACGGCGCCTTTTGTAGCGTGATAAGCAAACGTTCCAGGTGAAGCCAGGAATCCGAATACGGATGCCGTATTGATGATCACGCCTTTAATGCCAAGCTCTTTCATCTTTCGGCCTGCCGCAATAATACCGTAGGCTACCCCGTGCTGATTCACGTTAATGGTGCGATGGTAGAGATCCATATTTTGCTCGAGAACCGGTCCAGCGCCGCCAATCCCCGCATTGTTGTGCATGACATCGATGCGACCGTAAAACTCAACCGCTTTATCCACCAGCGCCTCGACGCTTTCTTGTTTGGAAACATCGACTTGAACGAAAGTGGCTTCGCCGCCTTCTTTTTTGATCATGTCCACCGTCTCTTGACCGGCAGTCTCATTATAATCGGCTACGACGACGCGATCGCCTTTTCTTGCAAATTTAAGGGAGACCTGACGACCGATTCCGCTCGCTCCGCCGGTAATTACCGCTACACGTTGTTCTGACATTATCAATGACCTCCTAGGGTAAAATAGCGTTATTATTTGAACATTGTGTGTCCATGTCCTTGTGTTCATTGTAACGCTGCGTTATATTTAAGTAAATTTAAACCTAATTAATATTACTTAAATCTAGATTAAGGATGAGGTCATATGAATCTTGAACAACTGGAATATATCGTGGAGACGGCCAAGGCAGGATCGTTAACCAAAGCAGCCCAGAATTGCAACGTCACCCTTTCTGCCGTCAGCCAAGCGGTGTCCAGCCTGGAAGCCGAGTTCGGTTTCTCCCTGTTTACCCGATCGCGCCTTGGTGCCGTACCCACAGCCGAGGGCCAGCGAATCCTCCAGAAAGCCTATGCCATTTTGGAACAATTTCAGGAGCTGAAATCGGAGGCCGAAGGATATTCCAACCTACTGAGCGGATCTTTGCGAATTGCTACCGTCCCGGTACCCTTAACACTGTCCATCGATGCCATTATCCAGTTCAAAAAGGACTTTCCCCAAATCAAACTCGAAATCACGGAAAAAGCGACTCTTGATATTATTGAGGATATCAAGCAAAATCATGCGGATATCGGTTTGATTTTTGTGGATGATTCCATCATTCATCAACACCGCGGCCTCCACTTCGGCAAGCTGCTGGAGAGCAAATTCGTGGTGGGGGTCAGCCGTCAATCTCCACTCGCCATGCGGCAATCGATCACGCCGGAAGATCTGCGTAAATACCCCTTGGTTCTCTACAAGGATGACAATCTGTTCAAGCTAATGGATGTATTCGAGGAGCAATACGGGGAAATGGATCTGCTCTTCTCAACCAACCAGACAAGGGTCATACAGAAGGTCGTCGAAGAGAATGTAGCGGTCACGGTGGGGGTCGATTTGTCCTTCTCCAGCTACACTCCCATACCTTCGGGAAACATCGTAACGCTGGACTTGGAGATGCCCCCCGGCCACGCTGCTTCCTCATTCGGATGGGTACAGCCCGGAACCCACCATCTATCGAAGCCAGCCTCGATCTTTCTAGACAAGCTGAAGCATCAGATTGGATGAACGCAGCCTTCGCTCCCAAATATAAAAGCCAACCGACAAGTAGGGTCGTGACCGTTATCCAGTCCCCTGCTCTACGGTTGGCTTTTTTAGAAAAATCGGTATTAACGTAGTGACTCGCTAAGCGTCAAACTCACCGGGCAATGATCACTGCCCATTACATGGCAGTCAATCTCGGCATCCTTCAGTTTCTCGGTTAAACGGGTTGACGTCAGAAAATAATCGATGCGCCAGCCGATATTCCGCTCCCTTACCTTGGCCATATACGACCACCAGCTGTAAACGTCCGTGCGATCCGGGTAGAAATAACGGAAGGAATCGATAAAGCCAGCTGCCAGCAGATCGGTCATTTTGCCCCGCTCTTCCAGCGTGAAGCCGGAATTCCCATGATTAGACTTGGCATTTTTCAGATCGATTTCTTGATGCGCCACATTCAAGTCACCGCATACGATCACGGGTTTGCGTTCGTCAAGCTGAAGCAAGTAAGCACGGAACCTCTCCTCCCACTCCAGCCGATAATCCAGCCTGCTCAGGTCACGCTTCGCATTCGGCGTATATACGTTCACGAGATAGAAGTCCTCAAACTCCAGCGTGATCACTCTGCCCTCCGACTCGCTGTCCTCCTCCAGACCATAGTGTACGGACAGAGGTGCGATTCTCGTAAACACCGCCGTTCCCGAATACCCCTTCTTCTCAGCATAATTCCAATATTGTTGATACTCCAGCCCCAATTCAAGCTCAATTTGCCCGGCCTGCAGCTTCGTCTCCTGCACGCAAAATATATCGGCATCCACCTGTTGAAAATAATCCATAAAGCCCTTCGTTACACAGGCCCGCAATCCGTTGACGTTCCATGACACTAGCTTCATTTACGCAACCTCCGTGGTATCCATATCGTATTAGCGTGTTGAATCTATGAATCTTCTAAATTCTATTATGGTATCACGTCACGGCCGGAACGAACAAGCAGCTTCGGGGCGCTTTCACCATAACTTCATCAACAACTCATGACTGAAGGCACAAGTGTCCTTGCGTAAAGCATGAAGCGAAGTTGTGGTTACGTGCATAATCCCGCGCCAAATCAGGAACAACATAAACGTTCGTAAAAGTGCGATCATTGGTACGCCCGCAATCGATGAGAACCCCATATAAGGAGGAGTACAGCATGACAGGCAGAAACAGCAAACCTAAGAACGACGGTCCTTCCAGCAGTCCTGAACGTTTGGACCAATACGGTGACAAGCTTGCTTCCGAGAATGAGGAAGAGTTTACTTCGGCGGCCGAGGAGCACTGTCGGGATCAGGAATAGCGGGTTATCGCCGATGCGCATTCCATAAACAATTAAACAGCAAAAACACCCATCCTTGCTTAGCAATGTAACGGGTGTTTTTTCTATTGCTATATCCTGCTCTTTTTATAAGAGTGACAAAGCGCAGGTTAAAGTATCCAAACAAAATAGCCGTCTCCCCGATCAACACCGGGAAGACGGCTGCACATTCAATCTGATAGCGTTTATTCCACTAAACTCTCCAGTACATCATCTATGATCTGGCTGTTGGCAATCGTGCCGGTATACAACCAGCTCGTATCTTTTCCATATTCATAGATGTTGCCGTTCTTAACAGCCGGAATATTCGCCCAGAGCGGATCCTGAAGCACTTCGGCCCCTTCGCCGTCACTATTAATAAAAAATAGATGATCCGCGTCGAGTTCCGCCAATTTCTCCAGGGAAATGGATGACCAGTTGCCCGTAGCCGATGCCGAGATTTCCTTCACCACATTCGGAACCGTGAGACCCAAGTCACCGTACATGACGGCACCGCTGGACAACGTCTCGCTAACGACGAACAATTTACCGCCGACAAGCCAAATCGCTGCAGCAGATTCACCGCCGATCGATTGCTGGATTTTCTCCTTGGCATCCTTTGCCTTCTGCTCGTATTTATCGAGCGCCGCTTGCGCTTCCTCCTCCATGCCAAAGATTTCTCCCACTTTCTTCAGCTCTTCGCGCCAATCGTTATTGACCTCATTGCCGATGACGTAGGTTGGAGCAATCTTCTCGTATTGGCTGTACTTGTTGCCTTCTACCATGGAAGCCGAGTCCATGATCAATAGATCCGGCTGGAAGCTCGCTACCGCTTCAAAGGGAAGATCATGCTCAATCGTAGGCACATCTTTCAATGAGTCCTGCAGATAATCCTGGACGCTTCCGCCTTTGACCGACCACTGCGCGATCGGAGTAATACCCAATGCCACCAGGTTATCCTCCAAGTAAGAAGCAATCACCCGTTTCGGCTCAGCCGGAATTTTCACCTCATGGCCCATAGCGTCTGTCAATGTACGTTCTGTCTTGGCTTCTGTGCTTCCTTCGTCTGGCTTGGCTTCGTTGCCGCCGTTCTGCTCGCTTGGTGCTTGCGCCTCCGTTGGCTCGTTCCCGGCTGCGTCCTTGCTATTTCCACAAGCTGCAAGCAGCGTGAAAGCTGCCAATAGTCCTGCGATTATCCATATTTTTTTCTTGAACCGACTCATTGTTACAGATCCCCTTTATGTATATTTTTTCTGCTTAGATCACTAGCAATCTTGTGATAAAGTGCTATAATAATAACCATGATAATGAAATTCATTCTCAATTACAATACGTTATTTAAAATTTTTTATCAACATAAAGGTTTAGGTGACTATGCAAGCAAATCAGCCCATGAACAAAACAACTGCAAAATCCATCTACCGCCCAAAGACGGCCGCGGCCGTCATTCTGCTGGGGCTTGGTCTGCTGGCTGCCGCGATGGCATCCTCAATTATCTATGGCGCTTCGAATATTAAATTGTCCACCATATGGGAGGCGTTTGTTCGATTCGATGCCCATTCCACCTCGCACCAGATTATCCAGAGACTGCGCATGCCAAGGGCCTTGGCAGCTGCGCTGATCGGCGGTTCCCTGGCTGTTTCGGGAGCCATCATGCAGGGGATGACAAGGAACGCGCTAGCCTCCCCTTCTATAATGGGAGTCACCGCCGGTGCCTCTTTCATGATGTCGATTGGGTTTGCCTTTATGGAATCGCCGTCCATTACCGCGCTCATGCTGCTGTCTTTTGCAGGTGCAGGCCTTGGGGCCGGGCTGGTGCTTCTGATCGGCTCGTTATCCAAGCGGGGACTGACGCCTGTCAAGCTGGCGCTGGCCGGATCAGCCGTTACCGCACTCCTGAGCTCGATTTCCTCGGCCATTGCCATCCGCTTTAACGTTGCCAAGTATATCAGCTTCTGGTATGCCGGAGGCGTATCGGGCGTGCAATGGGTGAACGTGAAACTTCTGATCCCCGTCGCGATCGTCGGGCTGCTGATTGCGCTGGCACTCAGCAGATCCATTACCGTCATGAGCCTGGGCGAAGAGGTCGCTACTGGGCTTGGCCAAAAAACGGGAGTCGTGAAGTTCCTGGGCACACTCGTTGTGCTGCTGCTCACGGGCGCAGCGGTAGCTGTGGGCGGAACGATCGGATTCGTGGGGCTTGTCATCCCACATATTATCCGCTTCATCGTAGGTCCCGACTATCGGCTGATCATCCCTTGCTCCGCTGTCATGGGAGCACTTTTGCTGGTGTTTGCCGATGTGGGAGCGCGGATGATCAACCCTCCGTTCGAGACGCCTGTCGGTGCGATTACGGCGATCATCGGCGTTCCCTTCTTCCTCTATCTTGCAAGGCGCGAAGGGAGGGGACTGTAACGATGAATACAACAAGAAAAGTCATGTCCGTGTCGATGATCCTGCTGCTGGTCATATTAGCCGTGTTTCTGGTCAGCCTGAATATGGGAACGATGAAAATCCCGCTCGCTGAGGTCATCAAAGCATTCAGCGGAACAGGATCTGAGCAGAATTATACCGTTCTAATGCACTTTCGTTTACCCCGCATGGTCATTGCCATCCTGATCGGTGCGGGAATCGCAGTCTCCGGCGCTATTCTGCAGAGTGTTTCGCGAAACGCGCTGGCAGACCCGGGCATTCTCGGCATTAATTCCGGAGCAGGACTGGCTGTCGTGCTGTATATCTTTTATTTTCAAGGCAGCTCGTTCAGTTCCGGCATATGGTCCGTCTATATCATGCCTTTTGCCGCGCTATTTGGTGCATTTCTCGCTGCCTTTCTCATATATTCAATAGCCTGGAAGCAAGGCGTGACGCCGATTCGGCTGGTGCTTGTGGGGATTGGCATCAACGCGGCCTTCGGAGCGCTTATTATCGTGTTTCAGCTCATGATGGACCCCAACAATTTTATGCAGGCCACCATCTGGCTGTCCGGAAGCATCTGGGGAGCAAGCTGGGAATATGTCGTTGCGATCCTTCCGTGGATTCTTCTGCTAATTCCCTGGGCGGTTTATAAATCGCAACATTTGAATGTGCTCAACCTGGGGGACCACACGGCAGCGGGACTTGGCGTCACGGTAGAACGCGAGCGAAGAACGCTGCTGTTCATCTCCGTTGCCCTGGCCGGCGCCTGCGTGGCCGTTGGTGGAGGCATCGCATTCCTAGGATTGGTTGCTCCACATCTGGCGCGCAAGCTGGTGGGCCCCCGTCATCAGGGAATGCTGCCTGTCTCTGCGCTTCTTGGCTCTCTGGTGCTGCTTGTTGCCGATATGATCGGCAAGAACCTGATGGCCCCTTCCGAAATCCCGGTTGGATTGGTCGTTTCCTGTCTTGGAGCGCCCTACTTTATATATTTGCTGATCAAGGATTAAGTTGAACAGTTTTTTTAAAAAAAGACGGCGATCGCCTCCCGGTCCATGCAGGAGGAAATCGCCGTTCTTTTGTGTCATGCGCTAACGGTTGTGTAACTGCGGTGCTAAGTTTAGTGAGCGCTCACCAGGATTTTCACCTGGTTCTTCTCTTTGAGCAAGGCCTCAAAGCCCCGGTCAATAACCTCATCCAGTTTGATTCGCTGAGTTACCAGCTTATCCGCAGGGAAGAATCCTTTTTCCATCAGGCTAATGACAGCCGGGAATACGTCGCGATAACCGATGATTCCGGTAATATTACGTTCCTTCATCACGATGTCATTCGGCACGATCGGAGCGGAGGTTTCAAATATGCTGACAATCATAATCTGTCCGCCGATCTTCGTAGAGTTGATCGCTTGATTCAGCACAGGCGGAACACCCGTTACTTCGAATGCCACATTTACCCCGGTGCTGGTGCGACGATGAAGTTCTTCTACGACATCGTAAGCCTTGGGATCAATGACGATAGCCCCCAATTCTTCAGCCTTTTGTTTACGCTCAGCAGACAGCTCCACTGCGTAAATCTCGGACGCCCCTGCTGCCTTCAATGCTTCGATAACGAGCAGACCGATCGGCCCCGCACCGAATACAACTGCCCGATCCCCTGCTTTCAGCTGACTTTGGCGTACGGCATACAAGGCGACTGCCGAAGGCTCTACCAAAGCCCCTTGTTCATAGGAGACGCTGTCCGGAATTTTATGAACCATATGCTCATCCGCGGCTACATATTCGGAGAATCCGCCGCCACCGCCGGCAAGGCCGAGAAAGCCCATTTTGTCGCACAGATTGTATTTGCCTTGTCTGCAAGCTTCGCATTTTCCGCATGCAAATACTGGCTCAACAACCACGCGGTCACCAGCCTTGAATTTCGTAACGCCTTCGCCAACCTCTACCACCTGGCCGGAAAATTCATGGCCCATAACCACCGGAGCCTGTTCTCCGGTAAGGGTGTGAGGCGTATTCTCAGGTATAAATATAGGCCCAGCCACGTATTCGTGGAGATCACTGCCACAAATCCCGCACCATTCGACCTTGATTTTCACTTTTCCACTAGTTGCTTGCGGCTCCGCAATTGTCTCCAAACGCAGATCCTTTACTCCATGCCAGCGCAATGCTTGCATTGTCTTCATCTCCTTATGGGTTCGAAAAAATAAAAACAAAACAGGAAACGTTTCCGAAATCAAATATGTCACATTTTCGACAATATGTCAAACAGCATTGCCTAGAATGTATGAAAAGTCATGGACAACCCGCGAGTAAAGTTTCCCCTCTTTTCCAAGGAGCTGCAGCAATTTATACGGCAATGTCCGCTACGCCTCTTTTCTTCGCCGAGGTGTTCCATGATTTAAAGATATTCTTAATGTTATAATATAGATATTGCTCTATTGAGATCTCAAATCAGAAAAAGAATAGGAAACGTTTCCGATATAGAGAGGATTTTTTGAATATGGTGAACCCCAAAAAAGTGACGATTGAAGATGTCGCCAAACAAGCGGGCTTTGGCATTGCAACCGTGTCCCGAGCCATCAACAACAGCAAGGGAATCAGTCCGAAAACGAAAGCACGGATCTTGCAGGTGATCGAAGAAATCGGATTTAGTCCGGATACATCGGCTCAAAGCCTGAAGGTGCGGCAGACGAATCAAATCGCCTTGGCCGTGCCTGACATCCGAAATGCAATCATCCCGGAAATCGCCTGGTCGGTGGAACAGACCGCCAAGCAGCACGGATATCGAGTCGTTCAGATCAATACAGCCGGGAATGCGCGACACGAGCTTGAAATCGTAAGAGATATCAAAAAGCTGCACGTAGATGGCTTGATTATCATGCCGCTGGCCTATCCGAAAACACTGGGCGACCTGATCAACAAATCAAGCCTCCCCGTCTCCATAATTAATTACGGGAAACAACTGGGAGATGAGTATAGAGCCGATATCGTTGGCCTGGCACGCCAGGAGGGCAGGCTTGTCATGGAGCATCTGCTGAAAATCGGACGGACCCGCATTGCCTATGCCGGTGCGCCCAAGGATAAAATCGAAGAGCGGTATTGGGCATATGAGCAGTCGCTGACGCAAGTCGATCCGTCGCTTGTCTATTTCGGGGAGGATTTCTCGTTTGAAACAGGGGTTCGTGCAGCGGACTATTTCTATGGTCTGAAGCATATGCCGGACGCCATCTATGCAGTAAACGATATGGTTGCTATCGGCATCGTCAACCGTTTTAAAGAGCTGAAGGTCCGGGTTCCCGATGATGTGGCCGTCGTCGGCATCGATAACAATGTATGGACCACCGTCACGACGCCTCAGATCAGTTCAGTGTCCATCATGGGCGATGAAGTAGCCCGGCTGGCTACGGAATTGCTGCTCAAGCGGCTTCGCGAGCAAAAGTCCGGCCAATACGAACGCGTGCAATTCGAACCGAGGCTCATCGTCAGGGAATCCAGCATGTCCTTTATACGAAAAGCAACAACCGACTAGGGGTTGTCGATGCACAGGAACAAGCCTGGAATGTGAAGTTCCTGGCTTGTTCTTGCTGCTCTTAATATGGTGCTCTTTATGTGAGATGTTGGTCGATGCTGGATATAATCCAGGCAACTCGCTTTAAAGTGGCACCGGCATGTGCCGCTGCCGATACGAGGTAGGCGACGTGTGGTAGTATTTCGCGAATGCTCTCGAAAACGTGTGGAGGTTGGAATATCCCAGCGAAAAAGCAGCCTCCGTCACGGACACATCGGTTTCGGTCAGCAGCACCGCTGCCCGCTCCATCCGCAGCTTCATTAAATAATGACTCGGACTGATGCCATACGCCCGGATAAACTCACAATACAGATGCGTCCGGTGTACGCCGGCATACTCGACAACATCCGTAACCGTAATCCCCTCCATGTAATGGGAATCCATATAAAACACGCTTTGCTCGAGCCAGTTCGATTTACTCCCTTTTCTGACCGTGGTGGCAGCAAGCAGTTCAAACAGCTGATATAACCATTTCTGTCGTCCAAATTCGTTGCCAACGGTATCGTCATCCACGCACCCGTATATTTGATTCAGCACCGCCTGCAGTTCCCCCTTCATCCCGGCAAACATAAAGGGCTTGCGCGGAGATAACCCGATCCGGGTCAACGCACTGTCGGTTAATTCACCATCCAGGACGACCCACTGCGTGCGCAGCGTGGGCTCCGAATGGTGGTTCGGTTCCCAGTAACTGAACCTCGTATGAGGGAACAGACAAAAGACATCCCCTTCCGCCAAAGTGACCTCCTCATCCCCATAATCCAGAGTGATCTTTCCGCTTAGAACAAAATGCAGCGCATAGTTTTCGGATACTTTGGGGCCCACGTAATAATGGGGCTTCGCCATGCTGCAGCCTGTACGGAGAATCCAAATTCCGCCCTTTCTTTCCATCTCCGAAGGAATGCAGTACTTCATTTCGGCATATTCGAAGGCCATCTCCTTCACATGAAATCCCTCCCTCACAAAAAATGAATGTTTCCTGCTACCGTAGAATCCTGGCATTGTCTCGCCTGACTTTATCAGATAAAAAACAACAAAAAGACACAGCCCCATAGCTGTGCCTCCAGTGATCTGGTCGACAAACCTTCGTATTTATCTATCCCCTGCTCCCTTATTGTCCCTGCAGCTGATCCAGTTGCTCAAGCTGGCTTGGCTATCCGCCTGTATCAACGGCAGCCCTGTACAGAGACTCACTTGCCATTCGCCGTAACATTCGTTCGCTCCAAAATATCAAATAAGGCCTCGTTGAATTTCCCCTTCCGCTCCAGCATGGGAACATGGCCCGCTTCCGGAATGGAGTAAAACAGCTTGAGCGGGGCTTTGATCGTCGAAAAAAATTCCTGCGCCAGCGGATAGGGGGTTTGCCAGTCCCGCTCTCCATGAATATAAAAGACTGGAATATCAAATGCAGCGCCCATAGACGACAGATCGAACGATTCCCATAAATATTCCCAAATAGGGCGCTGTCCTTCGCCAAATGCTCCGGAGATGAAAAAATATCTCATATCCTTAAGCGTATAAAATGGTGAACCTAACGCATTGAGGATAAGCTCTGTTGTTGGACCAGCCGATAACTTATATTTTCTTTGGAATTTTCGAACCTTCATAAGGTTCCTGATCATGCCGTCATCGAATGCAGACGGAGGATAAGGCTTCAAACGAAGAAGATCCCGATAATCGTTGTCGTTTCCGGCCATTTTCGCCGCTTCCAGTACTTTTTCATAGCCGACGCGTTCATTGTCCATCATATTCACAACCTGCCCAACGCCGATATAAGCCTGCACAAGCTCCGGATATTGTTTGCTGAACAGGCTACCTAACACTGAGCCCCAGGAATGCCCCAAAATGATAATCTTCTCTTTGTGATACTTTTCTTTCAAATAGTTCACAATTTCATATGTATCCTGAACAATACGGTCAACCGTAACTGTTGGGGCAACTTGTTTCGGATCATTGTTAAAATAGGTTTTGCCGCTGTTTCTTTGATCCCAATGTACGATCGTAACAAACTTCTCCCACGGGATCTGAAACTCTTGGGCAAACGGCAATATAGGCTCTCCTGGACCGCCGTGCAAAAACAGCATCACTGGATTATCCATGTCCTCGCCCCGATGATGCAAATATTGCGAAATG
Source organism: Paenibacillus sp. ISL-20 (assembly GCF_018613005.1). Classification (NCBI taxonomy): domain Bacteria; kingdom Bacillati; phylum Bacillota; class Bacilli; order Caryophanales; family Paenibacillaceae; genus Paenibacillus; species Paenibacillus sp. ISL-20. The sequence goes on from NZ_JAGGRD010000024.1 coordinate 155,636, forward strand.
CCGCCGATGGTTACGAATTCTCTGCAATCAATGCCATTACTCATGGGATTGATCCGAATTTGATGTGCAATCTTCTTTTTCTTGTACTGGGCAAACATAACGAAGCTGACGGTGAATAAGAGCAACCCGGCTAATACGATCCATATATCGCTCATCGTGTCCTCCGGTAAACGTTAGGACCTGGGTTACGCAGAGCAGAGCCATTAGGGGCAATCCCATACAACGGTTTGTATTTCTCCAAGGATTCTCTCATTGCTCGGCTCCTCCCGTCATGTAGTCGGCAATGGCATGGACGAGTAAATCCAAGGCCTTCTCTCTTCCCCGCTCACCAAAAGACATATCTGTCGATCCAACAAAATGGAGTGCATTCATTAAATAGGCAAGCACATCCATTTCGCATCTCGATTCGTCAATGCCGCAAAGCGACAGCGTCCTGCTAAAATAGTCGTTTGATTTTGACGCTTCCCGGTCCGCCACCTCAGCTGGAAGCTTACGAAGCAGCAGCTCTATATCCGATGGAGAAACGTAGAGCACGATACTGTCCGCTGCCAGATAAATTTCCTTCAATGCCTTTACAAGCCTTTCATTCAAATTTGTGTTTTCGGATAATAGGGCCTCCACTCTCTTAAACATTCTGCTCTCGCTCTTTTTGATAATCGAATAGAGAAGTTCTTCTTTGGAATTGTAGTACGAGTAAAAGGAACCTTTGCCGATATGGGTCGCACTGGTGATATCCTCTACTGTAATCCGCTTTACGCCTTTCTTGCGAATCAGTTCAATCCCTTGTGTAAACATCGCTTCTCTCACCATATCTTTTTCATGTTCGGTGACAATCTTAGGCATAATCCCTCTCCTTTTAATGACTATAAATACATTATTCAGTCAATAAAAATATAATAATCCTTTTTCCTGTTTCTTACAAGATGTTTTATTTTCGCTGAATAGTGTTTCGCTAGTGGAGAAAAAACAGGAGAATAGATAAGGAGAGTTCAAAGGCATATATGTGCTACACCGCTTTATCACCGGAACCCACATCAGAAGCAGGCTCTTCCGCTTTACACGTTCCCAGTGGCTACCGGATTGTCCTTGTAGCTGATCCAGTCGCTCCAGCTGCCTGCGTACAGCTTCACCTTGCGGTATCCGGCTTCCTGCAACGCCAGGACGTTCGGACATGCCGACAACCCCGAGCCGCAGTAGACTATTACTTCATCCTCGGGAGATATTCCAGCAAAACGTTCCCGCTGCCGCTCTGCTCCCTTCAGTGTCCCGTCTACATTCATCCCGTCCTTCCAAAAAGCATGCGCCGCTCCCGGAATATGTCCGGCCACCGGATCCAGCGGCGCGGTTTCTCCCGTGAACTGCTTCCAGTCCCTTGAATCGAGCAGGGTCACGCCGGCTGCGCCAAGCTTCACCCTCACCTCGTTCACATCAGCCAGCCAGTCCTGTTGGACATTTGTCTGGAAAGAACGCGGCGTCACTTCGCTTTCCTCCGAAGTAAGCGGATATCCGGCTGCTTTCCAGCTTGCGAACCCTCCATCCAATATATATGCCGACCCGTGGCCCAGGTATTTCAAAATCCACCATAACCGCGCTCCTTCCGGGCGGAGGTCACCGTCATAGACAACGACAGGCGTATTTGCATCGATCCCGAGCTTGCCGAGTCGCCGCGCCAGCTCCTCCGGATGCGGGAGCGGACTCCGGCCGCCATGCTCGCTTGGCAGATCCATCAGATGCTTTTTCAAATCAACGAATACCGCACCAGGCACATGCTCACGCTGGTAAGCCTCAAAGCCGTAACCCGCATCACCCGGGCTGAATCGGACATCTGCGATAACCAGCTGACCCGGTTTCGACTCCAGCTGTTCCAGCACCCATTCCTTGCTTACGAGATTTGACAATAACTCCACGTCCCTTCTGTTTTCAAGCGGCTGTTCTTAAATCGTAAATTCCAAATCCTCTTCTGTCTTCACGTCATAAATCGCCGAGTAGATATCGTTCTGAATCTTCAGCAGACTGGCATCCTCCCGCTTGCGCGGACGCTCATAGGGAACGTCGAAAATATGGTGAATACGCCCAGGACGCGGAGATAACAGGACGACTCGGTCTGCGAGAAAGACGGCTTCGGATACATCATGGGTAACAAACACCACCGTTTTCTTTTCCTCCTGCCATATGCGGAGCAGATCCTGCTGAAGCTGGAGCCGGGTAAGATGGTCCACCGCGCCGAAAGGCTCGTCCATCAGGAGGATGTTGGGACTATTCACAAGCGCCCGTGCGATCCCGGCGCGCTGCCGCATGCCTCCCGACAGATGATGGGGATATTTGGAACCGAATCCCTGCAGACCGACCATATTCAAATATTTGTCTATGAGCGCTTGCCGCTCTGCTTTTTTCATGCCGCCGAGCTCCAGCCCAAGGCCGACGTTCTGTGAGATCGTACGCCATGGATACAAGGATGCATCCTGGAATACAACCCCCGATCTCCGGGTGGGTCCCTTAATCTTCGCGTCATCCAGCCAAATCTCGCCTTCCGTCGGGAGCTGCAACCCCGCCAGCAGTTCGAGCAGCGTGCTTTTGCCGCAGCCGCTCGGCCCAAGGATGCACAGGAATTCGCCATCCCGGACCTGCAAATTTATATCTTGAAGCGTGATCGTAGGAAGATCACCGTCATATACCATCGAGACATTTTTCACCATAAAGCCAGACATATGAACTCCTCCTGCCACACTTTATTTTTTCGGAATAAACCGTAGGTCCAGAATGTCCTCCACCTTGTAGATCTCATCCTGGAAGCCCAATTCCTTTTGGATCTGCTGGGTGTCATTCAGCGCGTTGATGTCCACATCCGGGTTGTTCTCCCACAGAACTTCTTCGCGCTCCAGCGCCAGATCCAGCACCTCGGGATCGATCTCGATGTTCTTCAGATAGTAAGCCTTATACTCGTCCGGATGGCTCTTCGCATATTCTTGCGATTTAAAATAGGCCCGCAGCAGCTTCTCGACCAATTCCGGCTTCTCGTTCAGAATCCCCTCACGCGCCGCCAGCACCCCGGTGTGGAAGGTCGGTAGGTAATCCCAGCCTGTAGCAATGATATTTCCTTTTCCCTGCTTCTCCGCGAGAGAAGCGAACGGCTCATGGATGATGGTGGCATCAACCTGTCCTGTTTCCAGACTCGCGTATGCCGCCTGATGCGTACTGTTAGCAATGAAGGTCACATCCTCCGGCTTCAATCCATGCTCCTTCAGGATGACCTGTGTATATACCTCCAGCCCGCTGCCAAACACAGCGATGCCTACCTTCTTGCCCTTCAGGTCTTCCACCGTCTTGATCCCCGGCGAGGCAATCAGGTAGAATGGGCCTTTGGTCCGGAACATGGAGGAAACGATTTTGACGGGAGCTCCCTTGCCCGCTGCCACAATCGCTGTCGTCGTGGCTACGTCGACCACATCGATGTCTTTGCTGGTCAGACCGGCAATTGGATCCTTGGTGGTAATAAACTCGACGTCGAGTCCTTCCTCCTCGAAGAATCCCTTCTCCGCCCCGAAGGACACCGCCAATCCACTGGCACCGCTAAGCGGTGCGTATCGGATCTTCTCCAGCTGGTTTCCCGCAGCGCTTTCTCCGCCCGCTGTGGACGGAGCTGTTCCTTTGCCACTATCCGCACCGCTTGCGCAGCCGGCCGTCATGGCGATCAGCGATATCGCTGCAAATGCAATCATGTATGAACGTATTCCTCTTCTGGTCATATGGATCTCTCCCCTGTAAGTGACGCTTTTTCCAATGGTCTATGATGATTTCCATTTCAAAAACACATTGCGTTCCAACAAATCGATTATTGAAATAATAAGTACGGATACGACGGTAACCAGCGCTACAATAGCAAAGGCCTGCGCGGTATTATACAGAGATGTTGCCTTGACGAGAATATTTCCAAGACCATCCTTCGAAGCCAGCATCTCCCCAAACAGAGCCCCGACCAGTCCGGTTGCAGCCGATAGGCGCAGACCCGCAAAAATGGTCGGCGCAGCCGATGGCAAAATCACCTTCATGATGGTCTGGTACTGCGTGGCCTCGAATACTTGGGCGACCTTCAGATGGTTGTCCGCCGTCTGCTTAATCCCGGTCATCGTATTGACCGTGATCGTAAAGAAACAGAACAGGAACACAATCGATATTTTATGCGTGATCCCGATCCCGAGCCAGAGCGCAAGCAGCGGCACAATCGTCACCTTTGGAATCGCCATCAGCGCCGAAAGATAGGGCCTGAAGAGCTGCTCCGCCCAAGGAATCAGCACCAGAGCCATGCCCATGGCCAGGCCTCCAAGTGCCGCAATGCCATAGCCCGCAACGAATTCGGCCAGCGTGACGTACAGATGCTTCCAAATCTCCCCGTCACCGAACAGTTTGAACAGCTCTTGGAATACCTTGGAGGGCGCAGGCAGATACAGGCTGCTGACGGTCTCCGTGCGAACCAGAAGCTCGCAGATGCCCAGTATGATCAGCAGCAAAATCGCCTGCCCCGCCCGGATGCCGCGAAATTTCTTGGCTTTCCTCGTTCCCATCAGGCTCACCCCTTCGCAATCAGATCATAGCGGTTCCCCGGGCGGCTTAGTCCCAAGTGCTCCCGGAAGGTGCTGCCTTCATATTCGGTACGGAATAAGCCCCGACGCTGAAGCTCGGGTACAACCAGCTCCAGGAACAGATCCAGTCCACCCGGCATATAAGGCGGGCATACATTGAATCCATCGGCCGCTTCATCCCGGAACCATTCCTCGATGATATCCGCCACCTGCTGCGCGCTGCCGACAACAAGCAGATGCCCGCGGACCGTGACGGTGAAGAAATAGAACAGATCCCTGATCGTAATATCCTCGAGTCCGTTGGCCTTTCTGGCCAGGTCGGCCCAGTGCAACGCCGTTTCCGAAACGGATACATCCGGCAGCGGATCCTCCAGGGAATATCCCCTTAGATCAATCCCGATCTTATCCGACAGCGAACCCAGATCGTAATCGGTCACAACCAATTCATTCAGCTCCGCATATTTGGCACGCGCCTCTTCCTCCGTCCGGCCCACGATCGGAACCAGTCCAGGCAGGACCTTCAAATCCGAAGCTTCCCGTCCATACTCCGGCAGCCGGCCTTTCACTTCCTTAAAGAATTTGACGGCAACTTCCTTCACATTCGTTCCTGTGAAGACCATGTCGGAATATTTAGCCGCCAGCATTTGGCTGCGCAGGGAGGTTCCTGCTGTGATGAGCGGCAGCTGCCCCTGTATCGGGCGCAGAATATTCAGCGGCCCGGCGACGGAGAAGTGCTCGCCAACATGGTCCAGGGCGTGTACTTTGCTTCCGTCGGCAAATACACCGCTTGCCTTGTCCCGCGGAAGGGAGTCGTCCTCCCAGGTGTCCCACAGCCCGCTGACGATCTCGATAAATTCCTCAGCATAGTCGTACCGCTTGGCGTTATCCCAATGCTTCTCCCGACTGAAATTCAGCGCGGCCCGCGGATCGGAGCCCGTCACGACATTCCATGAGGCCCGGCCTTGGCTTAGATGATCCAAGGATGCCGTGAAGCGTGCGATGTTGTACGGCTCCGCATAGGTGGTGTTCACCGTGCCAATCAAACCGATTTTATCCGTTGCCGCAGCCAGATAGGACAGCATCGTAAACGGCTCCAGCCGCGTCATTTGGGAAGGGAATAAATGCTGCATATCTGCGCTCGTGGCCAATCGGTCCCCCAGAAAGAAGAAATCAAACTTGGCCTTCTCAAGCTTCTGGGCAACCTCCTTCAGGAACTGAGGGTCATAGGCACCGTCCGTTTTGCCTTCGGGCAGCCTCCAGCCCGCGGGATGATAGCCCGTCCCGAATAAAAACAATCCAAGATGCAATTGACGACGTTTTGAACTCATAGTTGGGTCACCTTCCTGATCTGTAATGGTTATGGTTGATAATCATCGTGCCGTATAGGTATGGCGCTATATACCTGCTTTATCCGCGAATTTCCTCCGATAAGCGGTCGATTTCCTGCAGTTCTTCCTCTGTCAGCCGCTCATCCGAATGCTTCAATGTATCCGCGATATGCTCGGGCTTCGATGCCCCGACAATGGCTGATGTGATGCCTGGGCGACTGAGCACCCAGTTCAGGGCGAACTGCGGAAGCGTCCAGCCCCGGTGCTCGGCCAGCGGCCGGATCGCTTCCACAACAGAGAGCGCATGCCGCTGGTTCAGCAGCAATTGCAATCTCTGTTCGCCTGCAGCCAGGCGCGAGTCCGATGGGGGAGCTTCGCCCGCTCGGTACTTCCCGGACAATATGCCCCGGCCGAGCGGGCTATACACGATAACCCCAACCTGCTCGGACTGGGCAAAGGGAATTAATTCACGTTCGATATCTCTTGTAATGAGGCTGTATTCCGGCTGTATGCTCTCGAACCTGCGCAGACCGTGGAGCGCACTGATGCCATGAGCTTTGGCAAGCTGCCAAGCCGCATAGTTCGAGCAGCCGATATAGCGGACTTTGCCCTGACGTACAAGATCGGTAAGCGCCTCCAGCGTCTCTTCCAGCGGGGTAAACTCATCAAACCGGTGCACTTGATACAAATCGATATAATCCGTTTGAAGCCGGGCAAGGCTATTCTCCAGTGCGCGGTAAATATGATAGCGGCTTTGACCTTGGTCATTAATGCCGGGTCCGATCCGGTTATGCAGCTTGGTAGCTAGGAGAATATTTTGTCTTCGCTCCTTCAGCAGCCTGCCCAGAATTTCTTCCGATTCCCCAAGCTGGTTTACGTTCCCGTTATCCATACCGGTGCCGTACACGTCAGCCGTATCGATGAGATTGATGCCAGACCCAAGTGCCTGATCCAATACGGCCGCCGAAGCCCTCTCATCAATCCAGCGCCCGAAAGCCATCGTCCCCAGACTCACCTCCGACACTTGAATTCCGGTTCTACCCAGTGCTCTATGCTTCATGATTACTGCCTCCTCGTAAGATTCATACAAAAAAATAGCCGAAGACACACCTCGGACCACAAGCTGATCCAAGGATGCATCTCCGGCTGTCCGGTAGAATGTGCATCAATTCTATTATTTCCGATATGTTAAGTAGGATTATAGCATCGTCTAATTTTGTCGTCAATTATTTTTAATGTTGGGTTTCCGGCCGGATGAGACCGAGATGGTCCCGTAACGTTCTGCCTGTATAGTCCTCGCGAAACACGCCGCGCTGCTGAAGCAGCGGCACTACACGCTCCACAAACTGCTCGAGACCACCCGGAAGCAAAGGGGCCATAATGTTGAATCCGTCGCAAGCCCCGCTTCGAAACCAATCCTCGATCCGATCGGCAATCTGTTGCGGGGTTCCGATCATCGTCATATGACCTCTAGATACCGCGTAATGCCGGCCGAGCTCCAGAATGCTTTTGTCCGATTTCGCGGCCATATCCATAATCATGATCGCCTGGCTGCTGTTCCCTTCCAGCGCATCTCTACAGGAACTTACGCTCAACCAGTTTCTGTACGTAATCACCGACATACTTCATATCATCAAGACGGGATTGAACCTCCTTCTCCCATGTCCCGGCATCCCGTAATGAAGCAAGAGTAACCTGGCTGCCATACCAGGACTCCACCTCGTCCCGCCGGATGGTAAAGGTTTGGTCTTCAAAGGCGAAGATTAGTTTCTCCAAATTATCAATCATGGCAAAATTTGCAGTGGAGTTATAAACCAGTAGCTGCTTCAGCTTCTCCTCTTGCAGATCACCTGCCCTAACCTGGAATCGGAGCTCGGCCGTCAATTCCTCCGGGTAGAGCTGAAATGTGCGTTCGATGTCATGCATGGGAAGCGAAGCATTCAAATTAATCAGGTTCCCGGCATTCCCCATATACGGGCTGGCGTAGCTTAACGAATTCCGGATATCATGCGTCAACGGATCATTCTGCTCCGCTTCATATTGAATGGCCTGTTCATTTGCCCTGGGCTTAATGAATCCCTCCAGTGCAGCCATACCCACTACGCCGATAAGCAGCAGTGCAACAATCAGCCAATTTTTTCTGCTCATGGTTCATTCACCTCAAGTTGAAGGGTTAGTTTACAAGCTTTTTGGACAAGCAGCGGAATGATGACCGACGTCATCGGGATGGCATATCGCATGACGGTTTCGTAGAACGAATAGGGCCCATCGATCCGCAGTGCTCGCCCAAACCATAGATCACTGCCGTATTGAATCACGAAGGTGTACATGGATACAACTACGATAAATATCGACCACAACCACCATGCCCCTTTACTCCATTTGGCCAATTTACCTGCGTTGATTATTCTTGTCTGCTTCTCATACCGTTTCAGATTCCGTGACATGGAAAGATACACCGCTCCGGTGAAGACAACAACGCACAGCAGGAGGGTGTTCAACCCTATACCGCTTGGCAAAAATCGGGCCGGGATGGTGACGATCCAGGCCAGCAAGGAATAAATAAGCGTGCTCTGAACAAGATCATAACGAAAACGATAGCTATAAACTTTTTGATTATCGTCAATGAGGGCCTCGATATCTTCGATGTTATCGATAGCCAGGCTGATGGCGGATTGATATTCCATGCCGTTCTCCATATAGTCCGTAACCCGCGCCTCCAAATTGCTGAGAACCTCATTCTTCAGCTCTACCACTTCCTTGGTTTTGCGTTGATTCGCAAATAGACGATCCACAAAGATCTTCAGGTCATGCCTGTTGGTCATTGCTCTGTCAGCTCCTTCCCATTCCCAATGAGAACATCGATAATCTCGCGCGCAGCCTTCCATTCCTTCTGATTTTGCAGCAAGCGCCTCTGTCCCTCCTGGCTGAGGTTGTAATATTTGCGCCTTCCGCCCTGGGTTTCTTCTCCCCAATAGGAACGGATTAATCCCTGCTTCTCTAACCTTCTCAGACTGGAATACAATGTAGGCTCCTTCAGCTCAAATCGATTCCCGCTTCGTATCGAAATTTCTTTAATGATCTGATAGCCGTAATTATCTCCATCCGATAACACGCGCAGAATAAAGGTATCAATATTTCCACGTATCAAATCACTGTTATGTACGGATTCAATCAAATACCCTGACCTCCTTAACGGAATGGAATGGGTATAATATAACGCATATTACTATGCATGTCAAAGTAATACCTCACACATATATTTCTTTCTTCGTCGATTGACGGTTTACAAGCACTACTATATAATTCTTGAAAGTTCTTCCTATAATAATTAGAATCGCTTCATTATTGTATTTAGTACGTGCAGGAGGAGACGGTTTTGCTTCATAAATACATTCGACGACTCAAATACTATATTCTCCGGACTCTCCGCATGCAAAATAGCGATCATCGAATTGCGCTCGGTTTTGCCGTAGGTTTCTTCCCTTGCTGGTATCCAACCTTTGGCATTGATCTGCTGCTGGCTCCGCTGCTCGCTCGCATGGTTCGGGCGAACATCCCCTCCGCCTTCCTTGCAGCTTCGACTGGATCTGTCTTGTGGCCGATTCTGTTCTATTTAAACTATAGAATCGGGGTATTTGTGCATCTTTTCACCACATTTCCCAAAACCTTTGAAATCGAAGATGCTCTCTCGGTGCCTGTCCCTGAGACGGATTATCGAATTGAGACAAATCATTTTGGCAGATTAGGCGATATGGGCGTCAACTTTCTTGTCGGTGCCCTCATCAACAGCATCCTGTCTACATTGATACTCTATATTTTGCTGCGCATCTTTCTCTCCCTTTACCGCAGACCCTTGCTTCATAAAATCAAAGAATTCATTCGCAGAGGAAGATCGAAGTCTTGATTAAAACTCATAATGAAAAGCGCCTGGAACCTTCTTCCCAGGCGCTTATTTTATTATTCAGAATCAAGTTCCATTGTCCCTGCCTTATTTCAACCTCTCTTCAGTCCCTGCCAGTTTCTCTGGAAAATTCGGTATAAGTTGCTAAAAGTACGGCATTCTAAAGAGGATGAGCCTTTACTACGAACCGGCAAAGGAGGGAAGAACAAAAATGAAATCGAAGGCGCAGTACGTACTGCTTGACCCTGTTAAAGAACGGCTTACGAATTGCGAGGATGTCATCTATCAATCCTTACGTATCCATGGATCGACGTGCACCGTCATCTATATTGAATCCATTGTGGATATCAGCACCCTGCACGAACATATCGTTAAACCGCTGATTAAGGAAGCCGCGTTGATTCAGCATAATTTTAACAACTTCATTGATCGTATGGATCGTGGAGATATCCTATCGGTTCCATTTCATCGCTCTTCCTCGGCGGAGTATATTGCCAATATGATTGTCGAAGGCACAGCGGTAGTGGTTGTGGAGCAGTTGGCAGAGGCTTATTTATTTGACATCGCGTTGTATCAGAAACGGGCAGTTTCGGAATCTCAGAATGAGCTCGTGGTGAACGGGCCGCAAGAAGCTTTTATCGAAGACATTGGCACGAATTTATCGCTGCTTCGGCACAAAATCAAGCATACGGACCTCAAAACCGTGCGTTATCAGATTGGTGACTATTCCAAGACCGCCGTATATATGGTGTATGTCGACGGCTTATGCAAACCCGAAGTTGTCGCCCAAGTAGACCGGCAGCTGAATAACATATCCATTGATGGCACCTTCGGGATCAGCACCTTGTCCGAGCAAATGAAGGAAGGTGTGAAATCCCCGTTTCCGCAGTTTCAATACACAGAGCGACCGGATTCCGTAGCCGCTTCTCTGCTTGAAGGCAGGGTCGGCATTATGCAGGATGGAACGCCGTCGGCACTGATCGTGCCTGTCACTCTATTTTCCCTGCTGCAGTCGTCCGAGGATTATTATCACAGCTTCTTCTCCTCCAGCTGGATCCGGATTGTCAGGTTCGTGTTCGCCATCATCTCATTACTGATGCCTTCGCTATATGTGGCGATCACCACATTTCAGCCATCCATCATACCCACCGATCTGCTGATCACGATTGCGGCATCACGTGAGAACATCCCATTCACCGCTTTAACCGAAGCGCTGATTATGGAGCTTACCTTCGAAGCCTTGCGGGAAGCCGGAACCCGGATCCCCAAGCCCGTCGGGCAGACCATATCCATCATCGGCGCCATCGTCATTGGGCAGGCAGCAGTAGCAGCCGGTGTTGTATCCAACCCGATGGTCATTGTGGTGTCCATAACCGGAATCGCTTCTTACATCATTCCGCACTTCGAGCTTGGGCTTGCGTTCCGCTTGCTGCGTTTCCCCATACTCATTCTCGGAGGGACACTCGGCCTTATCGGCGTATTTGCCGCTGCCTTCCTTGTGTATGGCCACATGGCTTCCCTGAAGTCGTTTAATACGCCTTATCTGCAGCCCGTTGCGCCGCTTGTGATATCCGAATGGAAGGATACCTTTTTGCGGGCACCATCCATGCTGATGAAGAACCGGCCTAAGACCTATGCGTCTTCCAACAATTTAAGGAGAAGAAAGCCATAATGCCTCTACTCAAATGGTTTAACTTGTTGAAATTGGTGCTTCCCCTGACTCTGTTGACGGGTTGCGGTTTCACGATGACCAAGGTTGAAATCAATGAGCAAACCTTTGTATTTGCCATGTATGTGAATAAAGGTCAGCAAGAAGACACCGTAGAAGTTACGATCAGTGCCCCCCTTCCAAATCGGCTTACATCTGGAAGCCAAGCAGGCGGCCAAGGTGGTGGTGACCCGTATGCCATGGTAACCAAGACCTCCAGTACCGTGCAGGATGCCCTGCACCTGATTCAACGGGATCTTTCCAGGCGTTTTGACTTCAGTCACACCAAGGTCGTTGTCGTTGGCAAAAGCTACGCGGAGGCGGGATTAGAAGAGCTTACGGACTGGCTTCAGCGAGAACCGACAACCAACCTGAATATTTATTTAATGGTTGCACCCGGAGACGCCAAAAAAGTCGCGGAGCTGACGCCGGTCTTTGAGCAGATGCCTTCGGAGGTGCTCACCCGCTTTGCGGACCAACACAACATGATCGTGACGAACCTGAAGGATTGCCTCTATGCCGAATCGGCCAATCAAGGCTATGCCTTGAACTATTTGTCAGCAGGCTTGAAGCCTATGGTGGCCGACCAAGAGAAACTGGAACCCTGGGCAGGGATTCAGGGCACGGCGCTTTTCCGTAATCATAAACTCGTTGCCACACTCCCGATGAAGGAGTCGCTTGCCGTCAGTTGGGGAGTAAACGAGGTAAAAGGTCCTATGTATACTGTTCAATGGAGTGATGGCGAGAAAGCAAGCGTGTTTGTCATCACATCAAGATCCAATAAGTCCGTACGCATGGTTTCGGGTCATCCGGTGTTCACAGTAAAGCTAAGCGGAACGGGCGATGTCATATACAAACAAAAGCAGAAGCAGCTTGATACCCTTCAGGTGAAAGAGCTCATCGAGCGTGAGCTCAATGATCAAATCGCCGGTCATTTAAGAAAAGCTCTTCATACATCGCAGCGAGTAGGAGCAGACATCCTGCAGCTTGGCATGCTGGTGGATTGGAACTATCCGGATCATTGGCAAAAGTTTCGTGCCAACTGGCCCGATTATTACAAAAACGAAGTTGAGATCCAGGTTGTTACCGACATCAAGATTCGAAACTTCGGATCCATACTCAAAATGAATCCGAAATAAGGAGGTTTTGCCCATGCTCGCTCTTCTGTTCCTCGTGTACTCCTTGGTGGAATGGTATATCGCGAAGAAAAAGGCAAAAGCACCTCGTGAAAAATGGACGGTTCTCCTGCTGATCCTTGCGTTTACCGTCTGGAATTTATTCGCCTTGTTTTCTCACGAGTGGCTGACCCCCAACCATCTGATTATGCTGCTGTTCGGGTGGCTTGATAACCTATAACAAAAACATCTATCGTTGTACCTTCACAGAGGACTATAATCTATAACGGAAAGGATGTACGAACCCAACATGCGCAATACTCCCTGGCAGCTGTTCCGTTTCGGATTTGTCTATCTTAACGCCATACCTACTGGATTTCTGATCAGTCCCTTATTGTGGAACTCCGCTTATTTAGGATGGGCCGCGATTCTCGGCGGCTATGTGATGAGTCTAATCTTCCTGTGGTTTACCGTAAAGCTCGCGCTGTGGGACCCTCAGAAACCCTGGATCGATTTCGGCAGTAAACTAGTCAGCAACTGGATTCACGTTCCGATCGTCGCTTTGGTTTTCTTCTGGTCGATCAATTACATAGGGATGGATATCGAAAGCTTCACTTTATTCTTCGACACCAATTACATGCGTGAATCTCCTCAATGGTTCGTGCTCCTGATCGTGGGTTTGGTCGTTATGATTACCGCCAGATGGGGCATGGAAACGATGATTTATATTTCAGACGGGCTCTTTCTCGTCATTGTCATTGCGATCGTGTCCATGAACATGTTTTTCTTCAAGGAAGCCCATTTCGATATGATGATTGCGATGGTCAGGCATCACAATTATGAATCGGCCGTTAAGGATGCCCTGTTCTGTTTTTCATTCTTCGCGGAATGGATCGTCTTCCTCTTTCTCGCTCCCTATATCCAATTTAACCGGAAATCGTTTCGAAACCTCGCCGCCGCAGGGATGCTGGTGACTATAGGTATATTGCTCCAATGGGCCTCAGCTTTACTAAACTTCGGCCCTTATTTAGGGCGGGAGATGCAATATCCACTTGTTGAATTAATGCGCTCAGCCAGTGGGTTCCTCGGCAATTCCGATCCACTTATCATTGGCTTATGGAGCAGTTCGATGTTCTTCCACAGCGCCTTTCTCATCCACGTAAGTGTAAGATGTCTTGCCAAATTGCTTCACCTGAAGCAAATGGATGGGCCGCTGATCGCCATTATTGGGGGAACTGCAATCGTCATTGCATACCAGTATTCGCAAAATCCGATCCTTTTTCTCCAGGACTTCAATTCTTTCGGGATGGTAATGTTCTTTATTCTTATGGAGTTCATCCCTATCTTCTATTGGATGGCCTCCCTGTTCCGCAGACGCAAACACAAACCTAAAGCTAATCATAAACCCGCTTGAAACTTGAAACTGTATCGATATCCTATTGAAAAACAGAAACTGGGAGAGCGGCATTTGCTGCTCTCCCAATTTTCCGGATTATATGTCACCTTTAGTACCGAGATAAGTATGATAAGCCTCTGTAGTTTATACTTTTTGATCTCGTCAAAAAATCAACATTTTATGTAAGCGCTTCCTACAAAAAGGTTCTTTTATTGTAAGCAATTGGCATATTATATAGTACAGTAGACCAGCTGGCAAGGGTGGCAGCAGGAGGTGATAGGCATGGGCGTGAATGAAGCTTTGGCTTTAATGATATCGTTCGCCACTCTGGTCGTCTCGATCCTTGCCTTCCATAATAAGAAATAGACCCGTCCCTTGTACAGATGAATCTATTTCTTACGTCTGGTTGCAAGCAAATATCCACCTTGCAGGTGATGATCTGCTGTGTGAGGAGTCGGCGGCAACCGGCTCCTTTTAATACACAAAAATATCCTATTCTGATTTTCACGGAATTATGACTCGGCGGCGCCCGAATTAAGTATTTAGGATTGGCTTTACCTCCGCTATAATTTTCTCGATCTGTTTGGAGCATTCTTCATACATTTTCTTGGCCTTCTTACTCTTTGTGCTGAGGCTGAATAACTCCAAATCCGCCTGACATTTCTTCAAATTTGCATAGAGCAGTTTCCGCTCCTCATTTTGGGGAACCTGAATCTGATCATCATACAAATCGATGGTTAGTTGTCCATAAGCATCTACCTGGGCAAGAAATACGTCCTTGATCTTGGCGCCCTGCTTGTCCAGTTCTTCCACCAGCCATCCCTGATTGAAACCTGCGACGCGCAGTGGTTCATCCATGACTTTACCATCCATGACCACAACCTGTGCGACTTTTTCCGGCGCTACCTGGATACCAAGATCTTTAGGGGTTAAAGGCAGATTCTCACGCGTCTGCAGAATATTAATCTCCCCGCTTGACTCCATGATAGCAAATTCCACGTCAGCGACCTGAAACACGTCTTTTTTCCGCAGCTGCTCCATTAACTCATCGGTAGACAGTCTTTCTTTCTTTAAATTGCCTTCCAATATCTTCCCATCTTTAATGAGTACGGTCGCCTTAAAATCGATAAAGTCCCTGGCCTTCTTGCTCTTGATTTGCAAAAATTCAATAAGTAATGAACAGCCTACCCATACGCCCAGCCCAACTAATCCCAAATACCAGTTGGCCTCAAGATCCAAGGAGATATAGGCGGCCAAGCTGCCGATCGTAATCCCCGTTAAATATTCAAAAAAAGAAAGCTGCGAAACCTGCCGCTTTCCCAGCACTTTCGTCATCAGAAACAACACAACCACAGCGCATAAGGTTCTAAGTACGATTTCCAACCATTGGGCCACAATAAAGCCTCCTCATTTGATGTCTCGACTTAATAATCACTCTATAGATTATTGTCAAATATCCTTTCAGAAATCACACCATTATTTCCCAGGCTATGCTCCATGCATGTTCTTCTGCAAAATGCGTACATTATTACGCATGAAAGGAGTGATAAAAACCAATGACCGTAGCTTCCGATGTCAAAACATGTCTCTCATCCTTAAAAAGCGCTCAGGCCAGCCTTGAGCAATTTGCACTGTCCACGCAAGATCAAAATGCCAAGGATTTGTTCACGGCAGCAGCACAACAAACACAGCAAGTCGTGGACCAAGTGGCCCAGCGGGTTCAGAAGCTTGAACAGGAAGAGCCTCAGTATAAAGGTTTCTAACCATTTGTTTTTTTGTTAGCTCCATCGCGTGTAAGCCCATGCATACCTCCTATCTTCCCCTGATAGGAGGTACTTTATATTGTGTTATTTATTATTGAGTTATCCTCCCCATCAGGGTAAAGTGTTAATAACGGAGACTGAATACAAAGGGGTAGATTCTATGAAGAATGGTACGCGTTCTATCGATGTCATCACGTTCGGTGAGTCGATGGGATTATTATATCCGGAAGGCACACGGGGCATAGGTCAAGGAGGAAACATGGCACAATCGTTCGGTGGTGCCGAAAGCAATCTCGCCATCGGATTAGCCAGGCTTGGCTGCAGCAGCGGATGGTTCGGTCAACTTGGCAACGATCCGATCGGAACCGGTATCTTGAAAACGCTTCGAGGCGAAGGTGTCGACATTTCCGCCGCCAGACAAACGGATGTTGCACCGACCGGTCTTATGCTGCGACAGAACGTTCGCGGTCAATCCTCCGTCTATTACTACCGCAAAGGCTCTGCCGCCAGCCAAATGACGCCGGACCATGTAGACTCCGAATACATAGCCGATGCTCGCATCCTTCATTTTACAGGCATCACCGCAGCTTTAAGCAGCAGTTGCCTGGAGACGATACGTCATGTCATTTCCGTATGCAAAGCGCATGGCGTCCTGATCAGCTTTGACCCTAACCTCAGACTCAAGCTATGGAATATCGAGGAAGCTCGTCCTGTACTGCTGGAGCTTGCGGAAGTCTGTGATTATTTTCTTCCGGGCTATGATGAATGCAAGCTGCTGTTCGAAACAGAGGACGAGCAGGTGATCCTGGATCGTCTGCGACAGCTTCCCGCAATGTCCGTTATCAAAAGTTTCAATGGGAGCAATGTCATTGTCCACAAGAACCACACTTATTCCCTTCCCTTTGAGCAGGTGGATCAAGTGGTGGATACCGTGGGAGCAGGCGACGGCTTCTGTGCCGGTTTCCTTGCTGGTATTGCCAAAGGCTGGACACCCGAAGAAGCTCTTTCACTGGGCGGCTTAACCGGTTCACTGGTGATCCAAGCGCCCGGTGATTGGGAAGCACTTCCGACATGGGAAGAAGTAGAGCAGCGGCGCGGGAATGCTGCTCATATCGAACGTTAACTCCTGTTCTTTAAACGAGCCATCTTTCTAACATCCATTCATAGACGAGAAGGAGTGTGTTAACATGAAAAAACTAAGACTACTCGAACAAATTCATCATGCAGGTGTCGTTGCTGTCCTTCGCGGGGATTCCCCTGAAGAGGTTGTCGAGATTGCCAAACGTGCGATTGAAGGCGGTATCAAGGTAATCGAAGTAACCATGACTGTACCGTTTGCTACCGAAGCCATTACAACGCTGGCCAAAATGTACTCCTCCAAAGATCCGCAAGCGGATAATTATGCCATTATCGGCGCAGGCACGGTTCTGGATGCCGAAACAGCCAGAATCACCATTCTTGCCGGCGCCGAATTTGTGGTCTCGCCCGGCTTCGACCGCGATACCATTCTGCTCAGCAATCGTTACCGCGTCCCGGTGATGCCGGGTGCCGTAACCGTTCATGATATCGTCGCCGCTCTTGAGCTTGGCGTCGATGTCGTTAAGCTCTTCCCGGGGAATTTGTACTCCCCATCCGTCATTCCATCCCTGAAGGGTCCGCTCCCGCAAGCCAACATCATGCCAACCGGGGGCGTAAATTTGGACAATCTGCATGAATGGATCAAGGCCGGCGCGTTTGCGGTCGGGATCGGATCGGATCTAACCAAGGACGCGCTAAAGAATGGAGACTTCAGTCTGATTACAGAAAAGGCACGCGCTTATATCAACGCATTTAAAGAAGCTCATGCCCAAAGATAAAAAATGATGTACTGATTTGTTACACAATTTTTGCCGAATATTGTTATTTTCATAAACAGACAAGCCTATCAAGAGTCGACTTGATAGGCTTGTCTGTTTATTTAATCCGTCTCTTTTTGAACCAACGCTTCTGCGTGAGCATTCCCGTCGTAAACCCGCCTGCTACTATTGTCAAAACGGAATACATGAAGGTGCTTCCCGACAGCAGGATGCCTCCGAAACCAATGATAACGACATCCATCAGCAAAATAATGACGCCTACATTTAACGGCAAATATTTTGCCAGGAAATGTGCCAACAGGTCCGTTCCGCCCGTGCTTGTATTGTTTCTAAGCATAAATCCAAGGCCGGCTCCGATCAAAGCCCCGCCCAGGGGCGCGCTTAGGATGACATTCGGGGCAAAAGATCGCAAGAAACCCGGTTGCAGCGGTGAAAGCAAATCGATAATAAATGAAGATATCAGCATGCCTGACAGACTATTGTAAAAGATTTCGCGATTTAATATCCAGGCTGCGATAAACATGGGAATACTGCACAAAATGATGACGAATCCGATATGTAGATCAAACACATAGTTAGCAATCAGAGCAATGCCGATAACTCCACCATCCAAAACTTTATGCGGGACAAGAAAAAAATTGGTCCCTATCGCGATCAGAAAACTGCCGATCACGATAATGACATGTTTTCGAAATGACACCATTTCCCCATCTCCATTTATAAGGGCATGTCTTATTTATATGCTTGTCATTTCGAAAAATTGCGAACTTGCTGTCCCGCATTTGAAAAAAATTCCACCGGATTCGATTCGGATGCCTTTCGCTTTTAATCTTTTACATAAATCAAACGCTCGGTCCGTGCCATCACCTTGGTCTTCATATATGGATAATTCTCATAACAATAATCCACAAAATACCCTGGCTTCTCTCCATTCCAAGGGAAAATATCGTAGTGCATCGGAATGGTCAGATCGAATCGCGATGCTGCGGCAAGCTCTGCAGCCTCCCGGAAGCCCATATTCCCAACAATCCCGTCTTTCCGGCGGAAGGCATCTCCCCCGTTGATCGGCACCATCCCGATATCAATCGAATGCCCCTGTAACCTTTCTACCAAACCAGGATAAACGACGGTATCCCCCGCATGGTAGATCAACACGCCCTGGATATCCACCAAATATCCGACAAACCGGTGTCCAAACTGTTCATGCTCATCCAAGGTTTCATGGGCAGCCGGAATCGCCATCAGACGGAAGCCCTCAAACTGCTGCCATTGATCGCACACTGCCGCGAACAAACGCTCCGGCGTAACACCAGCCTCTCTCATCGCATCATGGCAGCAAGCCGGTGCAACAAAGACTGTCTCCGGATTCTGCTTGGCTATGACCGCAATCGTTCCCAGATCCATATGATCGTCATGCTCATGGGTGATTAGTACCATGCTCGCATTCGTGATATGCTCCGGCTTCAGCGGTGCAGGAAATGCCCGCTGGAATCCCGCTTTGCGTTCCAGATCATCTGACATATAAGGGTCGATATAGATGACAACCTCCCCACCTTTAAGGACAACGCTCTCCTGCCCCAGAAACCATACCGCTGCCATCCCTTCGGCTGTGGACGTCCGGTTGATTTCTTCGATAAGCTGCTCAGGATCTCGATACTTGCTGTTCTGTTCCATCATCTCTATTATCTCTCCTTTCATTTTCTATCACGACTAGATTATAACATGCAGTCATTTGTAGAAATGGCCTAACCGACAAAGAAAAAAACGAGTCCAGAGTAAGCAGAAATGCCCACTCCAAACTCGTATTTCTTCATCTATATGAATCCTAATTACGCTCGAGTGGCTTCTTCCATAGACCAAGCAGCATGCCTGATATTACCGCGCCAATAAGAACGGCCAGCAAGAACAGAAGCGCATGGTTGGCCAGTGCGGCAACAAAGATTCCCCCATGAGGAGCAGGGACGTTGATGCTCCACAGCTGCGTCAACCCGCCTGCAACCGCCGAGCCGAGGATACAGGATGTCAGCACACGCAGCGGATCGGCTGCGGCAAACGGGATCGCGCCTTCCGTTATGAAGGAAAGGCCCATCACGTAGTTGGTCACGCCAGATTTTCGTTCCTGCTCCGTAAACTTATGCTTGAAAAACGTCGTTGCCAGCGCGATGGAGAGCGGAGGAACCATCCCGCCAGCCATAACCGCAGCCATCATGGCGCCGTTCGTGTTGCCGCTGGATGTAAATACGCCGATCGCAAATGCATAAGCCGCTTTATTAAAGGGACCGCCCATATCAATTGACATCATTCCACCCAGAATAAGACCGAGAATCACCGCGTTGCCGGTACCCAGATTGTTCAGAATATCAATCAGACCGAGATTAATCCAGCTGAAGAACGGATCAAACAGGTAGAACATGATTGTTCCGGTGACAAGGAGGCCGACAACCGGGTACAGCAGAATCGGCTTTAAGCCGTCAAGCGCTTTTGGCAGTCCGGCAAATGCTTTGCGCAGCAGGATCACCACATAACCCGCCAAGAAACCTGCCGCAAGTCCGCCTAGGAATCCCGAATTGGAATTGAGAGCCATCAGGCCTCCGACCATGCCGGGCATCAATGCCGGACGATCACCTATACTCAGTGCAATGAATCCCGCCAGAACCGGAATCAGGAAGTGGAAGGCGCCGTCTCCCCCGCCAATCGTCTGCAGCAGCTGAAAGAGGGGATGATGTTCACCTGCAAGCTGCTCGATCAGGAAGGAGATGGCCAGGAGAATGCCGCCCCCTACGACGAATGGCAGCATATGTGAAATACCATTCATCAGGTCTTTATACACTTTAGTGCCTATGCTGCCCTTCTCCGCGCCTTTCGCCTGCGACTCACCGCCGCCTTCGCTCCGGTAGATCGGCGCATCGCCGCTCATCGCCTTGCGAATCAGCTCCTCCGATTTGCGGATACCGTCGCTGACAGGTCGCTGGAGCACGGGCTTTCCGTTAAAGCGGGCCATCTCCACGTTTTTGTCAGCGGCAATGATGACGCCTGCGGCCCTGCGGATTTCCTCTTCCGTTAACACGTTTTGCGCACCTTCCGAGCCATTGGTCTCCACCCGGATTTCGACGCCCATTTCCTGGGCTTTCTTCTTCAGGGCATCTTCAGCCATAAATGTATGGGCAATGCCGGTCGGGCACGCCGTGACGGCAATCACAAAAGCTTCCGAGGTTCCGGCAGGACCCTTCATAGGGTCAGATTGGGAAGTCATATCGAATTCCTGATGCTTCTCCGATTCCTTTTTTGCCGCTTCCCTTCTCTTGGCCGCTTCCTTCTCCGCTTTGGCAGCTTCTTCTACCGCCTGCTTGGAATCGAATAAAGCCGTCACTTCCCCGGGCGTCTTCGTATTCATCAATTGACCGATAAATTCCGCATCAATCAGCAGCCGCGATAGCGCGGCAAGCGTCCGGAGATGGGTATTCCCAGCTCCTTCCGGAGCAGCGATCATAAAAAATACAAACGCCGCCTCTCCGTCCAGCGCTTCGAAATCCACGCCCTGACTGCTCTTGGCAAACACAACGGTCGGTTCATTAACCGCATTCGTCTTTGCGTGCGGCATCGCAATGCCGCCCCCGATCCCCGTGCTGGATTCGGCTTCACGCTTCAGAATCATCTCTTTGAACAAGACCGGATCGTTGATCCGTCCGCTTGCAGCCAGGCTTGCGATCAATTCATCAATGGCTGCCTCCTTCGTGACCGCCTTCAGGTCCATGATCATCGTTTCTTGTATCATTAAATCCGTAATTTTCATGCTGGTTCACACTCCCTTGATATCATCGTGACAACTATCACGCCATAGCCGCATGATTCGATGTAAAGCGGTTTACCATTCCGTGATCCTAACCTGCGGAAGAAGTCGATCAATCGTTTCCCGCACAGCCAAATCGTCCGAGAACGCCGTCGCGCTTCCCGAGGCGACCCCTGTCCGGAATGCCTCGATCGGACCCTCGCCCTTCGCAAGCGTACCAACGAATCCGGCAATCATCGAATCGCCGGCCCCGACAGAATTACGGACTGTGCCTGACGGTACGTTGGCATGATATACCCGATCGGTCGTGATGAACAGCGCCCCTTCGCCGGCCATGGAGATAAGGACATGCTGCGCTCCTTCCTCGAGCAGCTTTCGGCCGTACTCCACAAGCTTCTCGCTTGAGTCGATAACGACGCCGAATAATTCGGCCAATTCGTGATGATTCGGCTTAACGAGGAGCGGCTTCCAGGCCAAAGCCTTCATCAGCGCCTCTCCAGTGGTGTCCATCACGAATTCGGCACCGCTCTTCCGGCACGCTTCGATAAGACGGCCATAGAAGTCAGGTCCCAGTGAAGGCGGAACGCTGCCGGACAACACAACGATATCCCCTGCTTGAAGCTGTGACAGCTTATGAAGCAGCTCTTTCGTTTCTTCCTCGCGGATGATAGGACCCAAGCCGTTGATCTCGGTCTCGTCGCCATGCTTAAGTTTGACGTTGATGCGGGTATCGTCCGCGATATTTACGAAATCGGTGCGGATTCCTTCCTTGCCCAGCATCTCGTCTATATAACGGCCGGTGAATCCGCCCAGGAAACCGATGGCTGTATTATCAGCTCCAAGCTGGTTCAGCACCCGCGATACATTAATCCCTTTACCGCCCGGAAACTTCATGTTCCGGGTCATTCTGTTCAATCCGCCAAGCTCGATATGCTCAACTTCCACGATATAATCGATGGAAGGATTCAGTGTTACCGTATATATCATCATGATCCCTCAATTATTTTGGTTTTCTGTGAGATGGCCTTCTTCCATGATTCCGGCAAGGGCTCTGTAATTAGCGTCGCTTCGTTCAGATCCAGCAATTTAGCGAAGGAAACCTCACCTATTTTGCTGGAATCTGCAAGGACATAACTGGAGGCGGACAGCTGGTGGGCTCGCCGCTTAATCAAGGCTTCTTCCGGATCTGGCGTGGTGTAGCCCATATCTACATCCACACCGTTCGTGCCCAAAAAGCAGCGGTCAAAGCGGAAGTTGTCCATATTTTGCAGCGCAATGCTTCCGATGACGGCTTTGGTATGAATTTTCATCATACCGCCCAGTAGATAGCTTTTGATTCGCTTGCTTACCAGCGCTTCGATGTGGGATAAACCGTTCGTAACAACCGTGACGTCCTTCGCGTCGATGAACGGTATCATCGCCAGCGTGGTCGTTCCCGCATCCAGGTAAATGCTTTCTCCATCCTCCACCTGTGCGGCCGCTAAACGAGCAACGGCATTTTTTTGTTGAATGTTTTTGAACGTTTTTTCCTCGATTCCAGGTTCCTGTATCTTAGGGCTCGGCAGAGCCGCTCCGCCATGAATGCGCTTTAATAATTGACGTTCTTCAAGGTCGATCAAGTCACGCCTTACTGTTGATTCCGAAGCTTCAAGGAGTTCAACCAGTTCCTGCAACTTCACGACGCCGCGTTCTTGCAAGCGCTCTAAAATGATTCGGTATCTTTCTTCCGTCAGCATTAATGAATCCCCCCTCATTGCATATAGTATCATAACTGTTCTAAAAAACAATCTAAAACTTTCAAAATCATTCACAATCATTCAGGAAAGACATGAATCTTTTACCATATTGCATCATTTTCATTCGCATTTTTTGCTTGTTCATGACAGTTTACCCATTATCAAGCCGGCAAGTGTCGAAACATCGCATAAACGTTTGTAACCTGCAGCCTCTACACTATATACTGGTAAATAGGAAACTCTCACAGTATAGAAGAGGTGACATGAATGGACCAATTGAAAGAAGCCTATGAGCGAATGGGTCTACCGGAGGATGCAACCAAGGAACAGCTCGACGACCGGTATACGCTGCTCATGCGCCAAACCCGCTCACATCAAAGGAGGGAGCCGGACCGGGCGGATGAGTTCGAAGCCGAGTTTGCCGAAATCACCAAAGCCTATAAATTCATCCTTGAAGAAGAGAACCGTAAAGCTTTGGAAGAGATGAATCAGAAACGATACGGCAAATATAAAAGGTTTGCCGGGACAGCGGAGAAAACCGATCATTTCTTCCGTTATTATAAATTTCATGTGCTCGGCGGTATTGCTCTAGTCGGCGTACTCATTTATATCGTGATCAGCATGTTCAACCATCAGGCCGAGAAAGAACGGTTGGCCAATCTACCCCCGGTTGATCTGGAAGTCATGTTCCTCGGATCTTATATGAATCAGGATGGAGGACAAGACCTCAACCCGATCGAAGACGCGATTCTCGCGCAATTTCCCGATTGGAAACGCGTAACCGTTAACATTAATTATGTACCGCCTCTGGATTCCAACAACCCGCAGGATGCAGCCATGCTGCAAAAGGCACTGCTTGTACTGTCCACCGAGCGCCCGGACCTGTACATTATGGATCAGACTGCTTTTGATTGGGTGGGCAATCAAGGGATGGTACGTCCGCTCGAAGCGGAGGTTGAAGGTGAGCTGAAGGAACTGCTCACGCCGGAGATGCTGATAAAGGGAAAAAATGAGGAAGACGGTTCGGAGCATGTGTATGCCGTGGATATCATGGGCAGCCAACTTGGCGAAGAACTGCCTGTTCTTAAGAAAGAAATGTTTGCGGGCATTCGTGAAGGCTCGGAACGTGACGCAAATGCATTGCGCTTCATTAAACAATATTTGGAGACGTCCAAGCAACAATAGATGCTCCCATCCGATATGAATAACAAAAACAGCCTCGCTGCTTAGCCGTATGGCCAAACAGCTGAGGCTGTTTTTATTCGCATTAATGATTTACGATCGAGCTCAAGGATGTAAAGGCATGCGTGGCAAAGCCTTCGGAAGGTTCGCGGTGAGGGTTATGACCGCGAAAAAGATAGCCCTGTCCGTCAATCTCATCCACAATGTACATCTTGGTCAGGCTCTCACCTTCGCCTATCATATACACGGACGCATCCTCCATGCCCTTATGCTTCTCATTGTCGCTAGCCTCCCGAACTTTACCTGCCTCGGCAAGCTCTTTCCCCGCTTCCAGCTTGAGTTCATCCTCGCTATAATCCGAAGGCAGCTTCGTGATCTCGACATAATAATCTTGATCCACATTCATGGTCAGCTTGTTGGTCTTTGCATCAAAGGAACCGATATCAAATATATACAGCGCGTAGCCATCGCCCTTGGTCAGTTTGGCAGTTTTGGCCTCTTTCATGCCCTCCAGCTCAAGCTCAAAATCTTTGGTTTCCGGCAGCTGCGCGTTCTCTGAACCCGCCGTGCTTATGGAATATGTTGCACAATCACCACCTTTTTGGCGTATGCTCACAGTACTCGAGCCAAAACGACAAGAGCATTCCCTTTTCCCATCAAACAAGGTATTCTAGTAGTACAAGATTCAATTAGTTGATAAAGGGAGATGTTCATGTCTGGTAGAATTAGAATTTTTGCTGACAGCACTTGCGACTTACCACCTTCATGGATAGAAGAATATAATATCGGCATCGTTCCGCTTTACGTCGTATTCGGAGAACAGTCTTTGCGCGACGGAGTCGACATTACCCCGGAGCAGCTATACGCCAAAGTCGATCAGATCGGCAGCCTGCCCAAAACAGCGGCACCTTCTCCGTCTGACTTCATTGCGGCCTTCACGCCTTCCATTGAACAAGGCGAGGATATCCTGTTCCTTAGCATTTCATCAGAGCTTTCCTCCACATACCAAAATGCGTTGATCGCCGCAGGTGAGCTGCCCGAGGGCCGGGTTACCGTGTTTGATTCACGCAATCTTTCCTCCGGCATCGGACTCCTTATCATGAAGGCTGTTCACGCGGCCAATGAAGGTTCATCCATACCGCAAATTATGGAGCTATTAAGCCATACCGTAAATGAAGTGGAGTGCGAATTCGTTGTCGATACACTGGATTATTTATATAAAGGCGGACGCTGTTCCGGTATGCAAAACATCATTGGCAGCCTGCTGAAAATCCGCCCCGTTATCAAAGTCGTGGACGGCGGCATGATCCCCGCTTACAAGGTACGCGGCAAAAAAGAGAAGGCACTGGAGCAGATGATCCAAAATGCGCTGGCTCAAGTGGACAAAATGGACAATGATCTGATTGTTGTTGTACATACCATGGCCGAAGAGGAAGCCCGCTTCCTGCAGAAGCAGCTGCAGGAGAAAACAGGCGCACGGCAGGTTAGCATTTCTACGGCGGGTTGTGTGATTTGCAGCCACTGCGGTCCTCAAACCGTCGGTCTCATGTATACCAAGAAGCCTTCATAATATTTATCATCCGAAAAAGACAGTCCTGCTTTATAACGCTCTGCTGCAGGACTGTTTTTACTGTACTCAGGCCTGCCTATCGGGCACTTAGTGCCTTATTAAACGGGCTGCCTATTGGCTAAACATGTCATCCTAGACTAAAGTCTAGGTGAAACATTCCCCGAAGGACCGAGGACATCCCCATCCATAACATGGTATTCTTGGATTAATCAATCTACAAAAGGAAAGGAACGAAGTTTGTATGACGAAACGTACAATCTTGGCACCGCTGCTCATCCTGCTCGGCGCATACTTGCTCTTAAACCAAGGCGGATCGGTAGGCGCCGGTTCCATCTTTGCCACATTCTGGCCTACCCTGTTTGTGATCCCATTAGGCCTGTTTTTTCACTGGATGTACTTCTCGCTGGTTGGACGACAGGGTATCGGACTGTTAATACCGGGAGGCATTCTGCTCACAGCCGGTATTGTCAGCCAAATCGCTTCCTTGTTTGACTCGTGGGGTTCCATGTGGCCCGGCTTTATCCTGGCCGTTGCGGCAGGGCTGTTCGAGTTCTACTGGTTCGGATCGCGTAACAAGTGGCTGCTCATCCCGATTAACATTCTGACCGTATTATCGCTGCTGTTCTTCGTGGTATTCTCAATCGGACCCGTGCTGAATTACCTGTCCGTCGTGCAGCCTGTCATTGCCGTACTGCTTGTGCTTGGCGGAGCTTGGCTGATGCTCGGACGGAAGAGACACGGTTAAGCAGCCGCTGCGCCAAACCGTTAACAACGCATAAAGGCACTCCGAAGGATGGCTAACCTTCGGAGTGCCTTTATGTTATAGATGCCCTGCGTAAGCATCAAGAAGATGCAGCGGCAGCTAAGGTTTCACTGCTGTGAAACAGATGATGAACGCTGCGGATATAACGGACGGTTCTCGTGCCGGAGTACATCATGACGGAATGCGTCTCGGCCCGCTGACCTGGCATATACTTCACACCTCGCAGGAAATCGCCAGCTGTCACTCCGGTAGCAACGAATAATACGCCTTCGCTGCCTACCATATCCTCCATCGTCAGCAGCTGCTCGGGATGCTTCAACCCCATGTCCTGGCATCTGATAAAATCCTCCGGTGTCTCCGGTATGAGCCGTCCCTGAATTTCTCCACCCAGGCATTTCAAAGCGGCGGCAGCGAGAACGCCTTCCGGAGCTCCTCCTGAGCCCACATAGAGATCGACCTCACTGTCCGTGCAGGTCTCGATCGCTCCCATGACATCTCCGTGGCTCAGCAGTTTAATCCTTACCCCGGACTCACGCAAAGCCTTGATCATCGCGCTGTGTCGCTCACGATCGAGAATGGATACCGTCATCTCCGACAGCGGCTTTGATAGGATCTCCGATGCTTTTCGAAGGGTTACCTCAATCGGATCATTCAAACTCAGCTTGCCCGCAAGCTCGGGTCCAACCGCGAGCTTATGCATGTAAATATCGGGTGCATGCAGAAGGGTTCCGCGGGGAGCTGCCGCAATCACGGACAACGCGTTATTCAGCCCGCTGGCCACCGTTTCCGTCCCTTCGAGCGGATCCACCGCTACATCCATCTTCGGACCTTTCCGGTTCCCTACGCGCTCTCCAATATACAGCATGGGCGCTTCATCCATCTCGCCTTCCCCTATGACAACGACCCCATCCATCGCTGCGGAATCAAAATGTTTGCGCATGGCAACCGTCGCGGCTTCATCAGCACTGTTCTTGTCACCTCTTCCTGTCCACCGGGCGGATTGCAGCGCCGCTTCCTCCGTCACTCTTACAAGCTCCAATGCTAATGAACTCTCCATGAATGAATCCCTCCTTTAAGCTTTTTTCCTTACCGATGCAACTTATTTCAAATAATTCATAATCAGTCC
This sequence comes from Paenibacillus sp. ISL-20, assembly GCF_018613005.1. NCBI lineage: Bacteria > Bacillati > Bacillota > Bacilli > Caryophanales > Paenibacillaceae > Paenibacillus > Paenibacillus sp. ISL-20. The sequence goes on from NZ_JAGGRD010000024.1 coordinate 183,453, forward strand.
TGCGGATTCCTCAATCGCCTTATCGGTAACATCGATGACGGGACATCCGAGCTCCGCATACAGCGACAACGCATAATCCAGTTCCTCTTGTATCCGCTCAAGGGATGCATACTGCACCTGGTGCGGCAATCCCATGACCTTTAAGCGCTCGCTGCGGATTTTGAGCAGATGCTTCGGTTCGATCGTAAGTCCGATAATCGTGCCATCCGTTACTTCTCTAAGCTGTGAAGGGGGCGACATCTCCGGTACGATCGGGAAATTGACCGTTTTGTAGCCTTTATGAGCGAGGAACATCGATAGCGGCGTCTTGGAGATTCGGGATACGCCCAGCAAAATGATGTCCGCCTTCAAAATGGCGCTGACGTCCTTGCCATCGTCATATTGGACAGCGAATTCCATCGCGTCGACCCTCCGGAAATAGCTGTCGTCCAAGCGATGCAGCAGTCCCGGCAGTCGTTTGGGATAGTCGTTGAACGTATCGGCAAAGGCTTGCATCATCGGTCCCATAATATCCACCGTACGAATGTTGAGCCGCACGGCTTCCTCCCGCATCACCTCGCGAAGCTCCGGCTGCACGAGCGTGTAAGCCACGAAGCCTCCGCGCCGCGCCACCTCCTCCATCAATTCGGTCAATTCATCCTCGTCGCGAACGTTCATATAACGTTTAATTTCTGTATTCGGAAGCTCGAACTGGCGTAATGCAGCTTGCACAACCGCTTCAGCCGTCTCCCCAATGGAGTCCGAACAGATTGCTATGAAATGAGTTAATGCCTGATTCATCCGATTCCTCCCATTATTCCTCGGCTACCATGTCGAGCAGCATTTTGATAATATTCGTTTTTGTAATCCGACCCACAACCTTCCAGTGTTCCCCCGGATTCCCCGTGGTGGATGGAACAACAACCGGCAGGCTATCGATTTGATGATTGATGATTTTTCGCGCGGCATCCAGCACCGTATCTTCCGGCTGCACGGTTGTCACGTTAGCCCGGCGGGTCATAATCAGGCTTACCGGCATGGAGGATGCCGTTGGGTTACCAAGCGTTACCTTAAGCAAATCCTTACGGGACACAATCCCGGCCAAATGGCCGTCGGCATCGGTAACGATCAGATTCCCCACGTTCTCCAGAAACAAGGATACAACGGCTTCATGAATCGTCGTGGTCTCACGCACAATAACCGGAACACCATGCAGATCGCCAACCTTCATTTTGAGCAGGCGAAACTTCTCCTCCCGGTCGCGCGTACCCCGCTTTCCCAAGAAGTACCCTACCTTTGGCTTGGCATCAATATAATCCAGAACCACCAGTTTGGACAAATCGGTACGAAGGGTGGCTCGGCTGACATTCAGCATCTCCGCAATCTGATCTCCTGTAATCGGTGCATGTTTTTTTACGATATCGACGATATCCTGCTGCCTTGTCGTCAGTTCGATAGTGATCCCTCCTGCGTGCATTTCCTCTACTTGCCGATATAATACGTCATATATAATATATATGCAACATATTTTCGTCCAAAAATACATAATTAGGTATTAATCATTTTTTTGATGCCCATCAAAATAAGTTATAAATCCACTAAAAAAGCATGCTTCAGGAAAGTTTCCTCCCCCCATAAGCATGCTTTGTGTTTGTATTTACTTTTCATCTAACCATTATCAATTGTTTAATCTTGAGGGTCTGTACCTTTGCATTCTCCTTTACCGCAAAATCCATAAATGATCTTCACTCCGTCGGTTGGAATCGTGTCCACCATTTCATCACATCTGGAGCATATAATCAGGCCCCATTCCTCGTTTGCCTTGCCTTTCGCTGCCTCTGGACTTGTTAACGCTTTCATAACATTTCCTCCTTATGTTTTTTCACTTCGCTGCAAGGCTGTTTACGCTTTGTTATCAAGGGGTAACTCGATTCGCCACATCTTACTGAAGACCAGACCAACCGTTTCGCCTAACATACATCCCTTTATTTTCCACTATATTCTTAATGTATTGGGTAAGAAATGAAGATATGAGTAAATTATGATAATGAAACAAAAAACATGTTGAGTAATATTTATGTCATCATGATTCATGTGTGGAGGATAGGGGATACCCTTAATTTGGCATGATATGATAACATATACTTCAGATTTAATAGAAATTGACATTATAGACGGAGGGTTTGGATTGAATAACACATGGCAGCTCATTAAGAAAGGAAACACCTCATCCGCGATAGCGGCACTGGGCAACACGGGACTGGCCATAATCAAGGGAATTGCAGCATCCGTTAGCGGCAGCGGTACGATGTTTGCATCCGCCATGCACTCGGTGGCCGATGCCGTAAACCAAGGGTTTGTATTCGTAGGCAGTGTGCTGGCCGAGCGGAAGCCGACCAAGAAGTTCCCCACCGGATTCGGCAGGGTCATTAATCTGGTCTGTATGGTCGCGGTGATCGTGGTTACCATCATGGCCTACGAAACGATACTGAAAGGTATCAAGCTGTTAAAACATCCGGAAGAAGCCACGAATTTCTGGCTTAATTTTATTGTGCTGGCCATTGCCGTTATCATTGACGGTTCCATACTGGTTAAAGCCATGAAAGAGATCATGAAGGAAACCCGCATTCAAGCATCCGGCCTTGCTTTGCTGCCCGCCGCTTTCAAAAATGCCAGCCGCGCTGCCCCGCCTACACGCCTTGTGTTCTATGAAGACATCGTGGCTACGCTTGGCGCCCTCTTTGCTCTGGTTGCCATTATATTCGCATATTTCTTTAACTTCCTCATCCTGGATGGAATCGCCACAATCCTGATCGGCTGCCTGATGGTAGGCGTCGCCTTTAAGGTCGGATATGACAATATGGTCGGCTTAATCGGAGTCGCTGCCCCGAATGAAGTGGAAGAGAAGATCTCCCAAATCATTCTCGGCGATCCGGATGTCCGCGATATCAATCGTCTTCGCATCCTGCAGGAAGGCCGCAACTATCATGTGGAGGCCTACATTGAACTGAAGAAAGGGATGACCCTGGCCGAGGCCGGCCATTCCAAAATGAGAATCAACGCCCTGCTGACCCAGGATCCAAACATCTCGGATGTGACCTTGGGCATCCTGGAGGACGATGGAATCAAGCTCTGGAATCCGAGCGAGACTATAGATAAATAAAGGGAAAAGAGGCGTACCTCAGAGTCCGAATGGACCTTGGGTACGCCTCTTTTTTCATACGACTCTTACTGATTGCGCTTCAGGAATTCGACCATCCGGGCATAAGCGATTTTTTCGTTCGCCTTTTTCGTAATGCCATGCCCCTCGTCTTCGAACACGAGATATTCCACGTCACGGCCCTTCGCCCTCAAAGCTTCGACGATTTGGTCAGACTCCTCTTTGACGACACGCGGATCGTTAGCCCCTTGGATGATCAGCATCGGGTTCACCATTTCATCCAGGTACGTAATCGGCGAATCCTTGATAAAGCGTTCTTTATCCCGTTCCGGATCGCCTATCCAGCGTTTCATAATCGGCTTCCAGTGCTCGGGTACCGAGTTGTAGAAGGTAAACAGGTTGCTGACTCCGACAATATCAATGGCCGCTTTGAAATACTCTGGATTACGCCCTGCCAGCAGCAGAGTCATATAACCGCCGTAGCTTCCGCCCATCACGAAGAGCTTCTCACGGCTCGATATGCCTTGCTCGAACAGCCAATCCATGCCTGCCAAGCAATCCTTACGTGGTCCCTCGCCCCAATCCTGCTCCACCAATTTCACGAAGGAGCTGCCGTAACCCGTGCTTCCCCGGAAGTTCGGGCAGAAGATGTGATACCCTTTGGCCAGGATATACTGGAACATCGAACGGAACTGCTTGCGTTCCGAGGCTTGCGGGCCGCCATGCGGCCAAAATACAGTATAACCGTTCGTCACGTGGTCTTTGGCACGGAACAGGAGGGCTTCGATCTCCATGCCGTTAAAAGAGGGATACGTTACGACCTCAGGCGTCACCATGTCCTCGTCGGTTAATCCGGTCAGGACATTCTTCGTGATCATGCTCCATGCGCCATCCGCATACCGGTAAATGTTAAGCGGCTTCACGGCTCCGCGGGCCAGCAGGTACAGATTGCCGGATTTCGTCACGTTCAGCTGCTCGACAATGTCTGATGGAAGAGGGATGGCGGTTAACTCACCGCTGTCGAGCGAATAGGCATACAGTCGATCCTCCACCCCTTTTTCCGTGACGATATAGAGAGTCCGTGAATCCTTATGGTAGCGCAAGAGCTGGATACTCTCCCGGTCGATGCGGCACAGCGGTTCAAACTTCTGCTGAGGAATGTTGTAAGTGGCTACATATGAAAATTCCGATTCGTAATCCGTTGCGAAAATGACCTGGTCATTGCTGGCGAACAGCACACCACCCGAGATATGCACCTGTTCAGGAGAAGGTGTCAAGCACAACGGCTCTTCGCCTTCACGCTTCACGTAACTGACATAGTAGGTGTTGGCATACATTTGGGTATACGCGATGGTTTTCTCGTCGGGACTGACGGCACACATATTCGTTGACGTATCCCGGCCCTCAAGCAGCAGCTGATCCGCTTTGGTATCCAGATGGTATACGCGCGAGTTCAGGAAGGATGGATTGTCTTTCGACGTGGCGTAATATAAGCGCTTGCCGTCCTCTGACAGATGAACGAAATAATGTTTGTCATCCGCATCAGCCCCTTCAAACAAAGGCATTGGTTCGCCACCACTCCAGGGCAGCGCATGAAACTGATAGTTTTCATTCCCGTCACGGTCAAACGCCGTTAAGATATGTCGCCCTTCCGGGTCCAGCTTGATAAAGCTTGCGATCTGGTCATTGTATGTAAGCGGGTAAGGGTAGGACGTCTCCCCTTCTAACTCCATGGCCCATAAATTAAACTTTCCGTTCAGACTGCTGCTGAACACGAGCCTTGACTCGTCTGCGCTGATTCCGAAGGTACGAATGCCATACGTTTGAAAAAATTGCTCCACATCCGGTTTAGGAAATTCGATCATTCATTTGCCTCCCTGACCTCATTTTATTATCCAACGGTTAATAAATGGAGAAGTTTGCCAACCACTGGATTAATCCCATTATAACGCAAAGCTTTCTAAGGGGCATCATTACATAGTCTGGCAGATTGCTACGACTGTGGATCGAGATGAGGCACTTTTTGACCTAAGGCCAGCCTGTGCGTTTGCCATCATCCGTTCACGGATTCCCTCTTCAGCCCGCATATCTGCACCAAGATTCCATATAAATGATAAGAACCATGTTTTTAATAACGAAGGGGGGATTCTCGTGCACCAAGACGAGATCGCGGAACTGGAACGTTCCATTGCGGAGATTACCGAGATCGCTACAGGCTTTGGCCTTGATTTTTACCCTATGCGATATGAGATCTGCCCGGCAGACATCATATACACCTTCGGTGCCTACGGCATGCCTACCCGGTTCAGCCACTGGAGCTTCGGAAAAACCTTTAATAAAATGAAGATGCAATACGACTTCGGCCTTAGCAAAATCTACGAGCTCGTGATCAACTCCAATCCGTGTTATGCGTTTCTCCTGGACGGCAACTCCCTGATTCAGAATAAACTCATAGTCGCCCATGTCCTTGCACACTGCGATTTCTTTAAAAACAACGCCCGCTTCTCCGTCTCCAACCGTAATATGGTCGAGAGCATGTCGGCTACTGCCGAGCGCATCTCCCGTTATGAGATCGAACATGGCACGGAGGCGGTTGAGCAGTTTATTGACGCCGTGCTAGCGATTCAAGAGCATGTGGATCCGCATATCATAAGACCGGATAAACTTGATAAGCAGCGGTACACCGCACGGCGGATGCAGGCGCAGAAGGAGGAAGCCAAGCGGCAGAAGCCTCCCGGCCGGTACGACGATTTATGGGCTATGGACGAAGACGGTGAAGACAAAGCCGACAAATTGCCGGCGTCACCCAAACGCTTCCCGCCCGAGCCGGAGAAAGACATCATGTGGTTCATCCAGGAGCACTCCGACATTCTGGAGGATTGGCAGCGGGACATTATGAGCATGCTGCGAGAGGAGATGCTGTACTTCTGGCCGCAAATGGAAACCAAAATCATGAATGAAGGCTGGGCTTCGTACTGGCATCAGCGTATTCTGCGGGAGATGGACCTAACCAGCGAGGAAACGGTGGAATTCGCCAAGCTTAACGCTTCGGTCGTGCAGCCGTCGCGCCACAGCCTGAACCCCTACTACCTTGGGCTGAAAATCTTCGAGGATATCGAACGCCGCTGGGATCGGGAGAAGATGTTTGATGTCCGCGAATACGACTCCGATATCTCCTTCCTGCGCAATTATTTGACAAAGGAATTGGTGGAGGATCTGGACCTGTATGTATTTGAGAAAAAAGGCCCGGAGTGGAAAATCACCGACAAGGCGTGGGAAAATATCCGCGACCAGCTGGTCGTCTCCCGCGTAAACGGCGGCTCGCCGTTTCTCGTGGTGACCGATGGCGATCATCTTCGCTCCGGTGAGCTGATGATCAAACATCTGTACGAGGGCATTGAACTTGACCTTAAATATATGGAGCGCACCATCCCCTATGTTTACCGGCTCTGGGGCAAACCCGTGCATCTGCACAGCATGATCGAGGGCAAACCGATCCTGTTCTCCTACGACGGCAAGAAGCTCCATCGGCGATTTATTTAACAACGCAATGCTTGAAGGACAATATAGGCGCCATATAACAAACAGCACCCGCACATGAGGGAATCCTCCTCAAAGCGGGTGCTGCTGTTGTTTACAGATATCATTAATCTATTCGCTTCTTAGGTCCCTGTTATACGTTTACTTTCTCGGATACAGTTTCCTCCTGGACATCGTGCTTCTGAACATCATATTCATGTTGAAGCGATTCCAAATCATCAGCCAGCTTTTCCATCATTTTCACAAAAGCAGCCAATTCCTGCGAGCTTGCCGCCTGATTACGTGCGTTCATGGACGTCTTTTCCGATTCCTGCTCCACAAGACCCAGCTTGCGAATAATGCCGCTAACCTTGTCCTGAATCTCATCCATCGCCTTCTTGGAGTTGGTGGCCAGCTTACGGACTTCCCCGGCAACCACCTCGAAGCCTCTGCCTAATTCCCCGGCATGAGCAGCCTCAATCGCCGCATTCAGACCGAGCAAGTGGCTCTGATCCGAGATTTCCCTGATCAAGCTCCCCATCTGCTCAATATGCAGAATTTCTTCACCCAGCTCGGAAGTCAGTGTATGCGCTTTATCCTGTGCCTCTGCTGTTTTGATTGCATTGTCTGCCATTAACGCCGCGCTTTGATCCAGCTCCACGATCATGGCGGTCAATTCTTGAACTGCATTTGTAATCGCTTCCAACACTCTTTGTTGATCCGAGACCAAATTGCTGATTTTCTCTTTCTCTTTCATTTCGTAAGCTTCCAGGACGAGCTGGGAGTCTAAATTAAACATCTTGCTCAGCGCATGCACCACTTGGATCCACTGATCCGGCACGATTTGCTTCAGTAAATCGGTGGCGATGTCCAGATAAACCATGTAACTTCCAAGGTAATAGTCTGTTTTCAGGCCGATTCTGGAGTGAACTTGTCCGATCTTAATCCGTTCGGCAATATAAGCATCATCCACTCTCCCTGCCGCAAGTGACATCCAATATACCCGCTGAGTCTCCTTAAGCCGTTCCACGGTCGAGGTACGCTCGATAATCTGCATCAGCTGCGGCTGCGTCCCAATCTGCGCGTAAAACCGGTTAACGACCTCTTCAACCACCTTCGCAAACACATCACGATGTTTAGCCAGCAGTTCCAACCCTTGTTCATCCAATCCGATATACTCCAACTGTTGGCGTCTTTTCGGGGAAACATCAATCATTTCGAAAAATCCACTCCTAAATAACGTGATCCATCTCACAGGTTCAAGTACTTAGGGTCCATTATAGACTATATTTACCACCTGGACATAATGCTAAAGTCCTAATTGTGTGTATATTTGCACCTTCTAACCGGGCTATTTCATCCCGAAGCATGAGAAACCACCCTAACTTCTTAGGCGGCTTCTCATGGCATTCCATTATTCTATCCGGTATTACCGATTCAATAGACTGCCCACATAACGCAGCAGCTCATTCGCGCATACCGGGCAGTACCCATGCTCCTCGATCAGTCTGGAGCTAACCTCGTTGATCCGTTTCAGCTGCACGGCATCCGGCGTTTTGGTCGAGGTTGTAATCTTGACGATATCCTTCAGGTCGGTGAACAGCTTCTTCTCAATCGCCTCGCGCAAGCGCTCATGATTGTGATACTCGAACTTTTTGCCCTTCCGGGAATAAGCCGAGATGCGAATCATGATCTCCTCTCGAAAAGCCTTCTTCGCGTTTTCCGAGACGCCGATCTGCTCCTCGATCGAACGCATCAATCTTTCGTCCGGATCCATCTCTTCATCCGTTAACGGATCGCGAATTTTCGTCCAGTTGCAGAATGCTTCGATGTTATCCAAATAATTCTCGAACAGTGTCTTGGCAGACTCCTCGAAGGAATACACAAAGGCCTTCTGGACTTCCTTCTTCGCCAGATCATCATACTCCTTGCGTGCGGCGGCAATAAAATTCAGATAGCGCTCCCGCTCCTCCTTAGCAATCGAAGCATGCTGATCCAGTCCATCCTTGATCGCCCGCAGCATATCCAGCGCGTTAATGCACTGAAGATCCTGCTTAATCAAAGCACTGGATATCCGGTTAATGACATATCGCGGATCAATCCCGGACATGCCTTCTTCCAAATATTCATTCTGCATCTCTTTCAGGTCTGCTTCTTTATACCCTTCGACTTCCACCCCGTCGTACATTCGCATCTTCTTGATCAGATCCATCCCTTGCTTCTTCGTTTCCTTCAGGCGCGTCAAAACGGAGAATATCGCGGCAGAACGAAGCGCGTGCGGCGCGATGTGGATATGCTTCATATCGCTTTGGCCGATCAGCTTTGAGTAGATCTTCTCCTCGTCGCTAACTCTCAGGTTATACGGAATCGGCATGACAATCATCCGCGATTGCAACGCCTCATTTTTCTTATTGGCGATAAAAGCTTTATACTCGGATTCGTTGGTGTGGGCCACAATCAGCTCATCCGCGCTTATTAGCGCGAACCGACCCGCTTTAAAGTTCCCTTCTTGGGTCAGGGAGAGCAAATTCCACAGAAATTTCTCGTCGCATTTCAGCATTTCCTGGAACTCCATCAAACCGCGGTTCGCTTTGTTTAACTCACCGTCAAAGCGGTAGGCACGCGGATCCGACTCCGAGCCGTATTCCGTGATGGTGGAGAAATCGATGCTGCCGGTTAAATCGGCAATATCCTGCGACTTGGGATCGGACGGACTGAATGTACCGATGCCGACGCGGTTGTCCTCGGAGATTAATACCCGCTCGACTTCAACCTGTTCGATATCTCCGCCGTATTCGGTCTTGAGGCGGAGCTGGCAGGCCGGGCACAAATTGCCCTCGATTCGGACGCCAAGCTCCTTCTCGATTTCGGGTCTTAGCTCCAGTGGAATCAGATGCAGCGGCTCCTCCTGCATCGGGCAGCCGGATATCGCATATATAGCCCCCCGATCGGAACGGGAATGCTTCTCCAGACCGCGCTTCAGCAGCGTGACCAGCGTCGATTTCCCGCCGCTGACGGGCCCCATAAGCAGCAGTATGCGTTTGCGTACATCCAGTCTGCGAGCCGCGGAATGGAAATATTCCTCAACGAGTTTCTCAACAGCTCGGTCGAGACCGAAGATTTCCTGTTCAAAAAACTTATATTTTTTCTGACCCCCGCTCTCTTCGAAACCGTAGGATTCGATCATGTCATATACACGGGCATGTGCCGTCATGGCTGGAGAGGGATCCTTCTTAAGTATTTCAATGTATTCCCTGAATGTGCCGCTCCACGCCAAACGGTCGCCTTCTGCCCGATATGATGCTATGCGTTCGAAAATATCCATTTCGCTACCTCCTATGAGTCTGTTTATGGGGATTGGCTTCCATTCCACAGCGTCATTAGAAAACATTCCATTTTCGAAAAAGTGTATTACATACCTATGCGACTTACTTGGAATAGTTGACCTTATTTTCGAAGTCATGCGCATGCAATTTTATCTAACCACCGGTCCATTCTACACTCGGGTACGCCACGCGAGCCGTCCCCATGCTATACTGAAATTACATTAACTTGACATTAAAGCATCTTTCGAATTAAAGGAGAGTCATCATGGCGATAAAGCATGAAGCCGAGCTGTACGCTCCCCTGAAGGCCTTTTTTGAATTGAACGGATATGAAGTCAAAGGCGAGGTACGCAATTGCGATCTGGTCGGTATGAAAGAAGGCGCCGATGAACCGCTGATCGTGGAGCTGAAAAAAACATTCAATCTGGCCCTTCTGCTCCAGGGCATCGAGCGGTTGAAGCTGACCCCGTACGTTTACCTAGCCGTTGAGAAGAGCCGGGCGAAGAAAGGAGCGGTCAATCAGCGCTGGGCGGAACTGACGGGGCTTTGCGGACGATTGGGATTGGGACTCATTACGGTCACCTTCTACAAAACCAAAGCACCCTTCATCGAGGTGCTCTGTGAGCCGGAAATGGCGGTACAGAAGGGAAGGACCGCCATCAGACGCAAGGAACGCCTGTTGTATGAATTTCGTGAGCGCAGCGGTGATTACAACACAGGTGGGGTAACGAGAGCCAAGCTGGTTACCGCTTATCGCGAGAAGACGCTGCGCGTGGCTGCTGCCATGAATGCAGCTGAAGTGGAGCAGCGGAGCTCTGAATTACAGGAGGGGCATGAGCTTCAAAAAGAAACTGCCCCTGCGATGCTGCCCGGTATTTCTCCCGCGGCTGTGCGGGATCGAAGCGGCGTTGGATCAGCGGCTGACATTCTGCAGCGCAATTACTACGGCTGGTTCCGTCGGGTGAGCCGCGGACGCTACGTGCTGACACCGGCCGGCGTACAAGCCCTGGCAGACTATGCTACCGTATTGAAATCATAAATTCTGGATGCAGACCTTCGAACAAGTAAATATTCGCCCATGAAAAAAAGCTGCTGATTCTCTTCCGAACCTGAAATCAGGCTCCATCAGCAGCTTTGCTATGTTATACACGATTCGTAAAAAGAAACCTTCCATGTCTAATTCCGGGCTGTAAACTCCATTACGGCCTCGCTGATGAGATTCATGCCCAGCAGCAGTTCATCCCGCCCCGGATGCGTAAAATTCAGCCGGATACACTCACGGGTATGATCAGCTGCCGAGCACATCGAGCCTGGCAGGAAAGCGGCTCCTTTTAATAGAGTAGCTCTTAGGAGCGCATCCCCATTCAAGCCCGGAGGCAGCTGTACCCAGAGAAACATCCCCCCAGGAGGCACTGCATACTTCGAATCCTTCCACGCGCTGCGTTTCAGCAGCTCCACCATCAGCTTGAGCCTCGTTGCGTATTCCCGATTAAGCATGCCGATATGATCTTCCAGCTTAAAATGCTTCGATTCCAGCAGATGGTGCAGCATCCGCTGGTTCAGCATGCTGGATTGCCAGTCGGCCATCTGCTTCACGGCCGTCATCATCTCAATCAAGCGCCGGTTCCCGGCAGCCCATCCCGTACGCAGCGCTGGCGCAACGGTTTTACTGAACGAGCCCACATACAGAACATGTCCTCCCTGCGGCTCCTCAAGTGAGAAGATGGAAGGAATTCGGGGCTTCGGATTCTTGGGATCCGCAAAATAAAGATCACCGTAAGAATCATCCTCCACAATAAGAAGTCCGTGTGAGATACACAGCTCCAGCACCTGCTTACGCCGTTCCAAACTCCACATCACGCCTGTCGGATTGGTAAAATTGGGCGCAGCCATAAGCAGCTTCGGCTTGTGCTGCCGAATCATGGTCTCCAGGTGCTCCGGCAGCATCCCGTCTTGATCTCCCTCCACAGGCACGATGACGGCACCTTGGAGGCGCAGCACCTGGAGCAGTCCCGGTGAGGTTGGATTCTCCACCAGAACCGGGTCGCCCGGGTCCACATACACCCTGACCAGCAAATCGATGGCCTGCTGGGTGCCCGTTGTCAGCAAAATATGCTGAGGCTGGACACTCAGGCCTTTACGCCGGGAAAAGTCCTCGCTCAGCCACTCGCGCAGCGGCCCATACCCTTCTGCCTCACCGTACTGCAAGGCGAGCGGGTCCTCGGAGAGCACCGATGTCGCCGCTTCTGCCAGAGAATGCAAAGGAAATAACTCTTCGGCCGGCAGCTCTTCTGCCAAGGAAATAAAAGAATCCCGCTTCGCAAGTTCCCTGATATCGCGCAGCGGGGATGACAAAAGGGTCTGTGCACGGGAAGCAAAGGAAAACTGCATGGAAGTCCCTCCTCTAACCGTTATCAAAACCTCGGTTTTGTATTCAGGAGCCTCTTACAACCTCTAATAGGTATTCCTGATATTTATATATTATACCTTAATCCTGCATTAGGCATATATTTGCCGGCCTTGGCGGGTATACAGGGCATACTTCTCGATCGCCTGCGCACGAGTGGATACCCCCAGCTTCACATAGATTTTGCGGAGGTAATTGTCAATTGAGCGGCGGCTTACCTGAATTTCCATGGCGATTTTGTCGTATGTAATGCCCTGGACGATCCGTTCCATTATAAAAGCCTCCGTCTCGGAGAGCTGGAGTCCGCCTTCGTTCATTGCAGAGGCCGTTAACGGCCAGATGCCTTGCCTTACCCAGTCGAGCGGCAGCGAGGCAACGCCTTCCCGGAGTCCGGTAATCATATGTATGAGCTGAAAGGTGGATGCCTGTTTGGACAATAGGCCGCTTGCACCGCGGCTGATCAAGGATTGCAGCAACGGAAGGCCATCATTGTCGGTCATAATGACGACATGGGTCTTAGGGGACAGCTGCTTCATCTGCTCCAATACGGCTTCCGAGGTATGTTCCGACAAATGATAATCCAATAGTACCAAGTCAGGAAGCAAATCCCCGACCATTCGAAGCCCTTCTGAATCCGAGGATGTCATTCCCGCAACGAGCAGATCCTGCTGCTCTTCCAAAATCAATTTTGTTCCCAGCATGCTTGTAGGTTGACTGCCGACGATAACTACCCGCCAAACCTGATTCATTTTCTAATAGACCTCCTGTATCAGCAAACTTGAATCTCTAGTATCTCTATTTAGTAAGCGCCGTCAATTTCTTACATATCCGGCATTGCGAATCTCCGTTGTTTGCAGATATGGATAGACGCAATTCGGAGCCGTTATTCGTGTAGAAATAAGGTTAATTAATCCTATAGGCGCAGGGCCTTTGACGGTATGCATGGCGAATGTCTTATATGTATCCTGTTTGATAATCAAATCTATACAGATTGTATCCCACTCTATCTTTCTAGGCAATCTATTTTTCATAAAAACAAGTGCTATTAGTTCGTCTTTGCGAAAGTAATCCTGACATGTTAGAATGAAATTTGGAAAAAATGATAGTTTTTGAGGGGTGATGAAATGCCAATGTTGGAGCAGGAACACAATACCCCCTATAAATCCCGTGAGGAAACACAGCAAAAGGGGCCATCCACCAAATGGTTCTGGGTATTTTGGATTGTTCTCATCGGGCTGGGTACCACCGCAGCCTACCTATATAGCAATCACTTGAAAGAGCAAGTCGTGGTGCAGCTGCAGCAGGATACGCGCCAGGAGATGGCGGCATTCAAAGCGGAGTACGACCAAAGGTTTAACGAGCTGGTCCAGGAAATGGACGAAATGCAGAGCAAGGTTCAGTCGTTTAATGAGCTGCTGACCTTTACCAAGGATCAAGCTAGCGGCAAAACAGACAACAGCAACAAGCTGTACAGTCAACTAAACCAAGTTGAGAAACAGCTGAAAGAGCTGGAACGCAAGATGGAGCTGCTGAAGTGAGAACACTGAAGTATATCCGTCCCAAGCAGTTAAACCGTACATTTATGCTGGCCATTGCACCTTTTATCGGAATGCTGCTATGTATGTGGTTAATTACGGCACCGCCGCGCCTGTCGCACGAAACCGAGGAGTACATACCATCCGGCAGCATATCGGAACAGTCCGCCGTGATCAAACAGGATTTGGATCAAGCCGCTGTCTATGCGGAACAGACGATATCCTCCATTGAAAAAACGGCCAAACTCTATCGACAAACGACCGCCACGGTAGGAACCATTCTGCAAACAGCGGAAGCACAAGCCGCGCGCCCGGATCAAATCTATAATCGCCGGATCACAACCAAACTGGGTGTCCCTATCGAAACGGTTAACAGTGACCGGATTCGAATTGAGTTATACAAGATCAACCCGGGTACCTATCACGGATATGCGATGAAGGTCAAATTGAAGGATCCTTCCGCGATGAAGATGTCGCTAGGGAGCGAAAACGGCAGACCCGGGTCTGTAGAAACCACCATGCGTGCCGTAAGCCGGCATGGTGCGGTTGCAGGGATTAATGCCGGTGGATACGCTGACGGGAACGGGGGCAGACATCCGCTGAGCACAACCTATTATGATGGCAAATACGTCTCGGGGTTTCAACCGAGCTTTAAGGATCTTGCCTTTGTCGGCATGAGCAAGTCCGGCAAGCTGATCGGTGGCAAGTTCTACAGCCAGAGCGAGCTTGACCGGCTCGATCCCATGTTCGGTGCTACCTTTGTACCCGTGCTGCTCCAAAACGGCAGCAAAACAACAATTCCCGAAAAATGGAGAACGGCCCCCGGCCGGGCACCGCGTACCGTCATCGGCAATTACAAGGACGATCAGCTGCTCATCCTGGTTACCGAAGGATATGATGAGAAGGGCAAATCGGGGGCCACGCTGCAAGAGCTGCAAAACAAGCTTAAAAATTTGGGCGTGATTGACGCTTATAATCTGGATGGCGGCGGGTCCGCATCCCTAATCCTAAACGGCCGGGTCGTAAACAAACCGTCGGACGGAAGTCTGCGCCCGGTACCCACGCACTTCTTATTTTTCAAATGATAGAATCGGCACTCATATTCTCGTTTATTTTTTGGCTCAAGGTGGTTATAATAAGGTTAGCTTAGCAGGAGGTGGCAAGAATGTCGTTCTCATTAACATTTTGGATCGTCATGCTCGTATTCGCCCTTTACATGGTTGGCATTTGGACCGCGGCATACAATGATGATAAAACCAAAGGCCTGTAAGGCGTCTCCCTCGTATATCGGGGGAGTTTTATTTTTTTGAGGAACAAAAAAGGCACCGCTCATTAGCGATGCGCAAAAGGTAATTCATTTGAGGTACTAGGCATGTTTCGGAAGCTGCAGCATTTCGGACATGCATTGTGAACAGATATAGCGCTCTTTAAACTCGCTAACTCCGTCCATAGAACCACAGAAGACGCATTTCGGACGATAGCGCTCCAATATAATATGGTCCCCCTGTACAAGAATTTCTACGGGATCCCCCTCGTTCATTTGATATCTCTTGCGTAGAGACTTAGGCAGAACGATTCTTCCCAGCTGATCAACTTTACGAACAACACCAGCAGGTTTCATAACGATTGTACACCTCTTTCATTTTCAACAAGTGATTTCTGACACCACAGTTCAGAACTGATAACAAGGGCCTAGTATAATAGTTCGATAAAAAGTTGTCGAATCCTGCTGGAAATTAAGAATTTCTTAGTTTTTTTCAATATCAACTAGGTATACTGGATGATATTCCCCAAAAAACTCAAAGTTTTGCAAAAACTTATACCATACCCGGGAAATCCAATTGACGCAGTGCTTCATATACCATAATCGCTGCAGAGTTGGATAAATTCAGTGAACGAACCTTATCGGTCATCGGCATGCGAATACAATGCTCGCTATTTGCGGCTAGCAGCTCCGGAGGCAATCCCTTGGTTTCTTTGCCAAACACCAAAAAATCCCCGTCTTGATATTCAATGTCCATGTAACGCTTGGTAGCCTTCGTCGTGGCGTAGTAATAACGTCCTTCCGGATAAAGTGCCTTTAACTCCTCAAAGGAATCATGATATTCAATATGTACGGCATACCAGTAATCCAGCCCGGCGCGCTTTAATGTCTTGTCGTCTGTATTAAAACCGAGCGGACGGACCAAGTGCAGATGTGTGCCCGTTGCGGCGCAAGTTCTGGCGATATTGCCCGTATTGGCTGGAATTTCCGGTTCGACTAGTACGATGTGTAATGCCATGTTGATAAGTCCACCTTTTCTTCTGTTTTATTTTTATTATAACCGATTCCTTCCCGATTTCCCGGGATATCCAGAAATAACCTTCCGCCGAACCGGCGGAAGGTTATCATTGTGTAATCTTGTATGATTTTAGCTGTGACTGTTCTTAAACTGCTGCATGAATTCTACCAGCGCCTGAGCGCTCTCATACGGAACGGCGTTATAGACCGAAGCCCGCAAACCGCCGACGCTGCGATGACCCTTCAGACCGACAAAGCCTGCTTGCTCCGACGCCTTCACGAATTCCTTCTCCAGCTCCTCAGAGGCAAGACGGAACGTAATGTTCATATTGGAACGCACCTCTGCATTCACGCAGCCGCGGTAGAAGCCTTGGCTGTTATCGATGGCATCATAGATGAGTGCGGCTTTCTTGCGGTTCATCTCTTGAACGCCTTGCAGGCCACCCTTCTCTTCAATCCACTTCAGCACTTCGTTGATCATATAGATGCCGAAAGAAGGTGGTGTATTGTACAGCGAGTTATTTTTCAAATACGTATTGTAACGGAGCATAGTCGGCAGATGTTTAGGAGAATCTGTAATCATATCCTCTCTGACGATCACTACCGCAACGCCGGACGGCCCCAAGTTCTTCTGAGCGCCCGCATAGACCATCGCGAATTGGTTCAAATCGAACGGACGGCTGAGGATATCGCTCGACATATCACAGATAAGCGGCACCGAACTGGTATCCGGGAATTCCTTAAACTGTGTGCCTTCAATCGTTTCATTGGAAGTCAGATGGAGGTAAGCTGCATGATCCGACAGCTTGATGTCCTTAAGGCTGGGCAGAGCCATGTACTTGCTCTCCTCAGAGGAGGCTGCCACATGAGTTTCGCCGATCAGCTTGGCTTCTTTAATCGCCTTGTCAGACCAGCTTCCCGTCATTACATAGTTCGCAACCTGGCCTTGTCCCAAGAAGTTCATCGGAATCATTGCAAATTGCGTGCTTGCACCGCCTTGGATGAACAACACCTTGTAGCCGGATGGATTCCCCAGCAGCGACAGCAGGCGCTCCTGCGCTTCGTTATGAACCGCTTCATACACAGCGCCGCGATGAGACATTTCCATGATCGACATGCCGGTATCCCCGTAATTGACGAATTCGGCCTGGGCGCGCTCCAACACTTCAAGCGGCAATGCAGCAGGTCCTGCGTTAAAATTGTATGCTCTCTTGCTCAAAAGACTCTCCACCCTTTCTCTACTATGAATGCTAATTAACGCTAATCATAGCAACAATCCCATAGACCTTCAAGTGTAATTATTCACATTGAATTCTCCGCTACCAACAGAAGAATTGGTACTTTCTACTCCAGGATCTCTTTTCTCCGGGTGCCAGGCTTAATCGAATAAACACTTCTGGCGATATAACGTGGCCGGTCCCCCACAGGGCCATATGCGCAACCGGAAAATCGCTGATCTCCCTGACTCCCGCCCTGCTGGAGCTGTGCGTAAGCTCCCAGGAATAAGGATAATCGCTGCCGTTAAAGCCTTCCATTCTCCCATAAAAGGGCTTATCCGGTCTGGCATTCCAGCCCACCTCGTTATCCTGAACAGACAGCAGAGCCGAGGTATAATCCGATTCGACCTCCGTAAAGCGGACAGGGACCGGTAACTTCAGTTTATACTCTGGTCCTACCAGCTCTTCGTTAATCCCTATGAAATTATGAATGTACTCCTCCGTATCCATCCTTTGGCTCCCTTCATTGCAGAGCTCATAACCTATCGTCAATGTCGTGTCTTGAATCGAGATTTTCTTAACGAGTTTTGCCGCATACCCTTTGACGTTCCTAGGATGCATCGTATATGAAATGCTCACGTCATCCGAAGTGATATCCACATTGAAAGGTTCCACCGGATACGTATACTGAAAATGATACGGGTCCTCGCTGACCCGTTTGAGAAGGCCCACTCCTAATTTAGGAAACCATCCACCTACTTCGGCCTCTGCATAGCCCATCCCCTCATGCAGTCCAAACTCGTTGCACAATCCGGACCCGGCCTGAGGGTTAAACCCATCCGCAAACTCATGAACACAGAATGTGTGACCGCTCTCGGTCAATTTGACCTGGGTAATGAAACCGGTCCGGTCAAAACGCGTCCCTTGATAACGACCGACTTCCGCTATGTCGACTTCCAGTTGTCCGTTTGCTAATTGATGTTCCAAAACAATCGCTCCATTCATGATGAAGAAGCCCCGGCCAACTTGCCTGCCAGGGCTTCCGAAATGTTGTATGCTCGTGTGTCAGGCAAGCTCGACACGAATTAGTTGACCCTCGTCTTCGGATAACGCGGACAGCAAGCTGCGATCCAATTCGGCAGCCCCCGGTTTCTCACTGCGCAGCTGAATCTTCTCACCGTTCAGCGTAACCGATTGAATCGTATAACTTCCATAATCCAATCGCTTCGGATTGCTGTATACAATCTGAAGCTGTTTACCCGCAAACCGCGTATGCACAGCAGCAGTACCGTCGGCTCCGAATTGCGAAGGCCTGAGCTTCGGCTCCAAGAGCAGATGTCCCAGATTTCCTTTCACTCCAAAAACCTCGGTCAGCATGGTAAGCAAAAGCCAGCTTGCCGACCCGGTAAGATAGGGATACATCCCTCTTCCCTTCTCGTTGATGTACTCGGGAATACCCGGATACATTCGGCTGCGTTCAAATTCATTGCTTAAATCGTAAATCGATTGCAATACCTCGTATCCCTCTTGGACAAAACCTCTCTTATAGAGAGCGTTAGCGTACATGACGCTCATATGGCTGAACATGGCTCCATTCTCTTTATGTCCGAACGCGAAACCGAATGCCCGCCCGAGATTTTGCTGAATCTCGCCAAAGTTCGAATTCAGACGATAGCCGATACTCGGATCTTTTAAATACCGATCAACCGATTTCGTAATTTGTCCTACCTGTGCATCATCCGCAATTCCGCCCATAACGGCAAAGACCTGGCCTGTGAGCGTCATGCGCACGCCAAGGGGATGATCGCCTTCCACGCGCGCTCCGTCATTATTGTAATAACCGTTAAACCACGAGTATCCTTCTTGACTCGTAATCCATTCTTTGCTGCGCAAATGCCGGATGATCCAGTCCGCTTTCAGTTTCAAATCCTTCACAACTTCCGCAACGCTAAACTTTCGTTTATTTCCGGTCACGGAGACTTTAACAGCCTCATAATACTGATCAAGCAGCTCCAGCTTCCCCTGCACATCGTCGTAAGAGACGGGAGCCGTTAGAGAGTCGAGAAGCAATGCCATTTCCTCTGCTATTTCAATGAACTCCACGCCTTCTCTGTCCCGCCAAGACAGCAGCAGATCGCCAAACTGCATCAAATTGCTTGCATAGAACGCCGTAAAGGCTACGCTCTCGCCTCTATCCGGGGCAAGATCAAGACCATCATTCCAGTCTGCTCCCTCAAGCTTAATGTTGTTGTGCTCACCTACATTAAAGAACGGAACCAGATTCTGCAGCAGCATGTGCTCCAGTATCGTACCTTCGTATACCTCACCGTTCACGGTTAAGAGTAGATTTCCATGCTCAGGCAGCCATCCACTGTCCTTCTCCTTGCACCGACTTACAAATACGTCGCGGAAATAGGTCTGCGGCTGCTTCAGGAAATCCAAATCCCCACTCTGATCCATATAAAGCAGCGTGGTCATGAATGGCCATGCACCGTGATCCATCCATACGCGCGGTATGTTGTTCCGGTCAGCAATAAACTCACCGGGCTTCGTTCCGATAATCGTTGCATTGCTTCCGTCAATCCGTACACCCGCATAGTTATTGAGCAGCAGATACCGGACCTCGGACGGTTCCATGATCATCAATGCCAGGCAGTCCTGCCAGAGGTCACGCCATCCACGTCCTCCACGGCCATAGTCATGATAAGGAAGAAATGAGTTGCCATAGAGGCGCCTCAATATCGGCTGCAAGGTTACCCATTTCATCCACAAGTCCTGCTGCTGATCTCCGGTATGGAAGGATACGGTATTCAGCTTGTCATTCCAATAGGCTTCATTCTGAGCAAGCAGCTCATCAAAGCGCTTCTCCGATAAATACGTTTCGGCAAGTCTTCCGGTCTCGGTGCGATCTTCCGAAATGACCATCGCCATAACATAAGACCTGGATTCGCCAGGCTGCAGTTGAACCCCCGCAAACCGCAGACCTCCAATGGCCTCGTATCCCTCCAAGGAGTCGCCTGCCTGCGCGTCCGCTTGCTTATTGGCAATGACAGCCTCAGGCCAATCCAGAGCGCCGCCTTCCCCAATATACTCTTCAAGCACCGGAAAATAACCGATCGGTTTCGCACCGTCCGCTTCCGCACCCAGGACACTGTAGGATACGTGGTTAATACGGTGCCCCCGCTCGTCAAATGAGAGAGCAGGCTGAACTTCGATCCCTTTGCGATGGACAAAGATCCGGTGAAGCAGGGATGTCACGTGACGGTGGTCACGCAGGTCGTCTGCCGAACGGCCATACAGCGGGATCGCCGCAGTAGGGGTCAATTTTAGCGTCTGCTCGCCTACGTTGGTCAGCGTTACTTTCATTAACTCGATTTTGTCATCCGTTACCGGAACGAAGCTGGTTACTTCCGCTTGCAGTCCGGCCTCCCCGTTCATTCGCGTCAGCTTATGCCATAAAAACCCGGCTGCCAATTGGCTTTCTTCTTCCTCGTTCATGAACCGGTTTGCATTCTGCTTGGCTGAATTGCCGGTTACGGACCATGCGCCATGCCCGTCAATGTGCACCCAAAAGTTACGTGCGGACTTGGAATTATGCAGATCCTCCACCGATACGGGCGACATGAAAAACGTATTGTGACTGCTGGTCATTTCACCGTGAAGATTTGGCGTGACGGCCGACATCATGCCGGCCTCATTCACTAAAGGAAAATATAAATAGTTATGATGTTCAGGATTACGCAACGTAAAGACCCCATGGTTCCCCTCAAACTTCCATCCTGTTGATTTCATATCGCGTCCTCTTCCCCTCTATGCCTTAGGATTTGACGGCTCCCGCCAGCGCCCCGTCCACCAGATATTTCTGTATGAACGTGTACAGAATGATCAATGGCGCCGCTACGATCGTAATTCCGCATGCAAGCAGCGGCCAGTTATTCCCGTATTGCCCCCTGAATTCCTTTAGACCGAACGTAATCGGATAGTTGGACGGACTCGGGAGATACATGATCGGACCGACAAAATCATTCCAGATTCCAATTGCGGTCAGAATGACGCCGGTTGCGATAACCGGCTTCATCAGCGGCAGAATGATCTGGAACAGGTAACGGATATAACCGGAACCATCCATCCCCGCGGCCTCATCCAGATCGCGGCTAATCGACTTGATGTAGCCGACAAACATCATGAACACAACGCCCGTTCCCGTCGTTTTCAGCAAAATATAACCAAGCTTGGTATCATACCCGAAGAACGAAACACTCTCCTTGAAGGACAGCATGAGTTTATACTGGGCAACCATCGGATTCGGAAGAAACTGGGACAACAAAAAGAACATATAAATGAAGCCGCTCCACATCACATATCCGCGCGCGACCGGAAACGCCGCAAACAACGACACGATGATGGTCAGTACCGTCGCAGCTACCGTATAAATTAAGCTATTCGCGAAATAACCGGCGAAATTGCCCTCAGACCATGCCTGCGTATAATTGCCCCATTCCATGTTCTGGACGATCCCGATCGGATTGAGCAGATACTCATTGAAGGATTTGAGTGATACGTTGAATACGAGCAGAAGCGGAACGACATACAGAATCAGCAGCAAACATATGACGGCGTAAGAAAGAATTTGCGTGGTTTTGGAATTTCGCATCAATACTCCACCTCTCTCTTACGCGTCTGTCTGACAGCCACCACAACAAAGAGGAGAATAATCAGGAACTGTACAACGGACAGCGCCGAAGGAAGGCCCATTTCCAAACTTCCCCGGAACGTCTCTTTGTACACGTCGTACGCCATCGTCCTTGTATTGAAGCGACCGTCTGTTGTCGCCAAAATGATATCGAAGGTAGACATTGCACCAATGATGGATAACAGCATATTCACCGTGAAGGATGGTGCGATCAAGGGGAAAGTAATATGACGGAAGGATTGCCACTTGCTGGTGCCGTCAATATGACCCGCTTCGTATAAATCTTTAGGGACCGATTGGAGTCCAGCCAGAAAGATCAGCATGGAATAGCCCATGTACATCCAAATCTGGACGAAAATAATATAGCCGAACGCGTGAGTGAAGCTCCCAAAGAACATGTCCTGATAGCCGAAGAGAGCGTCGTAAAGGCGATTGACAGGTCCGTTTAACGGATCGAACATCATCCCCCAGATCAGAGCGACAACAGCTACACCCAGTACAACTGGCAAGAAGAATACCGCGCGATAGAAATAATCGCCTTTCAGGCGCTGGTTAATGATGACGGCGATAAAAAGAGCGACCCCGTTCTGCACGATCGTAACAACGAACATAAAGATCAGGGTGTTTACGATGGAACGCCACCGCTCCCCTGAGTTCCCCGAGAAGAATAATTCCTTATAATTATCAAGCCCGACAAATTGGTACGTGCTGCCCGGGAGGTTCTTGACATCGGTAAAGGAATAGATGACCGTCAGGATCGATGGTCCAAAATAAAACACGATGTAAAGCGCCATCGGTATCAGCAGCAGCAATAAGGGTATGAATCGGTTAAATCCTTTTCCAAATGGATACATCTCTCTCACCTCGCAAAATCCCATTTCAATAAATGTCGGGGCCTGCTGCACAGACCCCGACTACAGTATGGTTCATTCTATATAGGTCTCTTTATAATAGAAGAATCTTATTTCGGAGCAGCAGCTTCCCATTCTTTTTGTTGAATATCAGCCAGCTCTTTTGCTGTTTTGTATGGGCCGCCCGGTGCCAGGAATTCTGTATGAACACCTTCTGCAGCCAAATGCTCGCCAATATTTTGACGGTTAATCATCATGATTTCGTACGCCAATTCGAACTCTCCGAGATATGGAGTCAGTTCATTGTCAATAAAGTCGCTTTCCGTCTGAATATTATCCTGCGTCGGGATGAAACCGGCAGCTTTCACGAATGTTGTGTAATTTTCCGGCTCGGAGAAGAATTCAAGCCATTTTAGGGCTCCTTCTTTGTTCGGTCCCTTCTCGGTTGCATACCAGGTTACGTCATACTTGCCGACAAAAGAGGCATTCTTGGCTGCATCTTCCGTAGCCGGAAGCGGGAAGTAACCGAATTTCAGCTCCGGGTTTGCTGCTGCGACGGTTGGAGCATCCCAAGAGCCATCAGCCAGCATGGCGGCTTTTCCTGTTGCAAAATAGGAAGGCGCTGTTGCATAATCAATCCCCATGAATCCGTCGATCATGTAATTGTCTTGAAGCGTCTTCATTTTTTCCAATACTTCGATTGCTTCTTCATCGTTATAAGCCGTTTCGCCTTTCCAAACACCTTCAATCCACTTCTGCTGGTCTCCGCCGCCAAGAATTTTGGCTTGCAGGGCGAATACAGGGAGTTTCAAAGGCCATACGTCTTTACCTGCAACAACAATCGGGGTAATGCCTTTGGCTTTCAGATCATCATTGAGCTTGATGAACTCCGACCACGTTTTCGGAACACTCAATCCATTCTGTTCAAAGATTTCTTTATTGTAGAACAGACCGGACATCGCAACCTTGCCCGTTGGAATCGCATACACTTTATCGTTATAAGTTCCGGCTTTTTCGATATCGTTAGCGTTATAATTCTTAATGAAGGCTTGGTCGGATAAATCCGCGATCAATCCCGTATCAATCCATTGCTGCCAATCAGGTACCTTCGCACCCGGTGTCCATTCCTGCGGGGAAAGTCTCATTCCCGATAAATCAGCCAAAACGTCGACGTCATTAGCGGTAATTCTTGCTCTCTGCGCCTGCTTGTATTCGTCATCCGGACCCGTAGTGGTATACTCTATCGTATACTCAGGATACTTCTCTTCAAATTTCTTGTTGATCTCTTCAACCGCTTTATTGATGTTATCTTGTTTCCAGTGTAGAATTTTGATGACCTTTTTATCACCTTTCGCAGGTGTACCTTTATCGGCTGAATCACTGCTTCCGCAAGCCGCTAGCGAGAAAGTCAGAGCACCCGCCAAAAGTATTGCTGATAATTTCTTAATCATTTCCTAACCCCCTGAAATTAAAGTGCAATTCATTATGAAACCGGATTCATCATTCCGCTTTTTCTCGCCCAGTACAATCTTGATGTTACGAAACAATTATTATAAATTTTCGCAATTCAGCGAAATATACCGAAAGCGGTTTCGCAAGGCCTATTATTACTCATAATATTTTGTTTGTCAAAGCTTTTTTTCTCTTTCCCACAATATTTTGTTATTGAACGCGATTCAGCTTTATTCCTCTCTATTACAAGCATCATAACTACTCTCTTCATTGACTTACCTGGTTAAAGCAGATACACTAATTTACGAAACAGTTTCGCTTCTGTACTAAATAACGGACAAGCAGCAATCATAATTAACGAAAACCCACGAAAATTATGAAATGATAATATAAACAGAATAAGGGGCGTTTCGCATGGCGTTAAACATCAAAACAATCGCTAAAATGGCCGGGGTATCCGTATCCACCGTCTCCAAGATTATCAACAACTACAGTGATGTATCCGAAGAGACCAAAGCACGCGTGTTGGAGATTATGAAAGAGACGGGATACACCCCTTCCAATTCTGCGAAAACATTAGCAACCAAGAAATCGAATTTAATCGGCATCATATTTGCGGGAAAGCTGAATGTCGATTTTACTCATCCTTTTTTTGTTGAAGTTCTCAATTCCTTTAAGAAGCAAATGGGGGTTCTCGGTTACGATCTACTATTTTTTTCGAATGAGAAATTCCAAGGGGATGACGCCGACTACCTCGGCCGATGTCGTCATTATCAGGTGGATGGCTGTGTCATTATATCCGGCGAGGAAATTGAGCCCTCGATTAAAGAGCTGGATGAGAGCGATATTCCATGTATCGGGGTCGATATTGAACTGTTCGGCGAAATGTCAGGGCATATCATGTCCGATAATTATAAAATGTCCTCGAAGGTCGTGGAGCATTTCTATCTTCAAGGCTTCAGAGACTTGGGGTTCATCGGAGGCAGCAAGGAGTCTGAAATCTCCAACAAGCGTGAGGCCGGTTATCGTAACGCCATGGATAGCTTCGGACTTCCGGCCCATGCGGAATGGTTCCTAAGCGGTGAAGATTTTCATGAGGCAAGCGGATACAAAGCCATGACACGGCTGATCCAAGCGGGTTCCCTTCCCCGCGCGATCTTTGCGGCCTCTGATCAGATTGCAATTGGAGCCATCCAAGCGCTTCAGGAACATAGCCTGAAGGTCCCTGACGATGTATCGATCATCGGTTGCGACGATATTGAGGCGTGCAAATATACAACACCCAAACTAACGACGATTCGGCAAAACAAAGAGAAAATCGGTCGCCTGGCAGCGCTCATGCTCTACGACCTTATCCATAAACAATCGCCCATCAGCTCCTTTGTCGTAGAGCCTGAACTCATCGTTCGGGAATCTTGCGGAAGCAATACGCATCACTACGGATACTTTAAAGAGTAAAGCTGGGGTAAGGGAGTGAGGGGCTGCTTCAGCCAAGAGCAAGGTTATTCATGCCTGCCTTTGAAAATAGCCTTTGTTCTCCCTCGGTATGATAATCCTCGCTAAACCTAGCTAGGCTTTATATGTGTGCAAAAAAAAGCCCAGGGCATGATGCATGATGCCCTAGGCTTTTTGACGTTGTTTATTATAGGTCGTAGTACAGGGAGTACTCGTGCGGATGAACGCGGATGTTAACCGCTTTGGCTTCGGCACGCTTGAACTCGATGAAGTTCTCGAGGAATTCTTGCGTAAATACGCCGCCTTCTGTCAAGAACTCATAGTCTGCTTGAAGTGCATCCAAGGCTTCGTCCAGGGAACCCGGTACGCTGCGGATTTCCTTCTTCTCGGCGTCGGACAATTCATAGATATTTTTATCGAATGGTCCATAACCGAGTGCGGTAGGGTCGATTTTACGCTTGATACCGTCCAAGCCAGCCATCAGCATGGCGGAGAATGCAAGGTAAGGGTTCGCCGTGGAATCCGGTGTACGGAACTCGATGCGGCAGCCTTTAGGCGTTACGGCTGCAACCGGAATCCGCACTGCGGCAGAACGATTGCCCTTGGAGAATACGAGGTTAACCGGTGCTTCATAGCCTGGTACCAGACGTTTGAAGGAGTTGGTGCTCGGATTCGTCAAAGCAATCAATGCAGGCGCATGGTACAGAATACCGCCGATGTAGTGGATCGCTGTTTGGCTGAGGTTAGCATAAGCGCCTTTTTCATAGAACAATGGGGTGTCACCATCGAAAATGGACTGGTGAACGTGCATGCCGCTTCCGTTATCCCCGAACAATGGCTTCGGCATGAACGTAGCAGTTTTGCCATATTGGCGCGCTGTGTTATGCACGATATATTTATAGATCAACAAATTGTCAGCTGTTTTCTTCAATGTATCGAAACGGAAGTTGATTTCCGCTTGGCCGGCAGTTGCTACTTCATGGTGGTGACGCTCGACGCGAAGTCCCGCTTCATCAAGCAAACGGCACATTTCGCTACGGATATCCTGCTGAGTATCCACAGGTGCTACTGGAACATATCCGCCCTTAACGCCTACTTTGAAACCAAGGTTGCCGCCTTCTTCCTTGCGGTTCGTATTCCAATGCGCTTCCTCGGAGTCTACGAAATAGCTGGAGCTGTTCATGGAGCTTTCATAGCGAACTTCATCAAACAGGAAGAACTCAGATTCCGGTGCGAAGAATGCTGCTGTTCCGATACCGGCTTCTTGAAGGTATTGCTCGGCACGAGCTGCGATACCGCGCGGGTCACGCTCATATGAATCACCTTCCGGTGTATAAATGTTGCTCATAATGTTAAGCGTAGGATGTGCTGCAAATGGATCGATATAGCAAGAATCCGGATCAGGAATCATAACCATATCCGATTCTTCAATGCCGCGGAATCCTGGAATAGAAGATCCATCGAACGCTACCCCGTTCACGAATGTTTCCTCATCTACTTCTGAAGCCGGCAAGCTAATATGATGAACCCGTCCCGACAAGTCTACAAAACGAAAATCGACCCACTCAATATTGTTCTCTTTAATGGTTTGCAATACTTTCTCTACCGACATGTCTCTTCCTCCCAATTTCCGAACATTAAGACTTAAACAGCTTAACAATGTTCATAATCTTTCGATTTCTTTTCGTCATTATATGCCGGGAGATAACCTGACGTCAATACCTATGTAAGGTATTTTTGAAAACAATGTTAGGTTATATAACACAGGAAACCAATTAATGTAAACTCAGAAAAAAGACACCTGCAAGCTTTTTGCAGATGTCTTTTATATTAGATTTAAGGAACTGGCGAACCTTAACTATGTTCTTAACGCTATCCCCAAGTGTACAACGTCGCTTATCAATTACTATACGCGCGCAAATTCAGAAGCAGGTGCTTTGGCAGTCGCAAAGCTTTTGCCTACCAGTGGAGCCAGCTGCTCCAAGTCTTTAAGCAATGCAGCGAATTGATCCGGAAACAGGGATTGAACCCCGTCACCTGTCATGGAATTATCTGGATCTGTGTGCATTTCAATAATAAGGCCGTCTGCCCCAGCCGCCACGGATGCCTTGGACATCGGTTCGACAAGCTCGCGTCGTCCTGTTCCATGGCTCGGATCAGAAATGACCGGAAGGTGACTCAACCCTTGTAAAACAGGGATGGCAGATAAATCCAGCGTATTCCGGGTGTACGTTTCGAATGTTCGGATTCCACGTTCACAGAGCATGACATTCGGATTGCCGCCGGCAAGAATGTACTCCGCTGCATTCAGGAATTCATCATAGGTTGAACTGAAACCTCTTTTCAACAAAACCGGCTTACCGCAGGTACCCAGTTTCCGAAGCAAATCGAAATTTTGCATATTACGGGTACCCACTTGCAGAATATCGGCGTACTCCGCGCAAATATCCACGTATTCGGGCGTCATAACCTCCGTAATCGTCAACAGGCCATGTTTTTGCCCGGCTTCCGCCATCATAATCAAACCTTCAACGCCAACGCCCTGGAAGCTGTATGGGCCCGTACGAGGCTTAAAAGCGCCACCTCTAAGCACCTGTCCGCCTGCTGCCTTAACCAGCTGCGCGATCTCGTCAATCTGCTGTGCGGATTCCACGGCGCATGGACCACCCATGACGACCAGATTGCCGCCGCCAATCTTGGTGCCTTTAATATCAATAACGGTATCATCCGGATGAAAGTCACGACTAGCAAGCTTGTAGGACTTGGAGATTTTAACTACATTCTCTACGCCCTTCATTTGGCGAAGATGCTCCGCAAGCTTCGGGTTCACGCTGCCGATCAGCCCGATCACCGTGCGATCCGCCCCTTTCGATACGTGAGCCTGCAGTCCTTCCTTCTCAATCTCGCTTACGATATGCTGAACTTGTTCCTCTGATATTTGATTGGATGTAATAACGATCATAATAAAACCTTCTTTCTGAATTTATTCCATTTTCAATTTCAATCGATGGATAATCACTTTCGCGCTTGTTCGCTTTTAAGCTTTTATGCTTTTATCCGATAAAGTAAATATACAGAAAAAATCTCCCCTCGTCAAGCCCATTCTTCAAGCCTGCATGATCGGGAGATGTCGATTACCTGTTACATCAATGTTTTGCTGCGTCCTTCCGCTACAGTTCGCTTCACGAGTGGTATCACAATTCTTACCGTTGTCCCAATTCCGGCTCGGCTGAATAACGTGACCCCATATTCGCTGCCATAGTGAAGTTTGATTCGTTGATCCACATTCCGAATACCGTATCCGGCATTAGTTAGATCCTGTCCGCCTGTATTGTCCAAAACTCTGCCGGGCGGGAACCCGACTCCATTATCGATAATTTTAAATTCCAGGACGTCTTCCAGCACTCTGGCGGTAATTCGAACATGAATATAATCCCCAGTCCAGGCATGCTCCAGCACATTCTCGATAAACGGCTGCAAAATCAATTTCACAGTTTCATACCGGACCACTTCCGGTTCGAAATCATAAGTAACCTGCATCCGTTCGTCGTATTTAATCTTTTGAATATCTACATACGCCTGAGCCTGTTCCAATTCATTCTTCACGGAGATGATATTCCGGCCATCGTTAAGCGACAGGCGATAAAACTTCGCTAAGTCCATTACCATGCGCTGCAGTTTATCCAGCATCCCAAACCGCGCCAGGCGGCTAATGGAGGATAGGGTGTTGTATAGAAAATGCGGGTTTATCTGCGCATGCAGCGATTCCAGTTCCGCTTCTTTTTTCTGAAGGTCGGCCAGATACACCTCATTGATCAGCTTGCCGATATTGCTGCCCATATCATTCAAAGCAGAGGAAATA
The DNA here is from genome assembly GCF_018613005.1 of Paenibacillus sp. ISL-20. Lineage (NCBI taxonomy): Bacteria > Bacillati > Bacillota > Bacilli > Caryophanales > Paenibacillaceae > Paenibacillus > Paenibacillus sp. ISL-20. The sequence continues at coordinate 213,190 of NZ_JAGGRD010000024.1, forward strand.
TGCGTAAATTCATCATTGCCCTTAAAGGATACCCGCTTGTGGAATTCGCCTTCCTGGAACGAGTCAAGAACCGATACGATTTTGGAAACCCGGCGGCTGAAGTATCTGGAGACCAAAATGCTAACCACAAAAAAGATAGCGATACAAATCAAACAGATCAGATAAGTTAAATTACGAATCTTGACCGTATCTTTCTCCACGATTTGAGCAGGGACAACGGCAATCAAATCCCATCCGAGCTGGGGAATGGGCTTCCGAATGAGGAGGTCGCCGTTCTTGCGAAGTTCTTTTTCCTTGAAGACGGTGGTCTGTATACCTCCCGAGGAAAGAACCACCCGCCCTTGGGAATCCGATAAATATAAAGCCGTTCCGTCACCGATCTTGTTGTAATCCATGCTTTCGAACAGGTCGGTCATACTGACGTTGATCCGCATGAATCCGATCTCCTGCGGTTTAATGGTCGAGCTGATATCCACCAACCGCCGCAGCAAGGAAATGCGTCCGTTCCTCACATCGTCTTCAATCTGTTTCCATTGCAAGGTTACACCATAATTCTCTTCCTTTGGATACAATTTATACCATGACCGGTCCTCTAGCCTGTCATATTGATAAATATCAAATAGACGTTTGTTGGAATCCAGCGGATCTGAATTCGAATAATTGTCATAGATCTCCCTAAGGTCGTCGTTATGCAGGTAAATCGACAACCAAATCCTTCGGTTAGCCGTACTCACCGCGGTCTCCAGCTTCGGAATCAACACATTAATCGTTGTGTCATAGCTAATCCAAGCACTTTCAGTAAAACGCAGACGACTGTTAAAGGTTGTATCAAAATAAAGCATGTCCGATATGCGGATCATGTCCTCCATCTTATACGATATATTCTCGCTCATCTGATGCAGCGTTCCCTGAATATTGTTATACGTCTGCTCGCGAGTGGACTTTACGAAGACCTGATTCGCAATCTGACCGACAAGCAGCACCGGTATAATGATGAACACGCAGTACGAAATCATTAACTTGTACCCGAAAGGTATCTTGACCCGTATTCGTTCGAATTTCCCTGCAATCACCTGTTTGACCCCATATCTAATCTGAATTTTACAAGTTAAGAGTGCTTGCGCCGATATTCCAGAGGCGTCATTCCATACATTTCCTTAAACTGTCTACTGAAATAAGGCAGATACTGATACCCTGTTTGCGATGCAATTTCGTATATTTTGAGCTTGGTCGTCTTGAGCAGATCTCTAGCGCGCTCCATGCGGAGCTTGATTACATAATCGCTGAAGTTATGTCCGGTTTCTTCCTTGAAGAGCACCCCAAGATAATTCGGTGAAAAAGAAAACCGGTTTGCCATATCTCGCAGCGTGATATTCTCATGCATACGCGCTTGGATATTTTCTATGATCTCTTCGACCAGCCTGCCATTCTTTGTTGATTTGCGGTTCTTGAGCATTTCCGAAATTTCCATTGCCTTCATGCGAAGCCATGAGAAAATATCATCCATCGTTTCAAAATGAAGTAGAATATCAAGATTTTTGAGATCCAATCCTGCCATACGGTATAACTCTTCATTAATCGTCTGCAGATGGCCTTCGAGCTTCACCATAATATACACGGCTAAATTACGTATGGTGAACTTGGATCTGATATTAGAGGCAAGCAATTGAATCGCTTCCAGTTCATCATAAATACGAACAATATCATACTCTGTCATGGCTGTAAATAAGGCATCCAGACGGATATCGAGACTTTTTACATCCTCACGGTCCTCGGTAGGCACCTCGCTGTACAGAATCCATTTACCTTTGCCCCGGAACATTTTGTAGTCCAGCGCGGCCAATGCCTCCTGATACGACGTGTGAAGCTGCTCCAGTTGGTAGGCAGCTCTTCCTTCTCCTACCGTCATTGTATAGTTATATTCCTGCTTCAATTCCTCAAGCAGGGATTGAATCTCTTCTTTGCCCCTGCCCCCGTTAAGCATTACGGCCGTCCGCTGATCTGTTACCTTGCATATGTATTCGAAGCCGTTCTGTTCGAGCAGTTTATGCAGTCTCGAGAAATACTCCTCTATGACACTAAGCTTTTCCTCGGAATCGAGCAAGCTGCTTCGCCAAGTGCTCACATTATCAAGCTCTAGCAAAATGACACAAACCGGCCAGTGAAGCTCCGTCAATCGGTACTCCCGCTTGATAATATCCAGTATGGCTCCATCGTAGGGCCTCTGGAGAATTTGCAGGAGGTACTGATTTTTGAGGATGGGGATCATCTGCTGGTAAGCTTCTTCCGTCTCTTTGCGTTCATGGAGACGATCCAACTCCAGCCTCACCTTCGTTAACGCATCAATCAGCTCTTGGTCCTCCATCGGCTTTAGCACATAACTGCATGCATTCAAGGCAATCGCCTGCTTCACATAACCAAAGTCCTGGTAACCACTTACGAAGATAATCCGGAGTTCCTCCTGCAATTTCAGTGCCCGCTGAGCAAGCTCAAGCCCGGTCATATTCGGCATGCGTACATCGGTAACAAGGATGTCGATCTTCTCCTTTTCGAGAACCTCACAGGCAGCGAAGCCATTATTGACCGAGTCTATCACTTTCATTCCGAGATTTTCCCATGGAATAAAGCTCTTCATGCCCTCTAGATCCAGTATTTCATCGTCTGCCAGCAGCACTTTATACACGGGTATCATCTCCCCCATAAATTCCGATAAGGGTATACTGCATAAGCAGCATACCCTTCTTGGTTTTAAGTAAAGATTATTATTGGCCTTTCATTTTTGCAACGTTTTCTTGCCATTTCGTTGTTTTGAATGCAAGAAGTTTATCATATCCGGCAGATTGCGCATCGGCTTCCGCCTTGTCGAGGATTGCCAATACTTCGGCATCATCCTTCGCATACAGGGCTTTCGCTCTGGATTCTGTAAAGATATCCTCTACACGCTGACGGATAATTCCTTCCTCGCTGTCCGGGGCCGGATCGAGGTTGATGTATTCCGTAGCATTTGCTTGAGTCTTCCAAGTGACTTCATACTGCCAACGAGTGGACCAGTTACGCTGCTCCTCTGGCAATGTGCTTTCATATTTTGCTTTTGCTGTATCAATAAATACCGTGTTACCGTTCCAATGCAAGTTCGTTGTTATCGCTTGCAGCTTGTTAAGACCGGCTGCATCAGATACATACTTCTCAGTAAATTTAGGTGTCACACCATCGTCTTCAAATCCATCCCAATATCCTCCTGGAGGACCCCACATCAGAACACTTTGTCCTTCAGGACCTGTGTACCAATCCAGGAATGCGAAGATCGCTTCTGGATTTTTAGCAGACTTCGTAATTACACTTACGTTCCAACCCAATTGCGTGTAAGTACCAGGGAAGATTTTGTTCTTGTCCAGGCCTTCTTTGTGAATCGGCCAGATCATGAAATATCCTCCGTTTGGATCTTTTGCTGCCAAATCGGCATGTGCGTTCATTGCATTTTCAGTCGGGCTTGAAGCAGCATATACTGCAACTCGTCCCGTGTTCACTTTCTCTTTAACCTGATCTACAGTTTGAGTCATAGCATCCTGAGAAATCAACTTCTCACGGAACAGCTTCGCGGAATACTGCATCGACTCACGGAAGATAGGATCAGTAAAGATGGAAGACAACTTGTCGCCGTTAGGCACGCCGCGGATGCTGATCCAGCGCGTTAGAGCATTTTCAGCAAAAGCGGAATACAGTACTTCAATACCTTGACCTTGAACGTGCGGTTCAAATGGAACAACTTTATCGCCATATTTGGCTTTAACTGCTTTCAGGTATTCGTACAAATCATCTGTTGTTTCCAGTTTAGGTGAACCTAACTCATGGTAGATTTGTTTATTAACAACATACCCTGCGTTACCGTTCGGTTGGTTCGTATACCAGTTCGGGAACTGATACAGTTTACCGTCAGGGGAACGAAGCATGTTCAGGCCTTCCTCACCCATCCATTCCTTCAAGTTAGGGTATTTATCGAGATATTCGTCATAAGGCACAAGCATGTCTGCTTGACGCAATTTCTCTACATCCGGTCCGCGATCCATCCACATAACATCTGGAAGCTCCGTGGAAGCAATCATGGTATTGAATTTTTGTTGTGCGTTACCTTGCGAATGAATGGCATTTACGGTTACTTTCTTATTCTCTTTAATCCATTTCGAGGATTCGTCTTGCCCCCATGGAGGCATGGTGTACTCGTTATAATGACCATAGAAGCTGAACTCAAGCGGAGTTTCGCCAAGCACAAACTTGTCAGATGCCTCCGTTGGAGGCGTGCTAGTTCCGCTTTCGCCTGCTGGCTCAGGGTTAGCAGTCTTGGTTCCACCGCCGCCGCCGCATGCAGAAAGCATTAGCGCTGCCGCAAGCAAAGCCGTCATCGATGTGGTCAGCGATTTCTTTCTCAACCTCATTCTCTAATTTCCCCTTTCGTCTTTACACTTGATATTTATGTCTAAAGCATAATGCTTCAAACAACACATATTGTTTCCCTTACTCTTTCAGGGAGCCTACCAGAACACCTTTAACGAAGTGCTTCTGTACGAATGGATACACCATAATAATCGGAAGTGTTGCCACCATCATGGTTGCCATGGACAACGACTTGGAGGTCACACTCTGCATCCGGGAGAGAACGGCCTGAGAAGCCGAATCTAGATTGCTCATCTGTTCAGACATAATATTAGAGTTCAATATTTGGCGAAGCATGGTCTGAATTGGCAGCAAGTTCTCGTTATTGATGTAGATACTCGGCAAGAACCATTCATTCCAATGCGAAACCGCGGTGAACAATGACAATGTTGCGATTACTGGACCGGACAGTGGGAGAATGATCTTAAAGAAAATACCCCAGTTGCCACAGCCGTCAATTTTGGCGGACTCTTCAAGACCATTCGGGAGGCCGTTAAAGAACGTCCGGAAGATGATCATGTTCCACACACTTACCAAGCCCGGAATAATGAACACCCAGAAAGAATCCATCAGACCCAAACCGCGAACGAGCATAAAGGATGGGATCAAGCCACCGGTAAAATACATCGTAATAATACACATAACCATGTAGTACTTACGGCCGATCAGTTCGCTCTTCGTCATCCCATAAGCGAAGATAGAGGTTACAAGTATGGAGAAGATGGTTCCGATCACGGTACGAAGCACCGAAATCTTGAAACCATTCAGCAGCCTGTTATCCTGAAAGACGATCCCATAATTCTCTAATGTAAAGTCCCGGGGCCAGAAGGTAACGCCCCCCATTGCTGTATCTGAACCTGAGTTAAATGAAATGACAAGTCCGTTCCAAAACGGATAAAAAGTTACAAAGGCCAGTAATGCCAAGAAGATATAAATGATGACCATCATCACTTTGTCACCAAATGCTAGACGTACCACAATTACCCGCTCCCTTCATCATAGTGGTCTTTTACCATAAGCTGTTCCCTGATTTACGTGCAATCAAGTTGGCAATCGTCAGAAGCATGACGCTGATTACCGCTTTAAACAAGCCTACAGCCGTTGCATATGAGAATCGGGAATTTTCAATACCTATTCGATAGACATACGTGTCGATAACATCGGATACCTCTCGCAATACCGGGTTCTTAGCCAAGAGCAAGATGTCTTCGAAACCCGCATTTAGCAAGTTACCAATGGCAAGAATCATAAAGATAACAACGACCGGCATAATCGATGGAAGCGTAATCGTAAAGATCTGCCTGAATTTACTTGCGCCATCCATGTCCGCTGCTTCGTACATGTGCGGGTCAACCCCGGCAACAGCTGCCAAGTAAACAATCGAGGAGAACCCGATCTCTTTCCAAACCCCTGTCGTTATGAGTATCGTCCAGAAATACTCAGGAATGGACAGGAAGTTGAGCGGTTCTTCGATCAAATTCAGCTTCTGCAGCAGAATGTTCACACTGCCGTTATCCGTTGACAAGAGAGAAATCGCAAATCCTGAAACGATAACCCAAGACAGGAAGTGCGGTAGATAACTGACGGTTTGCACCAATCTCTTAAAGAACATATGCCGAACCTCGTTCAGCATCAGCGCCAGCATAATCGGTGCAGGGAAACCAATGATAAATTTAAGTAAACTGATGACGATCGTGTTTCGCATAACCGTCATAAATTCAGGTGATTCAAAAAACATTTCGAAATGCTTGAATCCAGCCCATGGACTCTCGCCCATCCCTTTGAAAATGTTAAAGTCCTGGAAAGCCATTAGAATACCGTACATCGGTATATAGCTAAACACAAAAATGAGTGCGAGTGCAGGAAGCACCATTAATTGAATATCCCATTGTTTAGCAAAGCGAATCCATAAGCTGTCCTTTTTCCGTTTTGGAACAGGTTCCTGTTCTACGGATATTTGCGCCATGTCCAACCCCCCGTGTGTTCTATGCCATGAAGTTTACCTGATGTCTAACATTGTAGAATAAACTATCCAATATAAACATTTGCCTATTCAACGAAAAATGATATTATTCAATCGAAAATTAAAACGCTTACAGATTTGGGATATTTACGGGGTTACTGCTAGTCCAAAAAAATGATCCTGTATCCGGCGAGGTTGTCCAATATTCATCCTTCCGTTCTTAGTGCGAGACATAGAAAATCCCCTTAGGTCTATAGTGTCAAGTTCATTTCACATGAACTGTTGTCCACCATTCACCACAAGGGGAGAGTATCAATTAGCACTATTTGGCTAAACCATTCATAGTTTTTAAAAACTAAGCTAAAATGGATCTCTTATTATGTTTAGGCAATGATTCATGAACGGATATAATTTCCGGTAACACCATCAATGTTTAGCTGAACGCTGTCCTCTGCTGGTATGCTATAAACCATTTTCTGTAATGTCAATGGACTCGAACTCCTAATATATCATAGGTTATCATGAAAATAAACGCTTATCCCCCTGTTCGAGAAAAGGAGCCAAATAGGACGATGACAAAATAATATTAAGGACGTACGGATATCACCAAAAAATACAACCGTCACGATAAAATCGCGACGATTGCATTAAGAAAATTAGTATTCCATTCTTATGACCTACTCTTCACCCGAACGGGCGGAAGCAGTTTATTCATATTCACCGTACGTTTGATCTCCCAAGTTTCCGGCTGATCATGTTCATATTGTTCCAAATAGGCGATGACTTCCTTGGTAATTGGAGTTGGTGTTGATGCCCCTGATGTAACAGCCACTTTGCCTACGCCTTCAAGCCATTCGCGTTTAAGCTCCGTCACATCGCCAATGCGGTGAGCCGGAACGCCAGCTATCTCTTCGGATACCTGTGCAAGACGGTTCGAGTTATTACTGCGCGGATCCCCGACCACGATGACCAAATCTGCCTGGCCCGCTTGCTCAGCTACCGCTTCCTGCCGCACTTGCGTTGCAAGGCAAATTTCATTATGAATCTCCGCTCCAGGGAATTTATCGAGCAGACTCTTCATGATATGCTTGATATCCCATTGACTCATCGTTGTCTGGTTCGTAATGATGATTCGGGACGAAATTACCTGAAGCTGTTCAATCTCTTCTTCCTTCTCGATCAGATGCACGTGTTCCGGTGCGATCCCGATCGCGCCTTCCGGCTCGGGATGTCCCTTCTTCCCGATATAAATGATCTCATACCCGTCCGCTACCTTTTCCCGGATCAAATCATGGGTTTTCGTCACATCAGGACAAGTTGCGTCGAGCGTGGTTAACCCTTTATCTCTCGCAAGCTTGCGCACTTCGGGAGAGACACCGTGTGCGGTAAAAATAACGGTGCCGCTCTCCACCTGACTCAGGATTTCCATCCGATTCGGACCATCCAGCGTGATGATACCTTCATCCTCAAAGGATTGCGTGACATGACTGTTATGCACGATCATGCCCAATATATAAATAGGCCGAGGAAGATCCAGATTCTGGGCCGCCTGACGTGCCAAGACCATAGCGTCAACGACACCGTAACAATAACCTCTCGGTGATATTTTCAAGACTTCGATGATCCTCACCTGCTTTCCGTTGTAATACGTAAAGTATCCAGTCTATTATAACCTATTCCAGAGGAGGAGCAAAGACGACGGGCAGCCAGACGATAAAGGTGCTGCCTTCCCCTCTTCGGGTAACAACCTCGACAGAGCCCTTGTGCTCATCAATAATCCATTTGGCGATAGACAGTCCAAGACCGGTCCCGCTCGTCACGCCTCTGGACTGGTCCGCTCGATAGAAACGCTCGAATATAAACGGAACCTCATCCTTATCCATACCGATCCCCGTATCCGAAATGCGCAGACCAACCTGGCCCTTGTACAGGACGACATCCAGGCTGACCTCACCCTCCGGCGTATACTTGAACGCATTCTCGATAAAGATGAACAGCATCTGCTGTAAGTAGTCCTTATTTCCTTCTACATAAACCCCGTTCAGGACAGACAGCTCTCCGACATGCCACTCAGCGGTTTTCTCGAGGAAATGAGCGCGCCTTGCGACCTCTTCAACCAAAGGCTGCAGGGGCACCGGATCCAGTTCAAAGGTCTGGCCGGTATCAGCCCGTGCCAGAGACAGCATATCGTTCACCAGTCTGCTCATCCGCTTCGCTTCATCAGATATATCTCCCACCGCTTCGACCGAGATTTGCTTAATCGTTTCTTCGTCCATATTCGCTCTCTCGCCAGGGGCTTCCGTCCACATCTTCTGGAGAAGATCCACATTCCCCCGGATGGTAGTCAGCGGCGTTCGGAGTTCATGGGAAGCATCCGATACAAATCGGCGCTGCGCAGCATAGGCATCTTCAAGCTCTTTGTAAAACCCCTCCGTCCTCTCAAGCATCCCGTTAAACGTGCCGATCAACTGACCAATCTCGTCTTCCGGACCATCGTATTCGATTCGTACGCTGAGGTCGGTCCCCTTCTGAATCTGCTCCGCTGCCTCCGTTACCTTGCCAATTGGTTTCATGGATTTCCGGGCGAGGAATAACCCTAATGTTGAAGCAATGACAAGTGTTGCTGCAGATCCCATGATGAGAATGGATTGGAGTCGATCTAAGGTTTGCTCGATGGTTCGGGTGTTTGCACCGACTTGTAGCCATCCATATAGTTTCCCTGTCCTTTCTTCGAATACGGGTGCCTCAAATATCAGGAATGAATTACCCTTTACCGTAAATCGCTTAAATTCGTTTTTCGTAGTATTTAAGGCTCTTTCTACGGTTGGGTTCTCAAACCTCAAACCGCTAAACTCCATATTACCAGATCTCCAAACAGCTCCATTATAGAATGTATATAGCTGCACGTATAAGTCAGCTGCTTCCATATTAATAGTGGAAGAACGATCAGGCAGTAGCGATACTGCTCCAGATGTCACACCAATTTTGTTGACTTCCTGTACAATCCGCTGCTTTAACTCCTCATACGTATACAAATGGACAAAGCCATACACCGCCGAGCTGAAAATCAGCAGTGTCACGAATAAAATGCCGGTATACCATGCTGTCAGTCTCAACCGAATGGACATGCTAGTTATCTCCTCTTAAAATATAGCCGGCTCCGCGGATCGTCTGGATCAGCCGTTTACCTCCATGTTCCTCGGTCTTTTGCCGGAGCATGGCGATATAAACCTCCAGCACGTTGGACTCCCCACTGTAGTCATAGCCCCATATTTTATCCATTATTAAATCGCGGGACAGCACCCGCTTCGGATTTTGCATAAACAGGTGCAGCAGCTCAAATTCCTTGGCGGTTAGTTCCAGTCGCTGCCCGCTGCGAATGACTTCCCTTGCATCGGTATCCATCACAAGATCCTCGTAGGTCAGTCGGTGGTTAGAGCTATCGTCCCCGGTTTTACGGCGTAGCAAAGCCCGTACGCGGGCAAGCAGTTCCTCCAGCGCGAAAGGTTTGACCAGATAATCATCCGCTCCGGTATCCAGTCCCTTCACCCGATTCTCCACTTCATCCTTCGCGGTCAGCATCAGCACCGGTGTCGTGCTTCCGCCTTCCCGGAGTCTGCGCAACGCTTCAAATCCATCGACTTGAGGCATCATCACATCCAGAACAACAACGTCCGGGTCCTCACTCAATATCACCTTCAAGCCTTCTGCTCCGTTGGATGCGGTTAGGACGTCATAGCCCTCAAACGCAAGTCCCCTGCGCAGCATGGAAATAATCTTCTCATCATCATCTACAATTAATATCCGGGATCGCATAGCGGCATCTCCTCTATCTTCTAGCGTTAAATTTAGTACGACGTTACAATCCCATTATATCGGTCGCCTTAAGGACAAGACAAGCGGAAGGGAATGGTCCCTTCCGCTTGTTGTCACGCCTATCAATGGTTATGGTTGCTGCTGTTGTTGAGATAGATCAAACTTATTACGGTCCCCAATCGTCAGCGGCAAATCAATATTCTTACCGTTACGAACCACATTCAGTGTGATTTTGTCTCCAACCTTCTTCGATTGTATGAACTCAGTCAGATCCTTCGAGGTCGGATATTTTGTTCCGTCCACGCCCACAATGATGTCATATTGACGCAGGTCCGCTTCATAAGCCGGCGAACGGAATACAACGCTGTCAACATAAGAACCTTCCTTCACGTCGGTACCCAAAGACTGGGCAATTTGCGGAGTGACCGTTCCCAGGCTTGCCCCGATAAACGGAATCGGCTCTTTCGGAACTTCCTGATTATTCTTCAGGTATTCCACAACTTCCTTGATCGTACTGGACGGAATTGCAAATCCGATCCCTTGCGCTTCGGCGCTGACGGCTACGTTCATCCCGATAACCTCGCCCTTCAGATTGAGAAGCGGTCCGCCGGAGTTACCCGGATTAATCGAGGCATCGGTTTGCAGAAGATGCTCATAATTCCGCTCAGCTTCGCCGTTCGTTCCTTGAATATCAATCTCGCGTTCCTTCGAGCTAAGTACGCCTGCGGTTACCGTATGCTCAAAACCATGCGGGTTACCGATGGCAACAAGCCATTCACCGACCTTCAGCGAATTGGAGTCACCCAGTTGCACCGTCGGGAAATCGGCCCCTTCGATTTTTAGTACGGCCAAGTCGAGCTCATAGCTGGAACCGAGCAGCTTCGCTTCATAAGGCTTTTTGGTACCCTGTACCGTTACTTGGATCACATCTGAGCCATGGATCACATGCTCATTCGTCAAAATGTATCCGGACTTCTCAAAGATGAAACCCGAGCCGATGCCGGAAGGCTGAAGCTGGGATTCCTGACCTCCGTTGTTGCTGCTTCCACCGTTTCCACTGTTTCCGCCATTTCCTTCCTGGCTCGATTGGCCGCCGCCGAAGAAGTACCAGAACGGATCATTCATATTCGGATTCGTGCTTTGGCGATTGCTGCTGTTTACAAGCGTCTCGATCAGTACAACGGCAGGACTCGCCTGATCTACAACCGCTGATACATCTCCTTGACCCGAAGGAATCATGGTCGAGGCCGTAGTAGCTCCGCCGTTATCATCGACTTTGGCTGAAGTTTCTTGGGCTGGCTCTGATGAGTACGCCGCATCAGGTGTAAACAGATTCGTGCGGTCAGCGGCAAACATCAGGCTGGAAATGACAAGGACACCCGCCATGAAGGACAACAGCACCGTCTTCACGGAATTTTTAGGCTTCTGGCTGTAGTTCCATTCTTTATTTCTTTGCATCGAATCCATAGACCCGCCGCCCCCCTGGCTTCCGGAGGAATGTGACTGCGAGAAACCGGAGGAGGGAATCGGTTTGACAGGCTGCGGAGCGGTAACTTCCACTTCCTTCGATTCCCGGCTCTGGTATGGCCGCTCTGGCTGCTGATCATCACGTTCGCTGGGTATGGACTGAAACGGTCCGTAAGAATAGTAATAGGACGAATTCTTCGTGGATGCTTCCTCACGTCTCGGTGCTTCATTGTTATTCGACTCGTTGTTCATTCCCTCATCATCCGGATACCCGTAGCGCTTTCTTTGGTCGTCCATAGGTCTACCTCCTATTTAAAATCACTTGCTTCCAAGTGGTTTAATTGATTAACTGTTCTTATTGTGTACTATAAACCTTAATAGTACCTTAAAAACAATTAAAAGGCAGATAAAAAGAAAGCTAAGGCCGCGTCAAGGGAATCTGATTCGAGTGGAGTCGCTACATTTTGACCCATCCCTTACGGTGGGCGTAGATCGCCAACTGTGTGCGGTCTTCCAGCTCACACTTCATCAGCAGATTGCTGACATGGGTTTTGACCGTTTTAATACTGATGTGCAGCTCTTCGCCGATATCTTTGTTGCTCTTGCCTTCGGCAATGAGCAGCAAAACTTCCTTCTCGCGCTCGGTAAGCCCGGAATCATCGCCGTTCACCATATGTCGGCGGATCCCGCGGGTGAGTGCTTCCGACACGTCTTTGGTCATGACCGGCATACCCCTGAACGCTCCCTGAAGAGCGTAGATGAGCTCGTCGGCCGAAACGGTCTTCAGTACATAACTAACAGCCCCCGCTTCAATGCACTCAACCACAAGCTCGTCTTCGAGAAAGCTGGTCAGAATCACGATCTTCTGGTCCGGGAACTCGGACATGACCGCACGTGTGGTCTCTGCCCCGTTCATCACCGGCATCATCAGATCCATAAGAATGAGATCAGGCCGGTCTGCCTCATCCCCATTTCTTAACATATCAACGACCTCTTGGCCGTTTGCGGCCTCTCCGATCACTTCAAATCCCGGGTCCAGTGACAAATACGTTTTTAATCCCATCCGAACCATATCATGATCATCTGCCAGCAATATCCGAATCGTTCCCATAATGATGTTGTCCCCTCTCTATTCCACTGGCTCAGCCAGCACTTCCTGATCCTTACTCTTTTCCGCAGTCGGTCCCTGATTACCCTCGGCCTCAAACAGCGGAATATTCACGCGAACTGTTGTCCCTGCACCCTTTTTACTTATAATATCGACCTGTCCACCAAGCTTTTCGGCTCGCTCACGCATCGTGGACAGCCCGTATGAACCCTGCTTGCCTGCCACCTCGTCAAACCCGATTCCGTCGTCGCTAATGCTTAAAATAACGCGTTTCTGATCCTCACGAAGCGACATGCTGACAAGGCTTGCACCGGCATGTTTCACAATATTAGCCACTGCTTCCTGTATAATCAGGAACAGCTGATGCTCAATCGCATCCGACACTCCGCCGTAAAGTTCAACATCCTTCATGCCCTTTAGGCCATTTTGGCGACAGTAATCCGGGAACCACCGTTCGAGTGCCTCCTCTAGGGTTCTTCCTTCCAGTTCAACAGGCCGAAGCTGTGCAATTAGCGCACGCATCTGCTTCTGTGCCACGTGAGACATCTCAATCAACTGGCCAAGCACTTTATCGCCCTGCTCCGGGTTTCTCTTCAGAACCGCCGGAAGCGATGAAGCCGACATATGGATCGCGAACAGCTGCTGACTGACCGTATCATGCAGGTCCCTTGCCATCCGGCGTCGTTCCTCAAGCACCGCGGCTTCCGCAGCAATCTCTTTCTCAATGACATCCTGCTCACCCAGGCGCTGCAACAGCTTCATCTTCTTCTCCAGCGCTTCTGTCATTCCGTTAAACTCATCGTATACTCTGGCAAAAGAGCCGTCCTCCATGGCTGGCAGTCGCACGTTCAGATTTCCTTTGGCAACCTGCAGCATGTTCAGATGAAGGAGGTCCAGCGGTCGCTGGATGCGCTGTCCCGCAATGTATCCCGCAATCCCCGTAAACAGAAGTACACCGACCGTGTAATACACCCACAGCCGGTTATCTTCAATATGTATGTAGCCGGATTGGTTTGCTGTATACAGGAAAACAGCAACCCCGGCTCCAATCGACAAAAAGTAAAACAGTATCACCCATTTTGTATTTTTCAATATTCCCATCATAACGGTTATCCTACCCTATTCACTTTGACATCACCGATAAATACGCTGACGGTGATTCGAATTTTCTTACCTGCTTCCCTATAATGCGGGCTTTCCAGACCGGCATTGCTCATAAAGCCGCTGCGGCTTTCCTCCAGCACCTTCATATCGCCGATGAAGGAGTTGGTCGTTACATGAATGCCGACATCCGAATCATTCGGAACGAATACTTTGACATCCCCGATAAACGCCGAGATGTTAATTTTCGTTTCACCGTAAGGGATTTGGGCTTTAGTCAGATCCAGCACCGTATCACCGATAAACTGCGAGATATTTGTCGGCTTCAGCTGAAAATAATCTTTCCCCATATGCACGTCCCCGATAAAAGAGGACTTGTTCACCGCATCATGGCTGTGCCAAGATTGATGATGGTCGTGTTGGTGGTGCTGTTCATCCTTATAATCCGATCCGCGGCTGTAGCTTTTGCCGTTATCATCAAAATCAACATGAACTCTGAACCGGCTGCGATCCTGACGGTCCTGGCGCTGACGTTCATGATGCTGTCCCTGCCAGCGGTAACCCTTACCCTGCTCATGGAAATCCGGTGATTCTGATTCTGGATCAGGCAGAATATTCTCAGTCTTGTCAGCCTTGTCTTGCTTGCCAAATCTCCGTTCGAATTCTTCATCCAGGGAAGAATCAAGCGGACGCGCTTCAGGCGGATCGGGGATGCTGTAATCCTCGCGCCGATGCGAGCTGAAGTCATCCGGGCTTGGCGGTGATGGCGGCGGCGTATGAGGTTTCGGTTTAAAAATAACCTGCAATCCAAACCCAATCAAGATAATCGGGATCGCATACTTGATCAGATCGCCGAATGAGAAGTCAATCAAATCCAGGTTTCTTCCAAGAAAGTACGATCCGATTATGATTGGCACAACGGAGCCCCATAGTGCTCCTCCACGTGCATAAATTAAGCTTTGCAGGCCGAACCAGATGATGAACACCGGCCAAAAGGTCGAGAATATATAACCAAGATCCACATGTATCATATCGAGCTGATTTAGAAGAAACACCACACCAATACCGATGAGCAGCAAACCGTTGCTAAGCTGGCTCCATCCTTTTCTACTCATGGTCATCCCCTTGCCTTCCAGTTCTATTTTTTTCTTAACTACAGTGTACAACATATTGCAATGAACAGGTTAGCGGCGGTGGAATGAAGTTGATCTCGGTCTTGAGACTGAGTCCATGGATAAAAATGGGAATTAAACCATAATAAAAGACCCCCGCTAAAGCGGAGGTCTTATTTTGCACGAACGGACGCTAACATCTAACCTTAACGGTTAGCGGAATGGTCCCCAGGTGTATTCAGTTCGCCAAACTCAGCATCAAACTTCTCGTTCGGCTTTTTGTAGTTCTCCTGAACCTTAGAATTCCCTTTTGGATTGCTGGCGATGCTTGTATCTTCAGCAAACTCAGCATTAAACTTTTCATTCGGTGTTTTGAAGTTCTCTTGAACTTTGGAATTCCCTTTTGGGTTGCTGGCTATGCTGGTATCTTCAGCAAACTCAGCATTAAACTTTTCATTCGGTGTTTTGAAGTTCTCCTGAACTTTGGAGTTCCCTTTTGGGTTGCTGGCTATGCTGGTATCTTCAGCAAACTCAGCGTTAAACTTTTCATTCGGTGTTTTAAAGTTTTCTTGTACCTTGTTCTTTTTAGCCACAGTATTCACCTCCCTGTTCTTATGCAATACCATCATCCTCTTCAGGGGTTTGGCCCCCGAAAAGTAGTATGTGATGAACAGGGAGGCATTATTCTTAAATGTTTACTGCCTATCTATGCGCCAAAATCACCCTAAATGGCTTCCTTCAAAACAGATGAAGGCAGGAAACGATAGGTTTCGATCGCGTTATCCAGGGTTCTCAGCATTTCTTCCGTGCATTTGCCACTTCCGGTTTTAATAACCTGTACCTCGACGTCCTTCTTCCCCCACTCCTTAAACACTTGTTTGGTTGTGGAGAAGTAAAGATCGATTTTTTGCCCTTTGATCGCAGAGCCGATATCCGCTACGATTCCATAGCCATAGCCCGGTATATAGAGAATACTTCCAAGCGGGAATACATTCGGATCCGCGGCAATCGTAGATACCATATTTCGATCCCGCTTAACCTTCACCCCGGAGTAGGTGATTCCATATTGAGGATGTCCCGGCTTCTTCCCGGTCGATTCATAACCTGCCGTATACCCTGTAGCGGTTACCTTCACCGTATGCAGCACCTGGTCCTCCCTCGGCGCAAGCACAGGCATGGATTCGCGTTTCTTCCCAGGCTCGCTGGCCTTAGGCCCCGTATTCGGAACTTCCAAGTATCTATTCATATCGCTAAAACCTGCTACACGAAGCGCATAGAAGCGAGACATCTCCACGTAATCGGAGCCTTGAATTTCCCCGGCCGGATCATACACATTTCTGAAGTCTGTTGAATCATAGGATTCGCTTAGAATCAGATTTTGCGCTTCTACCATTGAAGAACCTGCACTAAACAAGACGGCTGATAAAATAAAACCAGCAAAAAACCTCTGCCACTTTTTCCATTGGATCATGTGAGTACCTCCCCCTTACTAGCGAGGGTTCCCACTTCCCAAATAGAATATACGTGATGGCAGAGGTTTGCATGTTCCCTCGTTACTTAAGCTTTATAGAGGTTGTTCAAAAAGTCCGCTTTTGATAAGAAAACCTCTATCGAGGCCACTTCAAGGATGAGCGACCGCGATGCATAGGTAGGTTTTCTTGCGATATAGAATTTCATCAGTTCCACTGATAACTCATAAATTCTATATCTAACACGAAGCGAATCAGGAAGCAGCTCGGCATCGAATCTTGAATTCAGCCGGGCCTTCCGGTGCTCACGTACCCAAAACGTACGCTCCGCTCCTCACTCCCTAGCTTCATCCAACCTTCTCGGTGCTGAAAATCGACCTTTTTGAACATGCACTTATAGCTAAACTTAAACGACGTGGGTGTTAATTTCTTCACGAAGCTTGAGGATGATTTCGTCCAGCGGCTGGACACCGATGTCCCCTTCGCCGCGTTTGCGAACGGAAACCGCACCCGCGTTTTTCTCGTTCTCGCCAACGATGAACATGTAAGGAATCTTCTCGAGCTGAGCTTCCCGAATCTTGTAGCCCATCTTCTCGTTGCGAAGATCCGACTCGACGGAAATACCGGCGAATTGAAGCTTCTCGGCCACTTCCTTGGCATAGTCTTCAAAGGCATTGGAAACCGGAATGACTTTAACCTGTACCGGTGACAGCCACAGCGGCAGCGCACCTGCAAAATTCTCAAGCAAGAAAGCAGTAAAACGCTCCATCGTGCCCAGGATACCGCGGTGGATAACGACCGGACGATGCTTCTGGCCATCGTCGCCGACGTATTCCAGCTCGAAACGCTCAGGCAGCAGGAAGTCGAGCTGAACGGTTGACAGCGTCTCTTCCTTGCCTAGAGCCGTACGGATCTGAACGTCGAGCTTCGGACCGTAGAAGGCAGCTTCGCCTTCGGCCTCATAGAACGGCATGTCCAGGCTCTCGACGACTTCGCGCAGCATACGCTGGGACATTTCCCACATTTCATCGTTCTGGAAGTACTTCTCGGTATCCTGAGGATCCCGGTAAGAAAGACGGAAGCGATAATCATGGATGCCAAAGTCCTTGTAGACGGTCATGATCAGCTGAATAACTCGTGCAAACTCTTCCTTAATCTGATCCGGACGGCAGAAAATATGCGAGTCGTTCAACGTCATTGCGCGCACGCGATGCAAGCCGGTCAGTGCACCGGACATTTCATAGCGGTGCTGCATGCCAAGCTCAGCAATACGGATCGGCAGATCCCGGTAGCTGTGCATATCGCTCTTATATACCATCATATGGTGAGGGCAGTTCATCGGACGAAGAACAAGTTCCTCGTTGTCCATCTCCATTTTCGGGAACATATCTTCCTGATAGTGCTCCCAGTGACCGGAAGTTTTGTACAGCTCCACGTTTCCGAGCACAGGCGTGTACACGTGCTGGTAACCAAGGCGCTCCTCCATGTCCACGATATAACGCTCCAGGGTACGGCGCAATTTCGCGCCGTTTGGCAGCCAGATCGGCAGGCCTTGTCCAACGAGCTGAGAGAACGTAAACATTTGCAATTCCTTGCCCAGCTTACGATGATCGCGCTTCTTGGCTTCCTCAAGCAGGTGAAGATGCTCATCGAGCTGCGCTTTTTTCACGAACGCCGTACCGTAAACGCGCTGAAGCATTTTGTTCTTGCTGTCGCCGCGCCAGTATGCGCCTGCCACATTCATAAGTTTGAACACTTTGATCTTGCCGGTTGAAGGGACGTGCGGGCCACGACAGAGATCAAAGAATTCGCCTTGCTCATAGATCGTGATAACGCTATCCTCAGGCAGGGCATCGATTAGTTCCAGCTTGTAAGGATCCCCAAGCTCGCCAAAGATGCGCAGCGCTTCCGCACGGCTCACTTCCTTGCGGACAATCGGAAGATTCTCTCCGATAATGCGTTCCATTTCCTTCTCGATCTTCTGCAGGTCCTCCGGATTCAAAGGCTCTTCCAGATCCATATCATAGTAGAAGCCGTCCTCAATGACCGGACCCACGCCCAGCTTTACTTCTTTCGCTCCATACAACCGCTTGGTTGCCTGAGCCAGCAAATGCGCTGTACTGTGGCGCATCACTTCAAGCCCTTCAGGCGTATCCTGGGTTACGATCTCGATCAAAGCTCCGTCCTGAAGCGGCGTCGAGAGATCCACGACGATCCCGTCCATTTTTCCCGCGACCGCATTCTTTCTAAGTCCGCTGCTGATTGACGCAGCCACATCCTCAATACTGCTGCCCGCCTCATACTCCCGTACAGAGCCGTCAGGCAATTTAATGCTAATAGCCACCTTGTATTCCTCCCAAGAAAAAGAATTTCACGTTTCTTCCATATATGAAGGACGCGTTAGTCTCCCCGCGAACTCCAGGCATGAACCGCTCGGTCCCGCCTGGACTTCAACGAAAGATACCGGAACATGCAAAAAACACCCGTCCCGCGAAGGGACGAGTGTTATACCCGTGGTTCCACCCTAATTCGATCTCTCCATCAGCTTATGTACCTGGTACATAATTGATTAAGATCCTTCATCAGCATTGAGTAACGGTCATGAACCGGTGAAGCCTACTCATCCGCATTCATCATGATGTGCGGGTTCGACGACACAGCTACAAAGGGGTAAATCAATGGCGAACCGGAGGAAATTACAGCCGAGGTTCCTCTCTCTGAGCGGTCAAATCCGGATTGATTCATGTCTTTGTCAGAGCTTTTACGTGAATTTATCAGTAATTATAATCCTCACCGCTTCGGTGCGTCAAGTCATCATTCGTCCGCTTCCGAGAAGCGCACTGCATTCCGGACAGCTGCAGCATACTTCGGCGCGGTTATCAAAGATGTGAGCCAATGTCACAATGACGGGAAGCTCAGGCTGTCTTGTGTGGATTATCATGCGGGCCGGAGATACCGAAATCAGCGTACTGACCACCATATCTTCAATCTCCATATCCTGGTCCAGCCTTTCCATAATGAGTCCTTCATCTCGAGGACGTTCAATCGGGCGAAGATTGCCATCCAGCAGCAGAAAATCTTCCTCCCCCTTATGAATGACGTGAACCAGCGGCATTTTGGGCTCCTGAAAATAAACAAAATATTTCAGCAGGCTGACGAACTCCTCGTACTGCTGATCGAGCATAAATTCATCCACTGCATACTCCGCCATCTCGCGGAGCTCCTGTTCGTAGGACTGAAGTCGGAAGGTCATAAATCCATCCAGGTTAAGCTCAGTTGCTTCATTCAGGCACTGATATATGCCTTCAGACAGCTTGCGCCTGCGGCTCTGCCAGAAATCGCCGGACGGGCCTTCCTCTTTTTGCAGGAGCATCAAAAACCACTGCAGAATCCGCCCTGCTTCTTCCTCATCATCAAACTCGAATTCCGAGAACATTAACCGTGCAGCAATCTCCTGCTCCTTCTCTTCCATAATATAAGCAGTGACTGCTTCGGCAGTGAGCCGGCGCAGCGTGTCGGCCGATGCGGTCCATGAGGACAGCGGAAGCTTGCCGGAGCACGTCCAAATCACGCGGTCATCCGAAGCGCTGAATGTGAATTTCAGCTGCTTGCATTGTTTATGTAGCTCTTTCTGCTTGTCTGACAATATACGGTGAAACGCCTTTTTCTCGTCTTCCGTCCGTGTACCGACAGAGATGCTGAACAGTTCCATGGAATCACTCCTTTCGAGTTCCCTTTTCAGTATATGGGGACCCGCTCGGGGATATACGGAACTCCTGCTTGGAAAAACAAGCAAGTCCGAAAGAATATCTAATAAATGGCGCGCAAAAAGCGGACCGAGTTGCTCGGCCCGCCTTGCGGATCTTCATGAAGTATAGAATTAGTTCTGCATGACGAAGTCGCGCTCAACGGTGCTGTTATCTTCGAACACGCGCAGAATATCATACCGGGTGTTGCGTTGAGCCGGAATGTTGCCGGTCTCACGGATCAATTGAATAATCGATTCAATATTGACCTTATACACGGCTCCTGCGGAAGAAACCACGTTCTCCTCCATCATCGTGCTGCCAAAGTCATTACAGCCATAGCTGAGTGACAGCTTGCCGATCTCAGGTCCCATCGTTACCCAGGACGACTGCAGATTCGGAACGTTATCAATTGCCAAGCGACCGATGGCTACCGTCTTCAAGTACGCCTCCGGCGTTTCACGCTCACGCTTAAGGTTCGTGTTGTCCGGCTGGAACGTAAATGGAATGAAGGCCAGGAAACCTTTGGAATCATAACCGTTCTGAATGCATTCATCCTGCGCATCACGTACGCGAAGCATATGTAGCGCACGCTCTTCCATCGTTTCGCCCAGGCCGATCACCATAGTAGCCGTCGTGTTCATACCGACTTTATGGGCCGTTTGCATGACATCCATCCACTGGCGCCATGTGCCTTTCAGACGGCTGACTTTTTTGCGGATACGATCATCCAAAATTTCTGCACCGCCGCCAGGCAATGAGTCCAGACCCGCGCTGTGAAGCTCGCGCATCACCTCTTCGAGCGTAAGCCCGGAGATCTCCACCATCTTCATAATTTCCGCCGGGGAGAAGGAATGCATCGTAATGTTAGGAAACCGCTTCTTAATGTTGCGAAGCAGATCCGTATAATAATTGAAAGGCAAATCCGGATTGACTCCGCCCTGCATCAGAATTTCAGTACCGTTCACATCCTCGGTTTCCTGAATCTTCTGGAAGATCGTCTCATCGGGCAGAACGTAGCCCTCGGAAGAGCCCGGTCTGCGATAAAAAGCACAGAAACGGCAGAACACATCACATATGTTCGTGTAATTGATATTCCGGCCGATAACAAATGTCGTGATAGGATCCGGATGCAGACGCTTTGTCATCACATCCGCCGCATGACCAATTTTCTCAATCTCATCACTTTCAAAAAGCGTCACGGTATCTTCAAGGTTTAAACGCTCACCGCGTAAAGCTTTATCCAATATACGGTTTACCGCACTCATTCTTGCAGCCTCCCTACTTAGAGCAAAATAACAAACACCAGTAAAACTTTTTCTATCTCATCCTACCACAATCCGGCATTAAAAACGACATCCCGTCCGTGACAGGATGCCGAATTCTATGATTTGGCAAATCTCCAAATGACGTTCCTAACTTCAAACAAATCTTTAGTAACTGGCAGCAAAAGCCCGATCCAGATCAGCAATCAGATCGTCCACATCCTCGAGTCCGACCGAGAAACGGAGCAAACCATCCGTAATTCCGCGTTCATGCCGAACCTTCTCGCCCATAGCTGCATGGGACATCATCGTCGGGTAAGACAAGATGCTCTCCACAGCTCCCAGGCTGACCGCTACCAGCGGCAGCTTCACATGGTTCAGCACCTGCTTGGCACGCTCGCCTGAGCCAACGTCAAAGGAGATGACTGCGCCATAACCGCTTGATTGCTTTTCATGGACCTCACGTCCCGGATGATTCAAGAGACCAGGGTAGTACACTTGCTCAATATCGCTTCTCCCTTGCAGCCAGGCCGCCAGCTTGGCTGCACTTTGCTCGGAGTGGGCCATACGTGTGCTGAGCGTCTTCATGCCGCGCATAAGGAGCCAGGAATCCTGGACCCCAAGCACCGTGCCCAAACCATTTTGCAGCTGCTTCAATTGGTCTCCAAGCTCCTGGGTTCTGGCTACCGCGAGACCTGCCAGCACATCGCTGTGTCCGCCAAGGAATTTGGTCGCGCTGTGAATGACGATATCCACACCGAATTCAATCGGACGCTGGTAAAACGGCGTCATGAACGTATTATCCAGCAGGGTAAGCAGTCCATGCTCCTTCGCCCAATCTGTCACGGCACCAATGTCGGTAATTTTCAGGGTCGGGTTCGAAGGGGTCTCCATATAGACAGCTTTCGTATTCGGTTTGAGGGCAGCCTCCACCTGATCCAGATCGGTCATGTCTACGAAGGTGCTCTCGATGCCCATGCGACTTAAAATGCTGGTTAGCAGGCGGTAGGTTCCTCCGTACACATCCTCCGTCACGATCATATGATCGCCCGCGGAGAGCAGCATGAACGAGCTGGAGATCGCCGCCATACCGGAAGCATAAGCGAAACCGCGTACGCCTCCCTCCAAGAGGGCGATATATTCTTCCAGCGCCTGCCTCGTCGGATTGCCGGAACGACTGTAATCGTGTTGCGGCGGGTTAAAGATGTCCTCATGATGAAATGTCGAGGCTTGATAGATCGGAACGCTGGAGGCACCGGTTGCCCGGTCGATTTCCCCGCCGAAATGCAATAGTTTCGTCTCGAAACGGAGTTCATCCTCTTCGTGTCCCCGTTTTGCTGATAACTGCTTGGTTTGCGTTTCCAAGCCTGATGGACCTTTATCGATGCTCATTCTCCCGTGCTCCCTTCCACTTCAGCTATGGCTGCGCTCAGTGCAGCATCCAAATCCGCGATCAAATCATTCGCATGCTCGATGCCGACCGAGAACCGGAGCAAGCGGTCATCCACACCGATCGCTTCCCGAATCTCAAGCGGGATGTCCGCATGGGTCTGGACGGCAGGGTAGGTCATCAGAGACTCGACGCCCCCCAGGCTTTCTGCGAACGCAATCAGTTTAATGTGCCGCAGCACGGGCTCCACATAGCGGGCGTCCTTCACCTTGAAAGAGAAGATGCCGGTGTTGCCGCTGGATTGACGATTCTGGATGTCATGTCCCGGATGATCCGGCAGGGCAGGATAATACACCTCGCCAATCGCTGGGTGAGTTGTCAAAAATGATGCCACTGCGGTTGCATTCGTTTCGTGCCGATCCATGCGCAGGGCAAGCGTCTTCATTCCTCTCATCAGCTGATAGGAATCGGTCGGGCTTAACACCGCGCCGATGGAATTATGAAGGAAAGCCATCTCCTCCGATAGTTCCTTGCCCTTCGTTACGATGATACCCGCCAGCACATCGTTATGTCCTCCCAAATACTTGGTGGCGCTATGTATGACGATATCCGCCCCAAGCTCGATAGGTCTTTGGAAATATGGAGTCAAAAGCGTATTATCCACGATGCTGATCAGTTGATGGCGCCTTGCCCACGTACAGACGGCTTCGATATCCGTAATCATCATAAGCGGATTGGTCGGCGTTTCGATAAATACAGCCTTCGTGTTGGGCCTTCTTGCCCCTTCCAGCGCATCCAGGTCATTCGTATCCACGTACGTGGCCGTTACGCCGAACTTAGACATGATCCGCTCCAGAAGCCTATACGTCCCTCCATACAGATCCAGCGATACAATCAGATGATCCCCTTGACCGAACAAAGCAAAAATCGTCTGAAGGGCAGCCATGCCCGAGCTGCAGGCAAAGCCGGCATCACCGGATTCCAGCTCGGCGCAGGCATCCTCCAGTACCGAACGGGTCGGATTTTTCGTACGGGTGTAATCAAACCCTGTGCTCTGGCCTAATTTGGGATGGCGGTATGCCGTAGCCTGATAAATCGGAAAATTCACGGCTCCGGTTACCGGTTCTTGCACCGACCCGATCTGTGCCAGCCGGCTCTCTATATTCAAAGGTTTCTTCTCCATCACAAACTCTCCTCCCGGATACTTCTATATTTGCGGACCAATATCGTATGGCGTTTCCTGATATACATAGTAATTGAGCCAATTAGTAAATAATAAGTTTGCATGCGCTCGCCATATGGACGGAGGCGTCCTTGTTGGATCATCATTCGGGTAATAGTTGCGCGGCAGCGCGATATCCATGCCTTTGGCAGCGTCCCGGTCATACTCCCATTTCAGAGAGTCCGCATCATACTCGGAATGTCCTGTGGCAAAAATCTGCTTGCCATCCCGGCTTGAAACCAAATAAATTCCTGCTTCCTCGGATTCGGACAGGATGACCAGATCGTCAATGCCTGTAATGTCTTCGCGCCGAACTTCCGTATGACGAGAGTGCGGAACAAAGAACATTTCGTCAAAGCCGCGGAGCAGCTTGATACACGCTTCATTGATCGTATGTGGAAATACGCCAAAGCATTTTTCCTCAAGGCTGTATTTCGGCACGCCGTAATGATAATAAAGCCCGGCTTGCGATGCCCAGCAAATATGGAGCGTGGAGGTCACATGCGTCTTGGTCCATTCAAAAATTTCAGTAAGCTCATCCCAGTAATTCACTTCTTCAAACTCCAACTGCTCGACTGGAGCTCCTGTAATGATCATGCCGTCAAAACGACGGTTCTTCACTTCTTCAAAGGTTTTGTAAAATGATTTCAGATGCTCAGCCGACGTATTCTTCGAAACGTGGGAACTCGGATGAAGAAGGACAACATCCACCTGGAGCGGGGAGTTACCGATCAATCGCAGCAATTGGGTCTCCGTCGTTTCCTTGGTTGGCATCAGGTTCAGAATAGCAATCCGCAATGGGCGGATATCCTGATGAAATGCGTGACTCTCATCCATGACAAAAATGTTTTCTCCAGCCAGAACTTCCTTTGCCGGCAAGGCATCCGGAATTTTAATCGGCATCGTGGCTCACTCCTTCGAAATATGAAATGATACATCCATAAAAGCTGTGAGAAAGAGCGTTAGACTGTATAAACGCAAGAAAACCTTTCTCCAAGTAGAGAAAGGTCATCATATACGTATCACAATGCGCCTCTCTCATCTGTCAGTCTATACAACGGCTTCTAAGAAGCGTCGTATCTCCTGCAAGAATTAGCACCGTGCGATGTTGCCGCCGGTTGCCGGGTTTCATAGGGCTAGTCCCTCCACCTGCTCTTGATAAGATTTCGCTTTATTCAGTTGTCTTAAATTGTTCGTAATTGATACTTACTTTAAATCATTCCTAATTTTTCGTCAAGAACCTTTTCATAAGTCCGTCACACTTCACCGAAGGTTTCCATACCCTGTACAAATGACACTTGATTGCACCGGATTTCAACTTGAAAGGTCCTACACCCGGCGTTATACTAGACAAGTGCTGTTTAAAACCGAGTATGAAAGAGGTGACATGGAAGATGGACGGTGACCCGAGCCAGAAACTAGATCAAGACGCACAACCGCATAGGATTAAGATCAGTCTACCGGCAGAGGGCGGCGTTATTTTTCATGCGCTTTTATCGTATTCTAACCTTCCTTGAAATGCCCCTACACCGGTGGGCTGATATCCTGTGCCTTTACTGCTTAACCAAGCAGCTCGTATTTGACAAAGGAGTGATATCAGATGAAAATCCGGTTGGTCGATTCGGGCGTATTTACCCCTGTTGATGACATCGAAATGACGCTGACCCCTCCGGCCAGCGGCTTCTACTGGCTGGATGCGGACGAGGATGATTTAGCCGAACTGCAACCTCTCTTCTCCCTGCATGATCTTGCGGTTGAGGATTGCCTCAGCGAAGAAGAGCAGCGTCCCAAAATTGAAATATACGAGAACCACTATTTTATCGTCGTGAACAGCATCCGGTTTGACGACGAAGAGATTTTCCTTCGCGCTTTGAACGTTTTCTTGGGCAGGCATTTTATTATTACGATGACCAAGCAAAAAATCCACGAGCTTCGCTCGGTTAAGCCGCTTCTCTGGGAGGACGAAGTCAGCACGCCTGACCGCTTCCTCTATCTCTTGATCGACCTTGTCACGGACAACTATTTTTCCGTCGGGGACCGCATCGAGGCGCGGATTGAAAAGCTGGAGGAAGACATCCTGATGCATACCAAAAAATCCCACTTAAGCGAGATTATCGGTCTGCGAAGCGAGATTCTATGGTTGAAAAAAGTGCTCGGACCGCAGAAGGAAGTTATTAATACGCTCAACAAAAAAGATCTCCGGCTGATTGATGACCAACTGCAGAAATATTTTAGCGACATCTATGAAAATGCCGTGAAGATTTCCGAAACCTTCGAGACTTACCGGGATCTCATGGGGAACCTTCGAGAGGCTTACCAATCCAGTATCGCCAATCGGGCCAATGAAATCATGCGTGTGTTTACCGCTATCACAACCATCTTCATTCCACTGACGCTGATTACGGGCATCTACGGCATGAACTTTGACAATATGCCTGAGCTTCACTGGAAATACTCTTATTATGTGGTTCTAGGCATCATGGTTTTTGCCGGTGCTCTCATGTTTTATCTGTTCCGTAAAAAAGACTGGATATGAAATGTGCTGCCTCATCTACAGAACCATAGACAGAATCAGGACGGATCTCCTTGCCACGAGGAAATCCGTCCTGATTTTCGTTTATGCGGATTAGCTTGCGTTTGCTTTGCCAGACTCTTCCCGCCGGAAGCGAATCCGTATCAGGCGCAGCCGCTCATACAGCTTCTCCATTCCGCCAATGTCTTCTACCTCTCCATTCCGGGCTTGTCCTTCTCCATATACCCGTTGTAATACGGGTTTAAGAAACGTATCGCCCAGCTCTTCAAACGCCTTCCATACCGTTGCCTGCTCTGAAGCCGTCATCGTATTCAATTCAACCTCAAGCAGTTGCTCCGTATCATAACCTTCCTTCTCGAGCCCCTCCAATTCCTCAACCAAATCCCGACGAGATAACGAGGTGCGCTCTTCCAGCTGGGCCAGTGAAGCTCCCTCAGCTATCCCAATCAGCATCGTACGGCGGATTCGGAAGCGGTCGAGCTCTTGCTTGTATCGCTGCTCCTTCTGTTTATACAGCCAGGACAAGAACACCTCTTCCTGCAGCTGCTCGTAAACCCAATCCAGTGGAAAGGTTGTGGTTCGTTCGATTTTCGTCGTGATCTCCAGCCACTCCGCCCCATGCTCCGAAGCCTTGCTGACCCCGATTCCCGGAAGCTGCAGCAGCTCTTCCTCATTCTGGGGGATGAAGGCGCTAATCATACGCAGCACTCGATTGCTGGCAATGAAATAAGGCGCTTTTCTTCCGGAGGCCGCCTTTCTCCTGCGCCAGGCACACAGCTCCGTGTACAGCTCCTCCGAGCCATAAAGCTCACTATAGCACTGCAGCTTCTGAGCGCCGAGATTCTTGCCTCCAGTCTCTCCCGGTTCATGGAATCCCCCCTCAACTAGCGGCCGGAAGCCCTCTCCAAGCTTCTTCGCTAATTGATGTCGGTACACGCATAATAACTCATTCCATGAATTTCCCTCATACCACTCATCATCGGATACATCACCGTCTGGTTCCATGTTCCGCCAGCCAAGCCGCCATCCCCCCTCTTCCTCACCGATCCATACTTGAGCAGAACGGATGTGACCTGACTCATCCGCTCCGCTCATCTGATTCATGAACACAATTTGCATCCCTCGAATACCTCCCGCTTGCGCATTCAGCACAACGATGAAACAACGCAAAAAAGCACCTCTCCTCCGCCGCAGCGACAAAGAAAGGTGCTTCCCGTTCCATACGTTATACTGTTGAAATCATAATACCATAATCTGTAATAAAATCAACCTAATTTTGATTCACTCTATATAAGAAATAGGGTCAAGCTTGAACGCTCTTGGCCTCATCTACTGCCAGCTTGGCCAACGCCAATGCGCCGCAGAGACCCGCATTATCGCCGAGCATCGGCGGAACGATAAATTGATCAATCCCATCATGAAGGCTTGGATGCTGAACATATCCGGCCAGCAGCTCCTGAAGCTTCGTACGGATCAGCGGGAACAGCTGCTCCTGCTTCATAACGCCTCCGCCCATCACGATACGCTGCGGGGACAGAATAAGGACATAATTCATCAGCGCTTGAGCCAGATAATAAGCTTCCATCTCCCAAGCCGGATGATCCGGCGTCAATTCCACACCAGGAACTCCCCAACGTTTGCCAAGAGACGGTCCGGCAGCAAGCCCCTCCAGACAGTCTGCATGATAAGGGCATGTCCCTTCATACCGATCTTCCGGGTGGCGGCGCACATAAATATGCCCCATCTCCGGATGAGACAAGCCGTGAATCAATTCGCCAGCTACCACGGCGCCTGCTCCTACTCCCGTTCCGATGGTGATATACAGACAGCTATCCAGTCCCTGGGCAGCGCCCCATGTATATTCTCCAAGAGCGGCTCCGTTTACATCGGTATCAAATCCAATCGGAACATTAAAACGCTCTTCCAGTGCTTTGACAATATTGTAATTGCTCCAATGTGGCTTCGGTGTCGTAGTAATACAGCCATAAGTCGGGCTGCCCTTCACCGGATCAATCGGTCCGAAAGAACCGACTCCGATCGCCTCTATATCCTTATCAGCAAAAAAGTTAAAGACGTTTGCCATGGTTTCTTCAGGGGTTGTTGTCGGGAAGCTCACTCGCTCCACAACCGTTCCATCCTCCATACCCACGCCGCAAACGAACTTGGTTCCTCCTGCTTCAATTGCTCCAAGTAAACTCATGCTTCTTCCATCCTCTCCACGATGTGCTATGCCTTGTTCTCTATATAGTTGCTAACAAGCTCTATTCGAAGCATATGTAAACATTGTGCTCCAGTCAAGTCCGCCCGCCTCTTTCTCTGCTTCTGCCCGTTCCTGACGCGGCCAGCAACAGCCATGAGAACAAAATAATGACAGCCGTCCACGCCCACGCCAGTCCGCTCTCGCCATTGCTTACCGCAACGTAAATCGCCGTGGGCAGCGTTTGCGTAACGCCCGGTATATTGCCTGCAACCATCCAGGTTGCCCCAAATTCACCTAAACCTCTGGCAAAAGCCAGAATGAACGCCGAAATCCCCGCTCTGCGGACAAGCGGCAGCGTAATCCAGCGAAGCACCTGCCATTCGCCGGCCCCTGCCGATCGCGCCGAATCCTCAAGCTCCGGTTCCACGGACTCAAAGCCCACCCGCATGCTCTGATACACAAGCGGAAACGAGACGACAATAGCCGCTATGACCGCGGCCCCCCAACTGAAAATAATGGGCCTGGCAAACAGCCATTCGGCAGCTGCGCCAATCCAGCTGTTTCTGCCCAGCATGACAAGCAGAAGAAAGCCAACCACCGTAGGCGGAAGCACAAGCGGAAGCATCAGCAGCGTTTCAACCGCCGTCTTGCCGACAAACGAGCGCCTGGACATCCAGCGCGCTGCCGCTAATCCCAGTATAAATGCAATGATGCTGGACAGCAGTGATGTTTTTATCGACAGCCATACCGGCATCCAGAACATTTCGGTCGCAGTCACGGCGACGCCTCCGCTACCTCAAATCCAGCCTCCGTGAAGATATCCCTGATCTCGGGCTTCCGCATAAATTCGAGGAACGCCTCAGCCTCCTGCGGATGCTTGGCATTGCCCGGAATCGCTGCAGGATATTCGATCGGCTGGTGCTTGTCCGGGTCAACCTCAAGCGCAAGTGTTGCCTTGGCGGAACTCTTCAGATCGGTTTTGTACACAAAACCGGCATCCGCATTCCCCGACTCCACATAAGCGAGAACTTGCGTCACGTCCTTGGCATACACCGCCTTGGATTCGACATCTTCCCAAAGGCCTTCATTCTGAAGAGTCTCCTTCGCGTACTCCCCGGCCGGTACAGTATCCGGCTGCCCGATAGCCAGAACGCGTACTTCAGGTTTGAGCAGATCGGATAACTGCTTCACATTCTGTTTGCCAACAGGCTCAATCAGCACCAACGCATTTCGAAACATTAACTGAACCGCATCGGATGGTACGATCCCCTTCTCGACCAGACGATCCATCGGCTCCGTTGCCGCGGATACAAACAAATCTACAGGCGCCCCTTGCTCAAGCTGTTGTCCTAGAGAGCCCGAGCCGCCGAAATTATAACGCAGCGTAACATTCGGAAACTCTGCTTCAAATCGTCGTCCGGTCTCTTCCATGCTGGATTTGAGACTTGCTGCTGCCGAAACCATAACTTCAACCTTCTTTTCAGCAACTGCCGGCTGCTTAGAGGTTTCGGTTGAAGGAAGCTGATTGGAGGCACATGCGGATATAAGAAGCAGCATGGCCCCAAGCAGTAATCCGGTCAAGATTGATTTTCTACCGAAATCAAACTGTCTCCACATGACTAGGAAACCACCGCCACCCCAAAAAGATGGCCCAGGCTCTTCATCTCAAGCTCCTCCAGTTTGGTCAAGGCACGTTCGTGATCCACGCTCAAGCGGCATAGTTCCAGTTCGCATTCCATTGGAACCTCGCAATGGATTTCCGCCAAAGACCGGGACAGATGCAGCATTTCCAGATCTGCCTCGATCTTGGTGCGGACCCCCTTGGTCAGTGACTCAAGATTCGCAAGAATTCCCTCCACGGTTTCATACTCCTGAATCAGCTTGACCGCCGTTTTCTCGCCAATCCCACGTACGCCAGGATAATTATCGCTTGTATCTCCCATCAGGCCTTTCACATCGATAACCTGTTTTGGGGAAAGTCCTTTTTCGGCATACAGCGTTTCCGGGGTATAGTGCATATAATTGCCGTGTCCCTTTTTCATAATAATGACAGAAGTGGAATCGTTCACGAGCTGAAGCAGATCGTGGTCCCCCGACAGGATCATGACATTCATGCTATCCCCGTACCGTTTGGCCAGTGTCCCGATGCAATCATCGGCCTCATAGCCCACGACGCCCAGGTTCGGAATTCCCAGACATTCCGTCACATCACGAACCAACGAAAACTGTGGAACCAGATCATCCGGCGCTTCCGGACGATTGCCTTTATACGAGGCGAATTGCTCTGTACGAAATGTTTTCGAACCCATATCCCAGCAGCACGCTACATGGGTAGGCTGAAATTTATCGATAGCATCCCACATATACCGCAGGAAGCCGTAAATCGCGTTGGTCGGCACACCCGCTTTGGTTCGACGGATATAGCCGCTTGACGCGGTTGCATAGTAAGCACGAAATAATAAAGCCATCCCGTCTACAAGCATTAAGGATGGTTGTTGATTGGGTATCACAGTCATGATCGCTCCTAACTTTAACTTCTCTGATATAACCTTAAATATACCTTGTCATTATACCATATCCCTATATAGACTTGGGCTTGTCACAAGGTATTTCTTTGAATTTCCTATCATTGGCTGTTCCTAAGAAAAACGTCTATCGACGTACTTTCTCTGTAGACAGACCGCATATAGCGGAAGTTTTTCTTGCGAGATAAGGATACTAAGCCTGGGATGTTTATACTTTCTTATCTCTTAAAACGAAAGAGCATCCCGGCGGCCAAAAGACCTTGGGATGCTTGACACACCGGGGAACGTATCTACCTTTATCAGCAGGAAAATGTGTCTATGCCGGATCTTTGGCCTTCAACAACCGGAGGCCAATCAGCTCTTTCAATCGGCCTCAATTGGCCGTCATTGCCTCCTACCAAAAATAGCCATTCTACTTCTGCCATGACTCCTGATATTGTTCTGCTTTGAAGCCGACGGTCACTTTACTTCCGTCCGTCACGATTGGACGCTTAATCAATCTTCCGTTAGACGACAACAGTTGGATCTTCTCCTCATCGGAGAGTCCAGGCAGCTTGTCTTTCAGGTTCATTTCCTTGTAGACCTCGCCACTCGTATTGAAGAATTTCTTAAGCTCCAGGCCGCTCTTATCGATAAGGTCGGCTAATTCTTCCTTCTCTGGCGGTTGTTCAAAAATATTTTGAAGTTCCAGCTCATGTCCTTCGTTCTGCAGCCATTTGACCGCGTTACGGCATGTCCCGCATTTCGGATATTGATATACTTTCAGTTTGCTCATTCGATACATTCTCCTTCTCATGTTGTTTTGAAAATATTTAAGTCGCCTCTTGTGCAAGCATATTTCTCAGAGAGTTCATATCCTCAGGAAGCGGAGCTGTGAATACCATCGTGTTCCCCTCAATCGGGTGAATCAGCGTCAGGCTTGCTGCATGCAGCGCCTGCCTGCCCATATAGCGGTCCACCCTCATGATGGATGATACGACTTCCGGCTCTGCCGATCCCTCGTTCCCATAGGACGCAGCTTCCGTCCCATCTGATCGTAACTCCCGCTCACTGTATACCGGATGCCTATACATCTGATCCCCAATCAAGGGACAACCGATGCTAAGCATATGCACCCGAATTTGATGGGTCCGGCCCGTTTCCAGCTTCAATTCAACCAAGGATGCGGAATGATAGGTTTCGCATACCTGATACCGTGTCAATGAAGGATATCCGCCCGGGGTTACGATGCGGCGGTGGGGCTCTAACGGATCCCGATCAATCGGACCGTCAATATCGCCTGACGGCAAAGCAGGCTTGCCATGAACAAATGCAACATACCTCTTATCAACGGTACCTGCTATCATTTGTTCGGAAACATGCTGGTGAATATACGGATTCTTGGCCACCACCAACACGCCGGAAGTTTCCTGATCCAGCCTGTGAACCGCTCGGAACCGGTAATTCCAGCCCTTCTCCTGCCAGTAGTGAACAACGCCGTTAGCCAGTGTGTCCGTATAATGACCGTGCGTCGGATGCACAATAATCCCTGCCGGCTTGTTCAGAACAAGCAGATGCTCATCCTCGTACAGAATATGAAGGTCCATCGGCTGGGGCAGCATATCGTCCGAACGTTCCTGCTCCATCCGGATTTCGACCAGATCTCCCGCATGCACTTTCACGCTAATGTATACACGGGTCCCGTTCAGCATAATGCCCTGCTCGGTCAACTTGAGGCGCGAGAGCAGCTTGCGGGATACCCCCATTCGTTTTTGCAATATAGTCTTGAGCAGCATGCCGTCTTCGTGTGGGGACACGACATAGCTGATTGGCGGATAGTACAAACTCATGAATTACCGAAACACCTTTCCACTTCGCTCATATTCAACATCCGGAATCCCGGCGTGCACATTGGCTGCCCGCGCAGTCACAAAGAAATAGTCGGACAGTCGGTTCAAATACCGGCGGACCTCCGGATTGATTTCTGTGGTTCGCTGCAGCGAAACAGTTAACCGCTCGGCGCGGCGGCATACGGTCCGACATACATGAAGCAACGATGACAACGCGCTTCCGCCTGGCAAGATAAATCGTTCAAGCGGAGGGTTCTTCTCCTCGAATGCATCCAGCCATACCTCCAGATTATCCACTAGCTCGGCGCCTACCTTGAGTTTATCCTCGCGAGGTCTCGCATAGGCTAGATCCGAGCCGCAATCGAACAGTTCATGCTGGATTCGAACGAGTTGAAGATGCAGCTCCTCAAAGTCGGCTTCCTTGGCCAAAAATACAGCTTGACCGACAAAGCTGTTCAGTTCATCGATCGTGCCGTACGCTTCGATGCGCGGATCATCCTTGGGCACGCGACCGCCAATAATTGAAGTTTCCCCCGCATCTCCCGTTCTCGTATATACCTTCATCCCATCTTCCTCCATTTCAAAGTCGATCCTTATCGAACGAACACCATATTTCTTAAGATTATAGAATTTATAAGTTTTCAGCGAAGCTGAACAATTCTATAATCGCAAGAAAAACTTCTTTTAACCGCGGTCTGTCTTCTGAGAAAGTACGTCGATAGACGTTTTTCTTATTATGCTCAACTATAGCATAATTTCGGATAACGGTCCCTCTATGGCGGAATAAGCCCCAGGCCGGATCATGATTCCTTGGCGAGGTTCTATCATCATGGTGAAATCATTTAAACGCAAACAAGGCTGATCCTGGGGTCATTACACTCAGGAGCAACCTTGTTTTATTCAATCAAATCGTATTTTATAGTTTCTTTTTTGGATGAGCCTTCATATATTCGTTAATCTTCAAATCCAGCAAACTGCTGATCTCGATGACAATTTCCGACGTAAAGGACTGCTCTTCCAAAAAAATCTGTTCCATCTTCCGGCGAAGCATGTGAATTTCGTCTTCCAAGGTAATTTCCTGAGGAGTGGATTTGGCTGATTTAATTGACCATTTACCGTGATTATCGTCTTCAGCCGTATAGTCACCACGGTAGTTTGACAATTCATAATCACAAAACACTGGTGATCCCTCCTTGGAAAGTAAAATTCTGCCCACAAAATAAAATTATAACATATATTTTCCCAATGGAAAGTGAATTTTTTGTTAATTCAAGGAAAAAGTTCAACGAATTCCTTGTCTACTTTATTTTTTCCACAAAATTGCCCATTCTCTCCAAGGCCTCATTCAGCTGGGCAATGGATGTAGCATAAGAGCAGCGAATGAATCCGTCCCCGCCCAGACCGAATGCGGTGCCTGGCACGGCAGCCACCTTCGCCTCAGTCAGCAAGCGCTGGGCAAATTCTTCTGAGCCGAGTCCCGTTCGCTTGATACTCGGAAATGCGTAAAACGCTCCCTGTGGTTCGTGGCAATCCAAACCGATCTCGCGCAGCCCTTGAACCACCAGTCTGCGCCGCTGGTTATAGGATTCAACCATTCGATCCTTCTCCCCCATGCCGTTGCGCAATGCTTCGAGCGCGGCGACTTGCCCCATTGCGGGTGCACACATGACCGTATATTGGTGTATTTTCAGCATGGCGCCGATCAGATCGGCATGAGCACACACATACCCCATACGCCAACCGGTCATAGCAAACGCCTTCGAGAAGCCGCTCACCAGTATGGTGCGGTCCATCATGCCTGGCATCGAGGCAAAGCTGACATGTTTGCCTTCATATGTGAGCTCCGCATAGATTTCATCGGAGATCACAATCAGATCATGTTTTTCCACCACTTCTGCAATGGGCAGCCAATCCTCATAGGTCATGATGGCTCCCGTCGGATTGCTTGGGTAGCACAGGATTAGAATCTTCGATTTGGGCGTGATTTGCGCTTCAAGCGCCTCGGCCGTCAGTTTGAAATGATGCTCTGCCGTCGTTTCAATACCAACGGGCACCCCGCCACCGATTGAAGCAATCGGCGAGTAAGAAATGTAACACGGTTCGGGAATCAAAATTTCATCTCCGGGAACAATCAAGGCACGCAGCGCCAGATCAATCGCTTCACTGCCGCCTACGGTTACAATCATTTCATCGGCAGGATTATAGGTCACGTGGAAACTGTCATTCAAATATTCCGCGATCGCCTCCCGCAGTTCCGGCATACCGGCATTGGACGTATATCCTGTAAACCCGCGCTCCAATGAATACACGCAGGCTTCTCTTACATGCCAGGGAGTTACGAAATCAGGCTCACCGACACCAAGTGTAATAATATCCTTATTTCCACTGACGAGATCAAAAAATTTCCGGATTCCAGAGGGCTGAATGTCCCTGACCCTAGGCGCCAAATAAGAGCTCATCGATTTCCTGTTATTTTCTGCAAGCTGCTGTTCGTTCACAATCATAGCACACGCTTCCTTTACGGCGAGATCAGGAGACGATTGTCTTCTTGACGTTCTTCAAAAATAATCCCGTCTTGTTTATATTTTTTCAAAATAAAATTCGTTTTGGTCGATAATACAGAATCGATAGGTGACAGTTTCTCCGAAACAAAGTTGGCCACCTCACGCAAGTTTCTGCCTTCCACTTCAACCAGCAAGTCGTAGGCGCCAGACATAAGATAGACCGACTTCACCTGCGGGAATAAATAAATCCGCTCGGCAATTCCTTCAAAGCCTCTTCCGCGCTCAGGTGTAATTTGAACCTCGATCAGCGCCGTAACCTTCTCGTCTTCCATCTTGCCCCAGTTGACAACGGTCGCATACTTAACAATAACGTGATCTCGTTCAAGCTCCGCAATGGAGGTCTTTATTTCTTCCTCATCTACACCGAGTAGAGTAGAGAGTAGAGCCGGCGATCTTCTCGCGTCTTCTTTCAGCAGGTCAAGCACCTTCAGTTTCAATTCGCTAAGCTCTTCCATATACGTATCCTCCAGCACTTATTCCGAACAACCATTCTTCATGCATGATATTTCGGAACAGAGATTAATACTTATATTACAATAACTTACACGGGATGTGCAAAAAAAAATACCGATGCATCCCTGCAGCAACGGGCTGCGGGTGTCATCGGCTTATTGTTTGAGTTAACCATGGGATTATTGGGTTACATTATTAGATGTAGGCGCTACATTAGTGGTATGCGGCGCTACATTCGGATGATGCGCGAACGCGCCCATACCGGAAGTTTTTTGATTAACGGTTTCCCGCGTTTTTTGCTGGGACTGCTGCGCTTGCTTATACTGCTTGTCCACATCGTATTTCAATGCATGCCGAGGCGCGGTATACATGTTCTGCTGCTTCATCATATTAAAAAATTCACCTTGCAGCATCAGTGTATCCGCAGTCAGATCCGTAAACATTTGACGGACATCAGGACAAGAGGCTTCCGTTGTAGCTGTCGTATACTCTCGCACGACCCGTTTCAGTTCTCCCAGAATAGGGCTAAGCATATCCTCTTCGGGCAGGTATGAAGATCCATTAGGCGTTATCATAAGTCGTTCCTCCTTAACAATTATGCATCCTGTTCTATATCTCCTCTTATTGAGGCTGCGTCGGCGCGATATTGCTGTGAATCTGCAGTGAGTTAACCAATGTATCGAGATGCTGCTCATGGCGACTTACGAATCCCAGCAGCGCCTGCTGGATTGCAGGATTTTGACTAGCTGCGGCTGTCGCGGCACAATGCTTGGCCAGCATGGTCTCGTTGGAAATGCAATCCGCAATATAGTCCAGTTCTTTTGAGGTTAGAGGCTGTAATTGCTGATTAGGTATCATCTTTGTGTTTATTCCCCTTTCCAATTAGGTTGCACAGGGCTAGTATGCCACCTATATAAAAATCTATGTCTTGAGATGTCATTAAATATGAAAAGAACGTCCAAACTAATAACGATGTGACAATGAGGGGGTGAGGGACCATGTTACTGACCGGCGGAACAACGCCCTGGAAATATTTAAACACCGAACCTGTAAAAAGATACCCTGGTCTATCAGAACAGCTCAGCTGTGATGTGCTAATTGTCGGCGGCGGTATTAGCGGTGCGTTGATGGCCTATGTGCTGACCAAGCAAGGCGTGGACACCGTCCTGCTGGAGAAAAAACGCGTATGCGAAGGCAGCACATCCGCCAATTCGGGGCTGTTGCAATTCTCCAACGACTGCCCCCTATCTGATCTGATCCAACAATTTAACGATCAACGGGGCTCCTCCTTCTACATGATGTGCAAAAATGCTGTACGTCGGCTCACCGAAATCGCAAATCATCTGTCCAGGGATTCCGGCCTGATCCCGCGAAGCAGCCTCTACTATGCCAGTAACCCCCAAGATGTCGGCATGCTTCGCCATGAGTATGACTTGCTCAAACGCAAGGGATTCGATGTAGAGTACTGGAGCCGCGAGCATATGAAGGCTAACTTCCCGTTCTCAAAAGAAGCTGCCATCTATACTCACGGCGATGCCGAAGTCGATCCCTACCGTTTCGGGCATAATCTTCTTCAAGATGCCTGCGAGCACGGGCTGCGAATTTACGAAAATAGCGAAGTGAAGGAAACTCGGTATACCGACAGCGATGTCACCGTCTTAACCGATCAAGGAAGCGTCCTCGCCAGGAACGTGATCTGGGCCACCGGGTATAGCACCCAAGAATGGAAGCCTGATTATCAAGCGGAGCTGCTCAACACCTATGCCATCCTGACGGAGCCTGTATCCGATCTGTCTTCATGGTACGAGCGCGCATTCATATGGGAAACAAATCGCCCTTATCTCTATTTCCGGACAACGCCGGATCAACGAATCATAGCCGGAGGGCTGGATGAACCACTTCCTCCTTCAGGCAAACCAGAGGAATACGCTGAACCGAGAGGCCGGAGATTGCTATATGAAATCCAGCAACTGTTCCCCCATATGTCGGATTTGAAAATCGCTTGCAGTTGGGCCGGCGTGTTTGCCACAACCCAAGACGGCATCCCGTTGATCGGCAGACACCCGCAGTATCCGCACAGCTACTTTATCGAGGTGTATGGTGGAAACGGGACCGTTTACAGCATGATCGCTGCGGATCTGCTGGCCGAGACGATTGCAGGACGTGAGCCCGAAGAGCTGAAATGGTTCTCCCTGACACGGCCAATTGACCTGAAAATCACATAAAATAATTGAAGGTATCTCCTTATTGGCCATGGGGCCTTGGAGATACCTTTGCGTTGTAGGGGTTGCGCCGTAACGCTGTCTCTTGTTTATCAACTCGCCGTTCGTTAACTGGCACAACGCTTTTGACGCGAGCGGATGCGATTAGGCTTCAGGTGTTCAGGTGACTTGTCCTTTGGAAGGAAACAGCTTTCGTATAAACAGCCACGATCCGATAGGGGAAGCCCCCAGAAACAGCAGCAGCAGGGTTACCGTTAACGTGTCCTGTCTAAATGACAGAACAAGAATAAACACAAGGAGACCCGTAATTCGGCCTATGGTTAGACTGAGTTCCCGCAGCACGACCAGTTCCACCCGCTTCTCCACGTTTTCCTGATTCACTCCCATAAGATCAAAGCTGGCCGATATAGCCGGCATCATGTACAGCGGAATAAACAGCGACGTCCCGATTCCCAGCACCAACAGCGTAGTATAGTTAACAGCAAACAGCAGCGGCATAATTACCAGCAGCATCAATATCGAACCTACCAGCATGCCGGTTTTACGGAATTTGGGCTTGAACCACTTCCCGCAGGCCCAGTAGCTGAGCAGCGAAACCGCTGAAGTAATCAATGCGAATTGCCCCAGCTTCGATTCCTGGTCCGTAGCCACAAAAACAAGGAGTGTAATGAGAAAGGAAAACACACCTTCCCTGATTCCCTGAACGGCCAAGCCGAATACCGCGTATTTCCAGACCCCGCCCTCCTTGAGTCGGCTAACCCCCTCCAGCCAATGATAGTCGCTCTGGACCGGTCGTTTTCGTAGAAAAAAGCTCAGCACCACCGTCGCCGCGAAGATGACCATCGATACGGTAAAAATAAACCGGTAGCCCTGATCCCCATGCATCATCGTGATGATCCAACCCGCCATCCACGGGCCGATAATCCCCGTTATGGAGCCCAGGAGTCCGATCCAGCCATTAAACCAGTCCCGATTCTCTGCACTCGAAATCTCGAAATAAACCACATTAAAGGCTAACCAGAATAATCCCAATGACACGCCGAACAGCAAGCCGAGAGGCCAAATATAATGGACGGCATCCCGCCCTACCCATAGAACGCATAGATAAAACAGGGCGGACACCGCAATACCCAGGCGAAGCGCATTCATTTTGTTATGCTCCTTCACCCATTTGCCGGCGGCCCAGAACGTCAAGCCCAATGCGACCTGCTGAGCAATCGTGAACCAACCGAGCATCGTATAGTCCTGGCGGCTTTTCCATAAGTATACGTTGAGGAATGTACCCGACAATGCACTCGATAGTATAAACAACCCATGAACGGATAACAGAAGCATAGCCTGGGGGTCCTTTGTCAACTTCATATACAGTTCCTCCCTTGCCCTCACACTTGAAGTCCAAGGTATTTTACCCCTCTAATCCCCACTTCATGAACAAAAAAAAGGAAACCGCCGCAAGCAGTTTCCTTAAACTAGCCGTGGATCGGCATACAGCGCCTTTCCGCAAACTCTATTCCTTTTTATGGATAAAGCTTTTGATCATCCGAAGCCGGTCATTCTCTGCCAGATTGTACTGTACATGGAAGCATCCAGGGCACACATATACATTTAGATCATATGGCGGCTGAAGGATAGGGCCTTGAATCAAGGCTGCGTTAACCGGCTGGAAGCCTTCCCCACTCACATGCTGCGTTCCGGCATGAAGCATATACTCTCTGCAATGCAAGCACTCGGGAATTTCCTCTTGCTGGTCCAGAATCCCCTCTACCGTTTCCTCAAATGCAAAGAGGTCATGATCCTCCCCATACTTATCCACGGTTCGAAGCGAGGACAGTGTTTCATGGTCTGATCCCCATATACGATGAAGATCACCCGCTTCCTCTTCGGAAGCCTCATATGCCTCTTCATATTCCTCCGGATCGTCCTGTACATCCTCGTCTTCCAATGCGATATTCAATGTGCGGTAGCCTTTAAGCTCGTTCGCACAGTGAGGACAAGTATCTTCGGGACCTATTTCTTCATCCCATACAATCTCACTTTGGCACCATGGGCAAACCGTCGGTTCCATCGATCATTCATCCCTTTCTTTATTCAAACGGCCATGAATGGCCCTATTAACTTTATTTTATTGAGACATCAAGTATACAATACCCGCCACAAAAAAAATCAAGGCAGCCGCAAACAATATCCGCGGTAAATATTTCATCGTCCTTTTCCTCCCGAAGCCCTTAAATAATGCTCGCTCCAATAATGTAAGATAAAGATACGGTGATAATTAGTACGATCAAGCCAACTGCGCGGTTATCCTTGCCAATCTCTTCATCGACCGAAAATACGGGCGTCAAGAACTCAAGCAACCAATAAGCCAATAAAAGCAGTATAAACCCGAAGAATGACCATTTAATCATGCCATAAATGGACGTATTGGCTGTTATGCTATACCGCATCACGTTACAGATGCCAAAGACCTTGCCGCCGGTCGCCATAGCTGCAGCAACATTTCCTTTGCGTATTTCATCCCAGCAGTTGTACTTGGTAACCAATTCAAAGCAATACAAGTAAACAATAAGTGCAAGTATCGCAACCGAGAAATAGCCGACGAGCACCCCAAGTGGATGGGTCAGCAAATGATCAATCGCTTCCGTCATTCCCTTTTTTCCTCCCTGATATAAACGGGATGCGGCACCTTTCGCATCCCGTCGTTCTGAACCTTATGATGATATGTTATACGATTGAAGGAGAAAACGGTTCCTGATTTCTTACTTTCCTTATTTCAACTCGGCAATCGTAACGCCATTGCCGCCTTCGCCGTAATTGCCTAAACGATGACTCTTAACATGTTTGTGTTTGCGCAAATAATCCTGGATCCCGGTTCGCAGTATTCCGGTTCCCTTACCATGTATGATGTAGATCTGCCCCAGGTTCCCCAGAAAAGCCTCATCAATGAACCGATCCACCTCGATCAGCGCTTCTTCCAGATTCGCTCCTCTTAAATCCAGCTCATTCCGGATGTTGGTATCGCGAGTCCGCTTCAAGACGGTAGCATGCTGTTTCGGCGCTTGTTTCGCGTTTGCTGCCGGATTCGACAAAAGCTCCAAATCATCCAGCGCCACCTTCATCTTCATAATGCCAAGCTGAACAACAGCTTCCTTGGACCCGGCCATTTCTACAACATGCCCTTTCTGATTCAGGCTGGATACCCGAACCTCGTCTCCTGGCTCAATGCTGCGCTGCTGCTTCGCTGAACGTTGGCCAGCTGTCATCTTACCCTGCTGCGGTTCGGCGTCATCCAGACGCTTTCTGGCAGCAATCAGCTTGTGCTCCTTAACGGAAGCCCCTTCCTCTTGGGCAATCTTGCGCAGATCCGCGAT
Source organism: Paenibacillus sp. ISL-20 (assembly GCF_018613005.1). Lineage (NCBI taxonomy): Bacteria > Bacillati > Bacillota > Bacilli > Caryophanales > Paenibacillaceae > Paenibacillus > Paenibacillus sp. ISL-20. The sequence goes on from NZ_JAGGRD010000024.1 coordinate 254,974, forward strand.
GATTTCCTCCGCCTCACTCCGGGCCTTGTCCACGATCTGCCTTGCTTCCGTACGAGCTTTATCAACAAGCTTGTCCTTCTGCTCTTCCAGCTTCTGAAGCTCGTGCTGGTGACGAAGACGCAGTTCCTCCATTTCCTTCCGAACCTGCTCCGCCTTCTCACGCTCTACTTCCGCGGTGTGCCGGTTCTCTTCGAGCGATGCAATCATATGCTCCACCCGTTGATCTTCTTCCTTCACTTCGCCACGGGCAAATTCCAGAATGGATCCCGGCAATCCCAGACGTTCTGCAATGGCAAACGCATTACTGCGTCCAGGCACGCCTACCAACAGGCGATAGGTCGGACTTAGGGTATTGATATCGAACTCCATGCTGGCGTTGATGACACCTTTGCGTTCGTATGCATAAGCCTTCAATTCAGAATAGTGCGTTGTCGCGATCATGCGGCAGCCCATCCGGTGGATATGCTCCAGGATGGAAATCGCCAGAGCGGAACCCTCCGCAGGGTCCGTCCCCGCTCCCACCTCATCAAGCAGCACCAGGCTCTTCGGCGTCATCTGGCTTAATATGCGGATGATGTTCGTCATATGGCTGGAGAAGGTACTGAGGCTCTGCTCAATGCTTTGCTCATCGCCAATATCCGCGTAGATCGCATCAAACACGCACATCTGGCTGCCTTCTTCGGCAGGAATAAAGAGTCCGGACATCGCCATCAGATTTAATAATCCGATCGTTTTGAGCGTAACCGTCTTACCGCCGGTATTCGGTCCCGTGACAATGATGGATGTATAGGAATTGCCTAATTCCACATCAAGCGGCACAACCTGATCCGCCGGAATCAGCGGATGTCGGCCTTTGCGCAGCTTAATATAACCTCTGTCATTCATTCTTGGTAGTGAAGCCTTCATTACATGGGCTAAACGAGCCTTGGCAAAAATAAAGTCGAGCTGGCCGATCAGATCCAAGTCAATGGATAGCAGCTCAGCCTGTTCGCCGACCTGAGCGGTCAGCTTCTGCAGAATCACTTCGATCTCCCGCTCTTCCCGCATTCGCGTCTCGCGCAGCTTGTTGTTCATGGCTACGATGGATTCCGGCTCAATAAACAACGTCGCGCCTGACCCGGACTGATCGTGCACGATACCGCCAAAATGCGAGCGATATTCCGCTTTTACGGGAATGACAAAACGGTCGCCGCGAATTGTAATTAACTGGTCCTGCAGCATCTTCGCCACGGATTGCGATCGAATCATGGACTCCAGTTTCTCGCGAATGCGAACTTCTCCGCCCCGCAATTCCCGCCGGATCTGGGAAAGCTCCGCGCTTGCGGAGTCCAGCACCTCAGCAGCATCGTCAATACAGAGCCGAATGGCATCCTCCAGAGGCTTCTGCTCCGAAATAAGATCACTCAGATTATAGAGGATCTCAATCTCCTCGTCCTCGTGGATCGCTGCAATAAACCGCTTGATTCGGCGTGATCCATGAATCGTATTCGACGCAGCCAGCAATTCATGGGGATTAAGCGTCCCCCCGATTCTGGCTCGCTTCAATGCGTCGTTAATATCGGTAATCCCGCGAAAAGACGGATTGCCCTTGAGCCTGTCTACGGTGTAAGCCTGGTCAGTAGCCGCAAGCAGATCCTTTACCGCCTCCAGGTCGGTATCAGGCATTAACGTTTCAGCTCTCGCACTTCCCATGGAAGTTTGAGTGTATTGTGTTAATGTATTTAAAATTTTTCGGTATTCTAAAGTTTGCAAAATCTTGTCATTCAAGAAGTTCACAACTCCTCTCAATCAATGCATATATTATATCGAAACTAATACGAATTCGCCAAGGAATCCAAAAACCTTCCACACATAACCGACGGCCCTATTGAACAAAATAAATTCTGCGTAACATTCCAGTCTTATTCTAAGGAGGCAGGTACCATGCAATTTCTCGGGCATGTTGTTCGATTTATCGTTGCCGCGCTCGTTCTTATGGTTGTCGGATGGATTGTCCCCCAATTCACCGTCGGCGGATTCGGAAGCGCCCTGTTGCTTGCACTCGTTATCGCCCTGATTGGTTGGGCTATCGAGGGCATTTTCGGCAAAAAAGTCACGCCGTTTGGACGTGGTATCGTGGGCTTCCTGGTGAGCGCACTCGTGATTTACCTTGCCCAATTCATCGTTGGAGGCGTTAGCGTCTCCGTACTGGGCGCCTTGCTTGCTGCACTGGTCATCGGGATCATCGATCTGTTCATTCCGGTTTCCACCCCTTTTGAAGCAGGCAAATCCCGCAAAGAATAAGATAGCAGAACGCCCGCTTCTGTTAGAGGATTCCTCTGAAGCCCTCTTTCTAAACGAACCGAACGGCAGCTGTATCCCCACACTAACCCCCTGTTAATCTGAACAGGGGGTTTTCCATCTTCCCCTATATTATAAAGTAAATCTATATCATCTTTTGAAACCGTTCACGTTCACCAATTTTTCATAACACGTATGTGCACCTACTCTTTTTCTGCGCTATCATAAAGATTGGAAATTATATTTCACAATTATTTCATAGTCAGGAGAGATTTCAGTGAAAAAAGGCATTGCTTTACTTGTTTCATGTATGCTCCTATTTGTATTGGCTGCCTGCGGTGGAGACCAGAAAGAGTCCCAGGGAGATTCAGCGATCTCGGATACTGGTGTAGCACCGGAAGCTGAACTCGTGATTAAGGGCACCAATTTCCAATTCGACCAAGAGGAATATCGTCTCAAGAAAGGTGTGCCTGTCAAGATTACTTACGAGAACGAAGACGGCAACCACGGCGTTATGATTCCTGCACTCGGACTGCAGCTCGACCGTAAAAACAACTCAACTGTCGTTACGCCAGATGAAACGGGAGAATTCGAAGTTTCGTGTTCCATTATGTGCGGAGCGGGTCACAGCAAAATGATATCCAAACTTATCGTCGAAGAATAGTAGATCTTCCTCACGAAAATAAACCTCCGGATCGCCAGAGTATCCTCTGTCTAATCCGGAGGTTTTTTCAGGTTCACATCTTCGCCATGGCCTAACGCTGATCCTGCTCAATCAACTCGATCCACTCATTATATTCAACTTGGAGCTTCGCATACTCTTCCTTCAGCTTACGGTGTTCTTCTTCAAGCTGCGCAGATTGCTCCGCCCTCAATTCCTGTTCTGCCTGAAGCAGACGATATTGGTGCATGACCAGCTCATACTGTTCACCTAAATCGGAATACTGCTGTGCCGCTTCACTTTTCTCGTCTTCCAGACGTTCACAGGCTTGGCGCGCGGATGCAATTTCCTGCTGCCAGGACTGGAGCTCTTCTTCGAGAGCAAGCTTGGTTCGTTTCCACTCATCACGCTCTGCGGCCAGTTTCTCGCTGTCATCGGCAAGCTGTTCCCGTTCCGCTATCCCTTGCTGGTATTGCTCCTGCCACTGAACGGCGCGTTCCCCTGAATCTCTCAGCTGCTCGGCGAGTTCACGTGCGCGCTCTTCACTGGCAGCCGCCTTCTTGCGAAGCTCATCCAGCTGATTCGACACCGTATCGTATTCTTCTTCCAGCATAGCGTACAGTTTGCTGGTCTCTTCCTCTCGGACTCCCGCTTCCTTCGTGAGCTTCTCCAGCTCTTCATGGCGAAGTTGCAGTTCCTTCAATTCCTCTTGGGCACTTCTACGCTCGGACATGCTCCGGTCAGCTTCGTCTTTCATGACCTGGATCTCATCCTGAAGTCCCTTCATTCCTTCTTCCAGGCTCTCGTTCGCTTCCATAAGCTCGACAATTCTCATCTCCAGCTCACCGGTTTCCTCTTTGCGCTGATCAGCCAGCGTGCGCCAGGATTGAAGCTCGCTGCTTAGACGCTGCAGCTCTTCCTGCTGCTTGCGGGAGGTCTGATTCGCATCCACCACAAGTTTCTGCAGACGACGGCGCTCTTCCTCCGACTTGGCGGATTCCTGCTTCAGGCCCTCGAGCTCCTTCGTCAGCCCTTCCACCTTCGTACGGAAGGAACGCAATTCCTGCGAAGAGGCCTCGGCTTGCTGTCTGGACGACTGGAGCGCTTCCTTCAGCTTGTCCGATTCTGCTTTTACAGCACCCAGTTCCTTCTCCGCGGACGACAAACGTGATTGGAGCTGCCCTCCGCGTGTTCGCTGCTCGGCAAGCTGCTTCTCCAGCTCCTGGACGGTACTTGTATGCTTTTGCTCCATATCCTGCACGGTCTTCGTGTTCTTCTGTTCCATATCCTGCACCGTCTTCGTATACTTCTGCTCCATATCGTGCACGGTCTTCGAGTGCTGCTGCTCCTTCAGGAGGGCCTCTTGTTTATAGGTGCTCTCCTGTTTCTTCAATTGCTCAGCCAGCTTCTCTTCGGCCTGCTTCGCAGAGGTCCGTTGACTCTGTTCCAGCTTCTCGATAGCCTGCTTATGAGTGAGCGTCAGCTGCGAAATTTGCCCTTCATAGCGGCGTTTCATATCTTCAATAGACTGCTTATGGCCGCTCTCCAGCTTCTCGCGCTGCTCCTTAAGACGTGCTTCAAGCTGCTGTTTCTCCTTCAGCAGTTCCGCCACGCGGTCGGATTCCTTCTGGAGCAATTCCTTCGTACGCTCTGACTCCGCGGTTAGATTCTCCTTGGACTTCCTGTATTCCTCAGCCAGCGTTGTTTGCTCCGCCAGCTCGCGCTCCAGCTGCTCCATCTGCTGACGATGTCTCTCCTGCTGCTCGATTTGAAGTCCTTGCACCTTGGCAAGCTCCGTGCGCAGTTCATTTCGCTCGGCCGTCATCTGCTTGGCCTCATTCTGAAACTCCAGCTTCTGCAAAGCTTCTTCAGCCATATGTACTGCAGCTAGGACGGCAATGCGCGGGGTATCCAATCGAGAGTGCGCCTTGGATATGGTGCGCATGCGGTCATCTACATAGTTCGCTACCTGTCTGGTATAATCACTGCTACTGCCAACGAGTTTATAGGAAGTTCCGTAGATGTCTACGGTAACGCTTTTACGGTCCGATGTAGTCAAAATTGTGCCCTCCTTCTATTATGTGTAGATTCTATGATGTCTGAAATGGTCTATTCTCTACATTCATTATATATGAGATAGCGTCTGTAGACGAACCTCAAGAAAACAGACCGAAGTTTGGTATATGATAACACAGTTTTGTGCTTATAATTATGTACCCTGCGGGCGTCCCGATGCAAATCCCAGTTCAATTTAGAGCAAAAAAGCCCGCATCGAATCCCTGATGTAATGGATTCGATGCGGACGTTCACAATTCCTGCTATTTTCTTAATTCCGCGCCAAAAGTTTGCTGAAGGGCAGCAACTGCTTTTTCCGTGACGCTTGCAACCTCTTCATCGGTCAGCGTCCGTTCCTGATGACGGTACGTCATGGAGATGGCAACACTCTTCTTACCCTCTCCAAGCTTGCTGCCTGTGAAAACGTCAAATACCTGAATCTGCTGCAGAAGCTCACCTGCATTCTCCTTGATCACTTGAATCAGGGAGCCGGCTTCAACCTCCTCATTCACCACGATGGCAAGATCACGTTCCATACCCGGGAATCTAGGCAAATCGCGGTAAACGACGCGGGCGTTAGTCAGATCATACAGCGGCTTAAGGAGAATCTCGGCGGCATAGGTATCTTCCAAATCCAGCTCCTGCTGCGTCTTCGGATGAATTTGTCCAAGTACACCTAACAGCTGCTTGTTCTCGCCTTGACCCGCATATACGGAAGCGGAACGTCCCGGGTGGAAGCCCTCCGGTCCGTTGGCCTCGTAAGTGATCTCTTCTGCGCGAATTCCAAGGTAGTCGAGCACCGTTTCGAGCGCCCCCTTCAAATCGAAGAAATCGACCTTGGCCGGCTGAACATTCCATTGCTTGCTGCCTTTGCGTCCCGTCAGCAGCAACCCGAGAACCGGGCGTTCCAGCGGCTGCTTCGTCAACGTCTTCTCATGCGTATGGAACAGGTTCCCTATTTCAAACAGGGCCAAGTCCGGCTGTTTCCGGTTATGGTTGTACACCGCGATATCCAGCAGCTGCGGAAGCAGGCTGGTGCGAAGGACGCTGCGGTCCTCGCTCATTGGCATGGCCAGCTTAACAGCCGTGCCATCTGACGACAGAGAGGTGAACATTTCCGCTTGCTGCGGATGGATGAAGGAATACCCCAGAACCTCCTGAAATCCGCTATGCGTGAGTAAACGGCGAAGCGAGCGGCGGATGGCCTGTGCGATGGTCAATGAACCCGGTGTCGTTGGACCTTCAATCGCCGTTGTCGGGATATTGTCGTATCCATACAGACGGGCCACCTCTTCAATGAGGTCTACGTCAAGCACGATATCGCCGCGGCGGGACGGCACCTGAACATCCACCATTCCTTGACCCGCATCTCCGCAAGGGAAATGCAATCGGGCGAAGATCGTTTTTACCTCAAGCAGAGACAGCTCCGTACCCAGATAACGATTGAGCTTCTCCAGCGACAACGTAATCACGGTAGGCTCGGTGTCCGCACTGCCTGCTTCTACGATTCCCTGATGGACAGCGCCGCCGGCATATTTCGCCATCAATGCCGCTGCACGGTTCAGTGCAGGAATAACTGCGGCAGGATCCACTTCCTTCTCGAAGCGGGAGCTTGCCTCCGAACGCAGTCCCAGTTGACGGGATGTTTTGCGAACGGTACCGCCATCGAACTTAGCCGACTCCAGGAAAATATTCACCGTGCTGTCCGTTACTTCGGAGTCCAGGCCGCCCATAACGCCAGCCAAGGCTACCGGCTTGCCCCCTGCTGTAATCACCAGCATATGCGGCTCCAGGCGACGCTCCGCGTCGTCCAGCGTCACCATCGTTTCGTCAGCTTCAGCCATACGCACATGGACCGCGCCATCCTTTAGCTGATCTGCATCAAAAGCGTGCAGCGGTTGGCCATATTCCAGCATCACATAGTTCGTAATGTCCACGATATTACTGATCGGGCGCACGCCCGCTGCCATCAACCGGTTCTGCATCCACAGCGGAGAAGGACCGATCTTGACCCCGGTAATATAACGTGCCGCGTAATGGCTGCACTGCTCATCAGCACCGATCGTAACCGAGATATGATCGGCTGCTGCATCTTGAACCTCCAGAATTTCCTTCTCCGGGTTCGGAAGACTCAGCTCGCGCCCCAGAATGGCGCTCACTTCGTAAGCTGCTCCCAGCATGCTGAGACAGTCGGAGCGGTTCGGCGTCAGATCCAGCTCCAAAATTTCATCGTTCAGACCCAGCACATCTTCAATTGGTTTGCCGATTTCCGTATCAGCCGGAAGGACCAGAATCCCTTCCTGCAATTCTTTAGGCAGCAGTTTGCCATTCATGCCCAGTTCCTTCGCCGAGCAGATCATGCCTTGGGAGAGCACGCCGCGCAGCTTGGCCTTCTTGATATCCATACCGCCAGGCAGCTTCGCGCCAACAAGCGCCACCGGCACCTTCTGGCCAGCATCCACATTTTTGGCTCCGCACACGATCTGGAGATCTTCCTCCTGACCCGCATCCACGATACATACATTTAGCTTGTCTGCGTCAGGATGCTTCTCCTTACTCTTGACGTAGCCTACGACCACTTTGTTAATGCCTTGATTCCGTTTCTCGATCACATCGATTTCAATACCAGCCGAAGTAATGCGGCTCGCCAAATCCTCTGAGGTTACGCCTTCGAGCGAAATATAATCGGACAACCAATCGGTTGAAACTCTCATTGTCTATTCACTTCCCTTTATCGTTAAAATTAGATCCGCGTGAACTGATTCAAGAATGCTGTATCGTTGTTGAAGAAGTGACGGATGTCATCCACACCGTATTTCAGCATCGCAATCCGTTCAACCCCCATACCGAAAGCAAAACCGCTGTACTTCTCAGGGTCATAACCGCCCATTTCAAGCACCTTCGGATGAACCATGCCGCAGCCTAAAATCTCAAGCCAGCCTGTTTGCTTGCATACACGGCAGCCACTGCCGCCGCATCTTACACAGGATACGTCCACTTCCGCGCTCGGCTCCGTGAACGGGAAGAAGCTTGGACGCAGACGGATCTGCGTGTTATCGCCGAACATCTCCTGCACGAATTGCAGCAGCGTCCCTTTCAGATCACTCATGCGAATGTTCTCGCCGATGACCAAGCCCTCGATTTGATGGAACTGGAACGAATGCGTCGCATCATCGTCGTCCCGGCGGAATACACGACCCGGGCAGATGATTTTGACAGGTGCTTTTCCATTCATCGACAGCATCGTCCGGGCTTGCACCGGGGATGTCTGAGTACGCATCAGCAGATCTTCCGTCAAATAGAAGGAATCCTGCATGTCGCGTGCCGGGTGATTCTTCGGCAGATTCAGCGCTTCGAAGTTAAAGTAGTCCGTTTCCACCTCGGGGCCTTCCGCTACCTGATAACCCATCCCGATGAAAATATCCTCGATATCCTGGATCACCTTGCTCAAAGGATGAACCGCGCCTTGGCTGAGCTTGCGCCCCGGAAGGGTTACGTCCACCTTCTCTGCACGCAGGCGCTCTTCGGTTTCCTGCTGCAGGAACGCTTCCTGCTTGCCGGAGATGACTTCCTCGATCGCGCCCCGAACGTCATTGGCCACCTGGCCGATAACGGGACGCTCTTCTGCGCTCAGCGCTCCCATTCCGCGCAGGATTTCCGTCAAAGCACCTTTTTTGCCAAGGTATTTCACCCGCAAATCATTCAGCTGCTGCGGATCGGTAACATCCTGCAATTGCGCCAATGCTTCCTGCTTCAATGCTTCTAATTTTTCCTTCATGGCTATTCGCACACCCCTTTGTAAACTCCATCATTGTACTGAAAACAAAAAAGGCCTCTCCTCCCGAAAAGGGACGAAGAGACCGTGGTACCACCCTTGTTAACATGCATCATACCCTAACCAAGGCGGGAAAAAGCCTTAGGCCCTGAGTATGCATCATCATGCTCACTTGACCGACGTAACGAATCGGACCCGTTATCCCCTACTGACCGGCTGCATGCCGTGTTCAAGGAACTGCTCCGGAGCGAACTTCACTAGCCTGTTTCTATAGGGACACTCTCAATCCACGGCATCCCTTCCCTGTAAAGAGGCACTAGCTACTTTTCTCCATCCACGCATTTATTACATATGCAAATATATAGGGTTTATTATATGCAACCTTTCGGGATATGGCAAGTTTCATTTCCCCATTTTAACCCCATCTGACTGATTTTAATCGTGATCCCTGATCTTATTCCGACTGAAGCCTGGTCAGCTCAGCCCGGAGCTCCCTGATCTCGGCAAGCCAGCTCACCTCGTCCCCGGCTTCAAAATCTTCGGCTGATAAGCCCAGTAATTCCTGAATCCGATATTCGAGCTCCATTCGCCGATTGTCCTTCTCCGTATTCCCCCTGATCACGCCGGTCCGCGAGGCCTGTTCCTCCTCCTCATCCACACTTCCCTCAAACCAAACCGGAGCTTCCCCAGGCTTCAGCGTGAGCAGCCGGTTCGCGATTTTGCGCACCAGATACCGGTCGTGGGATACGAGCGCAATCGCACCCGGAAAGCTCACGAGCACTCGTTCAATCACCTCTCGGGTATCCACATCCAGGTAATTCGAGGGTTCATCCAACACGAGCAGGTGCGCCCCGCTGAAATACAGCTTGAGAAAAGCCGTTCTGCACTTCTCCCCCATGCTCAGTTGCCCCATCTTCTTAAACACATCGTCCCGCCTGAAGAGGAACGAGCCCAGCAAGGTACGCGCACGGCTCTCCGTCATTCCCGGAATGACGAGCAGACTGTCCAGCAGCGTGGTTTCGGGTTCTAACCCCTCAAGCTCCTGTGAGAAATAACCGATCTTAACGGAAGGATTTCGGGTAATTCGGCCCTCCTGCGGTTCGATGTCGCCCAGCAGCAGCTTGAGCAGTGTTGTTTTCCCGCTCCCGTTAGGGCCTCTTACGGCCAACCGGTCGCCGCGGTTCAGATAGAAGGTGAGCTTATTAAAAAGCGGTTGATCTTCGTAGCCAAAACAGATGTCCTTCACTTGGACAAGAGTACGGCCGCCGAAAGCTTCCCCTTCCAGCTCCATGTTCAGCTTAGGACCGTTTCGCGGTTTATCCACCCGCTCTGCTTCCAGCCGTTCCAGCGCTTTTTCCTTGGCATGATATCTTGAAATGTTCTTCTTGGCCTTGGCCTTGTAAAAGCTGGCGGTGATCTTGACGTCACTTACGTCCCCGGCCGCGTTATGCGCTTTATGGAACCACTCCTCGTATCTTCGGATCGATTCCTCCAGCGCTTTGCGAGCCAGCTCCTGCTTCCGGTAAAGTGTCTCCTGTTCGCGCAGCTCCCGCTCTTTTTCACGGCGATAATCCGTATATCCTCCCCGGTAACGCCGGAGTTCCTCCGAGGTCAGCTCACATACAGAGGTTGCTACCCGGTCGATGAATTCCCTGTCATGGGAAACAAACAACACAGTGCCTTTATAGGACGATACCAGCCACTGCTCCAGCCAGACCAAGCTGTCACTGTCCAGATGGTTCGTGGGCTCGTCGAGCAGTAAAAATTTCGGTGCCGATACAAGGAGCCCTGACAGCATGACCTTCGTCTTCTGGCCTCCGCTCAGCTCGCGGTAGGATACAGGCCACACCTCCGGCCCGATGCCCAGCATCGTCATCGCTTTCTCCACCTCGGTTTCCCACTGGAAACCGTTCTGGGACTCGTAACGCTCCAGCAGATTGCCATATTGCTCAAGCAATGGTTCCATTTCTGCAGGGCTGCCGCCATTCATTCGCTGCTCCACTCCGGCAAGCTGAAGCTTCAGCTGCCATAATGAAGGATGACTGCGGCTGCGCACCGTATCAATTGCACTCATATCGACTTCGTTCGGCTCATCCTGCTGCCTGAGCCAGCCCCAGCGCTCCCGCGGGAGAATCGTCTCCACAACGCCCGAGGTCGGTTCGAGCTCGCCGGCCAGAATCGAGAGAAGCGTGGTTTTGCCGGTACCGTTGCGCCCGTACAGCGCAATCCGTTCTCCTTCCGCCACCTCCAGCTGAATACCTTCAAACAGCGGCCTTCCTTGGAGCTCCATACTTATATCTTTCGCTTTTAGAATCATGGTCATATCGCTTCATCCTCTCTCTTTGAAAAAACTAAAAAACCGCAAGCGATGGCCTGCGGCGGATGTTATAAAGAGAGGTATGGGTTTGGTCTGAATTAACGGGACGAATTCGCACGACCGACACTAACTTCGGCTGTTCATTCCAGTCCAGCCTTGACTGTCATTGAGATGAAGCTCAATAACCTCGCCGTTAGCGGAAGCTGCAAATCCGTTCCGTATATGTGATTGTCTTTCATAAGAGTACCGTTTCGACATAACAAAAAGAGGTACCCCAGTCACATTGTTCAGACACGCCAAATCTCTCCCTCTACCGCCGTAGAGAAACGCCTGCAAAACCACATGCAGTTGTTTAGAGAAAAGGGTGTCTTACTTCATTGGACTGGGTTACCTCGCATTCTTGGAATGAAATTATGGTCATTATAACAGATATTCTGCGCTTGTAAAAGGGGTAAACTCATCTCGCCCTTGTCGGTCAACACCGCCGTCAACCTTCTAGATGACCGATCTTTGCAGGGGCCTAATGTCGCTCCTATATTTCGTCGTCGACCCATACCGTGTTCGGAGACACGTTATAAGGGCCTAGCTGCTTCGGAGAAAACGAATACGGCGTGTGTTCGTCCTTCAGCCACATATTCCCCTTGATGATGAAGATATACGCGGCGATAACAAAATAAACCGAGCCCAAAATCCAATCCCACGCACTTGCCAGATTGTAACTAACGATATGATAGATATACCAGCCGCCGATCGGAAAATGAAACAGCAGGACGGCGCCCAAGCCGGGATTGTATATCGTTTTTGCTTTGATGTTGGCAAATATGCCGTGCCAAATAAATTGGAAAAAGCCCATGAAGACGGGGGCAAGACCAAGCCAGATGAGATGCGGGACAAACACGGGAAGAAGGTAAAACAGATAAGCGATGCCGAGGTTGATGATCATAGCAGACTGCGTATTCAGCGGATAGCGTTCCGGATGCTCGCTTCGAAAAATGACGCCGTTAAACAGCCCTCCGAAATACCCCGGCCACCGATATTCTTCGAATTGATGCACCAATATCGCCACAAAGCTGAGCCATAAAATGGTTTCGATTTCCGGCATGCGATCCCCATTGACCAACAATCCAATGCATACAAAGAAGGCGACAGCGATGCCCAGATCCTGCCAATAATCTCTTAGAAATTTCATTTTCCTCGCTCCTTTGCTTCTCCATGTTCAGGAAAATAGCGCTCAAACAAAAAATCGATTTGCCGGTCGATGGGAGCAGGCTTGACCCCGGCTCCGGATTCGAGCAGCGGCTTCATTAATGCAGGGAGAAAAATGGCGCCGAAAATTTGCGTAACCATCATCATTAACGAGTCCGGCCGTTCCTCCCCCGTGATCTCTGTAAACACCTTTTGAAGCTTATGAAATCCAGTTGCTTGCAAAAATTCCCCATACTCATGTTGAGACGCGAACATCGCCGAGCCGGCCGCTATCGTGTGCAGCACCAGCTCCGGATATTGCTGAATGACCTGAACGTAACGGGTTAAAAATAATTTCAATCGCTCCTTCGGTGGCACAGACACGTGATCGAACACATCGAATGTATCCCGGAAGCCGATCAGCAATCCCTTGATCGCCTCGTTGATCAGCTTGTCTTTCGAGCCAAAATAGTAATTGACAAGCGCGATGTTGGCGTCGGAACGGGAAGCAATCTTGCGAATCGTAACACTGTCGAATCCTTCCCGCTTGATTACGTCTAGTGTCGTCTGCAAAATTTTCTCTTTGGTGTCATTGCTGTGGTCTGGCGATGCCATCGAACCCCTCCCTATCTATCCTGATGCAAACAATTTATTAAACATTGTTTTAAACATTGTTTTAAATATTGTTTTAAACACTGTTTAATGAGAGTGTACCACCTTTTTTATGACAAAGCAATCGTTAGAATTCTCCCGAAATTCCCCGCCAACGCGGTAAAAAACTGTACTTTTGCAGCATATTAAGTCGCTAGCCCTTCATGCGGGGGCATTGGCAGCGCTCTACCGGCAGCCCATCAAGCTTCGGTTAGATAAGAGCATCGTTACAGCAAAAAAAGCCCTTGTTCTTTCAAGGACTTTTTTGTATGTATGGTGCTTGTTATAGGAATCGAACGGGAAATCGAAAGTTCGTAAATTCGGATTTCCGCAAACAAAAAACCCTTGTCACCAAGGGTTTTCGTTCTAACTATAAGCGGGTGATGGGAATCGAACCCACGCTACCAGCTTGGAAGGCTGGAGTTCTACCATTGAACTACACCCGCACATATACCTACAAAAGCGACGCTATGCTTCGGAGCATATTTCGATTACTTTTGCGAGGCCCTAATTCATAAGCGAATCGGGACGACACGATTTGAACATGCGACCCCCTGGTCCCAAACCAGGTGCTCTACCAAGCTGAGCTACGTCCCGATAATGAAGATGGCGTCTTTTGAAGACAAAAATAAATATACCATGTCGAACATATAATTTCAACATGTATTTTATGGAAAATGGATCGTCCGTATATTAAAGCAAGCAGCATCCTTCCCGGGAGGGAAGGATGCTGCTTTACCTTGACCTGATATGAGGGCTGTAAAAGCACCTTGCCTATTTTTTGTCGAATGTCACTTCCGGTGTCGTCAATTTATCATAAAAATCCACTATTTTGTCTTTATCCTCTGAAGCACGGAGTGCCATGGCGGAGCGTGGATGTTCGTCCAGGGTGCCTGTAATCATGTAAGGCATAATATAACCCCACTCTTCTTTTTCGCGAAGAGGGATCATGTAGCGCTCGATAATATCCAGTACCGGTCGCAGCTCATACTTCGTGCCTTTCAGATGGGTAACCAGAAGCTCGGTCGGACAGTTGCCCGCCGCACGTCCCATCCCGTACACGGATGCATCCAGGAGCTCAACACCAAGATCTGCAGCGACCAGCGTGTTGGAGAACGCCAGCTGCATGTTGTTATGGGTATGAACGCCCAGACGTTTGTTCGGCAGATGGGTCTTGAACTTATTTACAAGGTATTCCACATCTTTATGATCAAGGCTTCCGTAAGAATCGACGATGTACACCACATCCACGACGCTCTCCTTGATCAGCTCAAAAGCTTCCAGCAGCTCGTTCTCCATCACGTTGGAGAGAGCCATAATGTTCAGCGTAGTCTCGTAACCACGATCATGGAAGGTCTGAACCAGCGCAAGCGCCTTATCCACGTCTTTGATGTAACAAGCGACACGGATGAGATCCAGCAAGCTTTCCTCGCGCGGCAAAATATCGTCTTCATCCACACGGCCGATGTCTACAAGGGCGGACAGTTTGGTCTTGCCTTTATGAGGAATCACTTCTCTGAGGAATTCATCATCCAGAAAACGCCAAGGGCCCGCCTGATCAGCGCCTTTCAGCAGTTTAGGCGAATTTTTATAACCGATTTCCATATAGTCCACGCCAGCCTCATTCAGGCCCGCATATAAATTTTGTACGAATTCCACACTAAAATCCCAATTATTGACCAGTCCGCCATCGCGAATGGTACAGTCTACAATCTTTGTCTGACTACTCTTAATCATTCTAAGCTAAACTCTCCTCTCGGCAATTTTTCTCTTCATCATACTTGAATCCCGGTTGAAAAGTAAAGCAAAAACGTCCAAAGGACGGACGTTTTTCAAAGGGATATGGGACTCCCACTGACTCTTCATTTCATAACAAGCGCTTCAATTTATACCAGAACTCCGGATAGGATGGAAGTGGCCATATTTTTTCGCCGGCCCTCCGAGAGGAGGTAATAAGCTCTTGCAAAAAGGTCCCATCCTTAGTTACGGACCCAGTGGCTATATCCCCAAGAGCCGAAACGACAGCACCTGTCAATGTGGCCACATCAATCAATTGTAATGTCCACTGCATGCGTTCTTCTCCTCCTAAAAAAGAAAAAGCCATTCCATCGGAACAGCTGCTCTCGTATTTATTTCAGGCATGTATCGTACATTCTTATACTTCCGAAACGTCCAACTTGGGAAATGTAATTACAAACTCCGTCCCGCTACCAACCTGACTATCCACGGCAATCGAGCCACCATGATTTCTAATAATACTGTAACTCACGGATAATCCCAGCCCCGTTCCGCTCTCTTTCGTCGTGAAGAATGGATTGAATAGATGGTTCAATGTATTCTGATCCATGCCGCTGCCGTTATCTGAAATGCAGATGTTGATATGTTTCCCCGTATCGCGGGCGGAAATATCAATCACTCCGGTGATATTCTCATCATGATGCTCATTAATCGCATCCAGGGCATTTTTAATAATATTCAGAATCACCTGTTTGATCTGCTTCACATCCACGGAAATAAACGCAGGTGGGGTCTTATCAGTATGCAGAATAATCTGGCATCCCTTCATTAAGGCTTCACTTTCAGTTAGTAGAACGACTTCCTTCAATAAAGAGGATACGGACACAATCTTGGTTTCTGGAGCAGAGGGTTTGGAGGAATTTAGAAATTCATATATAATATCATTCGCACGATCGATCTCCGTAAGGATAATTCTGGCATACTCGTCCTTACCTAAACTTACGAGATGCGGACGAAGCAGTTGGATGAAGCCACGGATGGAGGTGAGCGGGTTGCGTATCTCATGGGCAATGGAGGCCGAGATCTTTCCCAGCATGGCCAGCTTATCGTTCTGATAAGCGGTTTGCTCAATTCGTTTGAAGTCGGATACATCCTTCACGCTGATCAGAAAATCGCCTTCCATCTGGTCCCCATAAGTCATCGTGATCAGCCACGATCTGCCATATTCATCAACCAGTTCATGAAATCTCTTGCGATGGAATACCGTTTCCCGAAAAATGCGAAGTATTTTTCTCTTCTTAAATTTGGATAGCTGGGGATGACGCAACAGTTGGGTCAGCGTACAGCCAGTCAGCGATTTACGGGATACACCTAATAATTTTGCCATCTGTACATTAACAAATGCCAACACACCGTCACTATCAAAGAGGATGATCCCGCTGTCGAGATTCTCCAGTATGTTCTCATACTTGTTCCTAATAAGCTGGCTGGAATGAAAAGAACGAATAGCCTGCAGCTCAGATTCACGGATTTGACTCAACAAGATGGCTCCCCCTTTTCTTGAAAAGTTGAACTCACCAAACCGACAAAAAACCTTGCAATAATCAGCTTGTCCGCCTTTGAATCAGAAGCAGCCCGAATCTGCTTCCTTCCATGATAGTCATCGAGACAAAGAAACGTCAATCAGAAATCCTGTCGAAAAATGGGAAATTGCATAAAAATACCATCTTTAGTTCTTATGTTTTTCTGTCTATGTATTGTATCTAACACCTATTCCCAAACAACTAATATAATTATTACCCCCTTTGATTCCATTTGAAACATTAAAAAAGCCCCGAATATTCACGAGGCTTTATTAATTCCTGTTAAGGTTGCTTCTGGAGTCGGAGCCTGCGCTGACTCATCACGGCAAGTCGTCTTTTCAGTTCGCCCTGCCACTTCTCATCCTCCATCCATTTGGCAACCACCAGGAGATCTAACGACATATCAATCTGACTCTGAACCACCGTTAGCGGATCCTCCGACTCCCGGTTGACAACATTCTCAAAAATCGCGTCCTCATCTTCCATCACATAATCCTGAAAATCCACCTGGGATGCTCCGTCACCATGGGCATATTCGGCTAATATTTCATACTCATTCTCAACCCGATGATGTACTTCAACGCGATGGCAGACCGGACAAGACAGCAGGGGAACATTATGTACTTGAGTGCGATAATGCTTCAGTGTACCCTTTGTACCCATCATACTAGCCCCACAGCAAAAACTCATATCGTTCACCCTCCTTTTGTGGATTCTCAACCGTTTCAAAATATTGTATTCGCTTTCACTCCCGCTAATTCCTTCATGAAAAAAACCTCGATTAAAAATTTAGGAACTATTCCCCAGGCTTAAGTCTGTAAGCCTATATATTTATTATATATCAACGCAAGAGCGGTTCTCTAAACAAGAGTCTTCCCCGATTTCATCCAATAAAAACAGAGGTGAAAAAACCCCCATTACCTGCACATAATGTCAGATAATGAGGGTTGCCTTCACTTCTTTAACGAAATGGAATTACAGGTTGCTGTCGCCTGGTTTCCAGTTCATAGCGCACAATCCGCCGGATTGAAGTGCTTGAAGAACGCGAAGCGTTTCTTCTACACTGCGGCCTACGTCGTTATGGTTAACAACTTGATATTTCAATTCGCCTTCTGGATCGATGATGTACAAGCCGCGCAGAGCAACGCCTTCTTCTTCGATCAGAACACCGTAGTCTCTTGCTACATTTTTGGTGATGTCGGAAGCCAGTGGGAAGTTCAATGCTCCCAGACCATTAGCTTCTTTAGCTGTGTTGATCCAAGCTTTGTGGCTGTGGATAGAGTCAACACTTACACCCAGAATTTCAGTATCCAATGCTTTGAATTGATCGTAAGCATCGCTGAGAGCCGTGATTTCAGTTGGACATACAAAAGTGAAATCAAGCGGATAGAAGAAGAATACGAGCCATTTGCCGCGGTAGTCGGACAGGCTTACTTTACCAAAATCTTTACCGTCTCCTGATACAGTTTCCATTGTAAAATCAGGAGCCGCTTTACCAACCAAACGTTCTGCCATGATTGAATTCCTCCTTAACATATGTAAGAAAATACGAGTATTTTCTACATGCTATGTTCCTATGAACATTTAATAGAAATGTTATCATTGAGGCTAATCAAAGTCAAGATTGTAAACGTTACTTTATTATAATTATTATAAATAAGGAGTTTCTTTGAACGAATGTTTCCTCTATTAACGGATAGCCGCGGCGATCAAATTGCCCATTTCAGTCGTGCTGAGCGCCTTGCCCTTATCCACAGCAATGTCTGCTGTCCGATGTCCGGCATCAAGCACCTCGGCAACTGCACGTTCAATTGCGTCTGCCGCATCCTCATAGCCGAAGGTGAGGCGGTACATCAGCGCTACGGAAAGAATCGTTGCGATTGGGTTTGCCAAGCCTTGACCGGCAATGTCCGGTGCCGAACCGTGTACCGGCTCGTACAGACCGAAAGCTCCTTCGCCCATGGATGCGGATGCCAGCATGCCGATGGAACCTGTCAGCATCGCTGCTTCATCGCTTAGAATGTCGCCGAACATGTTCTCGGTTACGATCACGTCAAAGCTGGACGGACGGCGCAGAAGCTGCATCGCGCAATTGTCTACCAGCACATGCTCCAGTTCCACATCCGGATATTCAGGAGCGATGCGGTTTACCGTTTCGCGCCACAAGCGGGACGTTTCCAGCACATTCGCTTTATCGACAGAAGCCAGCTTCTTCCGGCGCTTCTGTGCAATCTCGAAGGCTTGATGAACGATCCGCTCTACCTCCGCCGTGTTGTATACGCAGGTATCTACCGCTTCTTCCCCACCAGCACCTTCGCGTCTGAACTTCTCGCCGAAGTATATGCCTCCTGTCAGCTCACGAACGACCATCAAGTCGGTACCTTCCAGAACTTCAGGCTTCAATGTGGAAGCATCTTTCAAGCAATCGAAAATGACAGCCGGACGCAGGTTGGAGAACAGGCCAAGCTCTTTACGGATGCCAAGCAATCCGGTTTCCGGACGAAGCTCCTTCGAATTGTTGTCCCATTTCGGTCCGCCCACCGCACCCAGCAATACAGCATCAGCACTTTTACATACATTCAGCGTTTCTTCTGGCAGCGGCGTCCCTTTCTCGTCAATGGCAATGCCGCCAAACAGCGCATGTTCCGTCGTAAATGAATATCCGAACACCTCTTCGGTACGTTTAATGATCTTCTCTGCTTCCGCCACTACCTCAGGGCCGATGCCGTCTCCGGCAATTACCGCGATTTTTTTCGTTTCTGCCATTCTTCGTCACTCCTTATTTATATATACACTGGTCGTATTTAATCATCTAGTTACTGTTGTAACATACTTCCCCCTCGATTGACCAAGATATAGAAACTATGAACTTAATTCGTTTTGCCTATAAGTAGGGGAATGTGATCAGAGAGATGCGCTTTGGTGGCGGAGCGCTTTTGAGCTGGAGCTGCTTTCGGGGGAGTTCCTGGGGGGAAGTCCTGAGAGAAGGCTATGAGAGAAGGTCATGAGCGAAAGTCGTGAGCGAAAGTCGTGAGCGAAAGTCGTGAGCGAAAGTCGTGAGCGAAAGTCATGAGGAGAGGTTTCTGATGGCCGTTGCTTCGAGGTCAGGCCTGGTGTGGAGGCTCCGAGTACGTATCGTTCCTCCAATCGCTGTTGTCGCCGAATTTCTGGAGTGTATTTTAGGGGTTGAAATTCGGCTCCAAAGGCGACCGCTTCGCTTTTCCGGAATCGATTCGTCCTCTCCGCTGCTTCGAAGCCGAACGGATTAGCAGGCTCAATGGAGAAGAGCGAATCTCCCTGACCACAAGGGTTGTGGGAATTTGAAGAGCCGCCCTATGCATAAAGCATGGGGCGGCTCTTCAAGGTAACATCTTGTTGGGAGCTCTTTTACTCCTAGACTTTCTTTTTTCTGCTTGTCTGCTACTTGTTTCTTGCTCCTGCTGCTTGATTTGCTGCTTGTTTCTACTTCTTGCTTCTTTGAAATTAAGTTCTCCCACGTCATTAGTTACATTTTTCTGCCAATACGCTACAATAGGGGTGAATTTGTCTTATACCCTAAACGACCAAGGAGTGATCATTGATTATGCAGTACACTGCTCTAGGTAAATCCGGTATGAAAGTAAGTCGTTTGTGTCTGGGGACGATGAATTTCGGTCCTGCCACGGATGAAAAGGAAGCCTTCCGCATCATGGATGCAGCGCTTGACGCCGGCGTCAATTTCTTCGATACGGCCAATGTCTACGGCTGGGGCGAGAACTCCGGGCTGACTGAAACTATTATCGGACGCTGGTTTAATCAAGGCGGGGGCCGCCGCGAGAACGTCGTTTTGGCTACCAAATTCTACGGCTCCATGAGTGATCCTCTGGATGGCCCCAACAATGAAGCCGGACTATCAAGCTATAAACTGCGCCGTCATCTGGAAGCATCGTTAAAGCGTCTGCAGACAGATCATATCGAGTTGTACCAAATGCATCACGTGGATCCTTCTGTCACATGGGACGAGCTATGGGGGGCTTTTGAGGTTGCGGTTCATCAAGGAAAAATCGGGTATGTCGGATCCAGTAACTTTGCGGGCTGGCAGATTGCGGTTGCACAAGCCGTAGCTCAGAGCCGACACTTACTCGGCTTGGTTTCCGAGCAGCATAAATACAGTCTAACTTGCCGATTGCCGGAACTCGAAGTGCTTCCCGCTTCACAGAAGCTCGGACTCGGCGTTATTCCATGGAGTCCGCTGGACGGCGGGCTGCTGGGACGCAATGCGCTTAAGAAAATAGAAGGCACGCGCAGCGGAGGCAACGCGGAACGCGTGGAGAAGTATCGTTCGCAGTTGGAACAGTTCGCGGCACTCTGCCAGGAGCTGGGCGAACCGCAGGACAATGTCGCCCTTGCCTGGGTGCTTAAGAACCCCGCGGTTACGGGACCGATTATCGGGCCGCGCACGTTGGAGCAATTCGAAAGCTCTCTGGGCGCACTTGAGATTGAACTCGATGAATCCGTGATGAAGCGTCTGGATGAAATCTTCCCGGGTCCGGGCGGCGCCGCTCCGCAGGCCTACGCCTGGTAAGGTTCGGATTCCGCTTCGATGCCCAAATAAAACTCTGTCTTATCTCGTTGATCAGCTGCATCAAGCCGGTATCGGCGCACTGCTATGAGGCGTTAAGGCTCGGTGCAAGTGTTTTGATACCAGCATTACACGTCTGCCCAACAGTTTAATAAAACAATTAAAAGAGGAGCCGCTTCAACAGCGGCCCCTCTTTATCATGGTATGCTCCTTCATCGCTCACACTACAATCAGAGCTCCCATCACGCCAAGTATGGATTACAGTGTAGCGCGCTCGCGCTGGCTAAACGTTTTGCGTTTCTCGATCAGGACGTTAACCGCATCCACGTAAGCTCTTGCACTCGCCTCCAAAATGTCCGTGCTCAAGCCGCGGCCTTGTGCTGCCACGTCGTTCTGCGACAGCACCACATGCACCTCGCCTTGAGCATCCTTGCCATGCGTAACCGACTTGATGGAATAATCCGCAAGCGTAACCTCTTCTCCGGTCACCTTGTCGATCGCGTTATAGATCGCGTCCACGGAACCGTTGCCCTCGGCCTCTCCCTCAATCGTCTGCTCCGCAGTCGCAATACGAACCCGCGCCGTCGGCGTAGATTCATTGCCGTAAGCAACAAAGATTGTTTCCAGCTTGAACACTTCCGGCGTATCGATCAGTTTCTCTTCCAGCAGAGCCAGCAGATCCTCATCGGATACTTCCTTCTTCTTGTCGGCCAGCACTTTGAATTTGGCGAATGCATCATTCACCTGTTCTTCGCTCAGCTCATAACCCAGATCCAGCAGCTTCTCCCGGAAAGCATGGCGGCCGGAGTGTTTGCCTAACACCAGCTTGCTTTCTTTGAGCCCGATGGACTCCGGCGTCATAATTTCGTAGGTCGTCTTCTCTTTCAGCATGCCGTCCTGATGAATGCCCGATTCATGAGCGAATGCGTTCGCGCCGACAATCGCTTTGTTGCCCGGTACAACCATACCAGTCAGCTTGCTCACAAGGCGGCTCGTGCGGGCGATTTCCGTCAGTACCAGCCCCGTCTTCGCTCCGAAAAACTCGGAACGCGTCTCCAGCGCCATCGCAATTTCCTCAATCGCGGTGTTACCTGCACGTTCACCGATTCCGTTGATCGTTCCTTCGATCTGATCGGCCCCGTTCAGAATGGCGGCAAGGGTGTTCGCCGTCGCCATGCCCAGATCGTTATGGCAATGCGCGCTCAGCTGCACCTTCTCGATGTCCGGAACATTTTCCTTCAAGTATTTGAAGATGGCCCCGTACTCCGAAGGATTCAAATAACCCACGGTATCCGGAATGTTCACGACATTGGCTCCTTCGCGCACAGCCATGCCGACAACCTCAGCCATGAAATCCAGCTCCGTCCGGCCGGCATCCTCCAGGGAAAACTCCACTTTGGAAAAGTATTTCTTTGCATAACGGATCGAGGCCTGGGCCGTTTCCAGCACCTGCTGCTTCTCCATCCGCAGCTTAAACTTGCGGTGAATCGGGGAAGTGGCCAGGAATACATGAATGCATGGATCCTGTGCACCCTGAAGCGCTTCGCGAACCGCATCGATGTCACTCTCTCTGGAGCGTGACAATCCAATGACCGTGACGTCCTTAACCGCGCGTGCCACAGCGTTCACAGCAGCAAGGTCACCGGGTGACGCCGCTGGAAACCCTGCTTCCATGCGGTCGATTTTCAACTTTTCGAGTTGAAGGGCAATTTCCACCTTTTCCCGAGTGTTCAAATTCACGCCAGGAGATTGTTCTCCATCTCTCAGCGTTGTATCAAAGACATAAATCTTTCGCATGTCGGCACCTCCTTGAAGTTTATCGCTTGACGTAAACATCCGGCGGCAGGTTGACTTAATCCCCTGCCGCCGGCTGCTTAATCTAACGGGTCCCGTGCAGCAGCACCATCCATCTCATGCTGAACTGCTCTATACCCGGAAGAAATTCCTTATGAATTCTATATATTCTTATTTCTTGATCCAATGCATCATTTCACGAAGCTCGGCACCAACCACTTCAATCGGATGCTCGGACTCGTTGCGGCGGGTAGCGGTCAGGAACGCGCGTCCCGATTGGTTCTCAAGGATAAAGTCGCGAGCGAATTTACCTTGTTGAATATCGGAAAGGACTTCTTTCATTGCCTTCTTCGTATCTTCGGTTACCACACGCGGGCCTGTTACATAATCGCCGTACTCCGCCGTGTTGCTGATGGAGTCGCGCATGCTTGCAAGACCACCCTCATAAATCATGTCTACGATCAGTTTCAGTTCATGCAGACACTCGAAGTATGCCATTTCCGGTGCGTATCCAGCTTCAGTCAACGTTTCGAAACCGGCTTTAACCAATGCGGATACACCGCCGCATAATACGGCTTGCTCACCGAACAAGTCTGTTTCAGTTTCTTCGCGGAAGGAAGTTTCGATAACGCCTGCACGAGTACAACCAATACCTTTGGCATAAGCAAGACCGATCGCCTTAGCTTGTCCAGTTGCATCTTTCTCGATTGCGATCAATCCAGGTACGCCAAAGCCTTCAACATACGTACGACGAACCATGTGGCCCGGGGATTTAGGTGCAACCAGAAGGACGTCGTTGTCTTTAGGAGCTACGATTTGACCAAAATGAACGTTGAAACCGTGGGAGAACATCAGGGCCGCGCCTTTTTTCAGGTTTGGCTCGATATCGTTCTTGTACACCGCTGCTTGCGTTTCGTCCGGCATCAGGATTTGTACTACATCTGCACGGCTAACAGCTTCAGCTACAGGAAGTACTTCGAAACCATCGTTTTTCGCTTTGTCGAACGACTTGCCTTCACGAAGGCCAATGACAACCTGAAGTCCGCTGTCGCGCAGGTTTTGCGCTTGCGCATGACCTTGGCTTCCATAACCGATAACCGCGATCGTTTTGTCTTTCAACACGCTGAGTTCTGCATCTTGTTCATAATAAGTAGTAATTGCCATTTGTATAAGTCCTCCTTTGATTTTAAAGACCCTTCATGATGAGCGGGTATCTCAATAGACCGATCCCTTTTCCGATCTGCTGAGACACCCGCTCATGTCATGCAGGTGTCTAACGCTTATATTGCAATAACTTTGTCATCCGGATAAAAGAAAAACGTAAAATCATTACGCATTACCGCGAATCATCGCGGTAACCCCGGTACGGGAAAGCTCCTGGATGCCATACGGCTTAAGCAGCTCGATCATGGCATCGATTTTGACGGTATCGCCAACAACCTGAACCATCAGGTTGACTGTCCCGATATCCACGACGGATGCACGGAAAGTCTCGACAACGCCCATAATTTCCGGTCTGGCCGATGGCTCGGCTTTTACTTTAATCAGGGCGAGCTCTCGGGCTACCATCGGTTTCGAGCTCAGGTTGATGACTTTAATGACATCGATCAGCTTGTAAAGCTGCTTCTCCACCTGCTCCAGCGTCGTTTCATCACCGGTGGTTACGATAACCATCCGGGACAAACCGGATTCCTCCGACTGTCCCACGGTAATGCTCTCGATGTTAAAGCCCCTGCGCCCGAATAACCCCGATACGCGCTGCAGGACACCCGGCTGGTCATTCACTAGTACGGCAATGGTATGTTTTGTACTCATCTTACGCATCCCCCATCAGCATTTGATCGATTGTCGACCCTTGCGTCACCATCGGATACACGTTCTCGCCTTTCTCTACAACGAATTCAACGAGGACGGGTCCCGGTGTTTCCATCGCTTCGGCCCAAGCACGCTGTGCTTCTTCTTTCGTGGTGGCACGAAGTCCTTTGACACCGTAGGCTTCTGCCAGCTTGACAAAATCAGGGCTGCCTGCCAGATCGATGTGGCTGTAACGGTTATCGTAAATCAGCTCCTGCCATTGACGAACCATGCCGAGCACCTGGTTGTTGATAACAACGATTTTTACCGGAATGTTGTTGATGGCACAGATGGCAAGTTCTTGCGAACACATCTGCATGCCGCCATCCCCGTTGATCGAAATGACCAGGCGATCCGGATGCGCCATCTGGGCACCAATCGCGGACGGGAATCCGAAGCCCATCGTTCCGAGACCGCCGGAGGTGATCCAGGAACGCGGCTGGTTGAACTTGTAATACTGAGCGGACCACATTTGGTGCTGACCAACGTCAGTCGTTACAATCGCTTCACCCTTCGTGGTGTCGTTCAGCATTTCGATAACCCATTGCGGCTTCAGCACCGTATCTGAATCGACGTAACGGTATGGGTATTCAGCTTTCCATTTTCTAATCTGGTCTCTCCAAGCATCTGCTTTCGCTGCGTATGGAACGAGCGGATTCAGCATCTCAAACACGGTCTTCACGTCTCCGACAATCGGGATATCGGTTGGGACGTTCTTGCCGATTTCAGCTGGATCGATGTCGATATGAACAATCTTCGCATGTGGCGCGAATCCGTCGAGCTTACCTGTAACCCTGTCATCGAATCTTGCCCCGATGTTGATCAGCAGGTCCGACTGCTGAATACCATGGTTCGATGTGTAGGTTCCGTGCATGCCCGGCATTCCTGTCCACAAGTCATGACCACTCGGGAAAGCACCCAGACCGAGGAGCGTTGTCGTGATCGGAATCCCCGATTTGTTCACGAATTCGTACAACCCTTCATGAGCTCCGGAGTAAATCACCCCGCCGCCAGCAATGATCATCGGACGCTCGGCTTCCTCAATCGCGCGGGCCAGCTTATCCAACTGAAGTTTGTTTGGTACCGTTCGAGGATTATATCCTCTCAGTTGAATTCGTTCTTCCGGCTGGAACAGCGTTGTTGCCGCGGATACATCCTTCGGAATATCGATCAGCACCGGACCCTTGCGGCCGGTTGAAGCGATATGGAAGGCTTCGTGAATCACCCTTGGCAGATCATTTACATCTCTTACCAGATAGCTGTGTTTCGTAATCGGCATCGTGATGCCCGTAATGTCCGCTTCCTGGAAAGCGTCCGTACCGATCAGGGTTGTTGCAACGTTACCGGTTATAACAACGAGCGGAACGGAATCCATATAAGCTGTTGCGATACCGGTCACAAGGTTCGTTGCCCCCGGTCCTGAAGTCGCTATGCACACACCGACTTTGCCGCTTGCGCGAGCGTAACCGTCAGCCGCATGAATGGCGCCTTGTTCGTGACGGGTCAAGACGTGATTAAAGTCCTCAAAACCATACATGGCATCGTAGATGTACAGGACCGCTCCGCCCGGATACCCGAAGACGCATTCGACACCTTCGAGCAGAAGGCTCCGAAGCAAGATTTCCGATCCGGTAATCACTTCAGGCTTCAACCATTTCTCTCGTAATTGTTCTGTAGACCGCACTTCTGGAGTTTGCGCGCTCATCAGTCATCCTCCTCTCAAATATTGGCACTCTTCATTCAAGCAACAAAAAAACCTTCCGTCGCCACACCCGAAGTATCTCCGTGTGAGGGACGAAAGGTTTAGCTTCCGTGGTACCACCCATGTTTGCCCTACACTTCGCAGTGTAAAGCCTCAGCAGGTATGAAGAACATAATGAACACAGCTCTTCAATATCTGCAGTCCGTAACGTGGACTAAGACGATTCCCCCTAATAAACGCTGTTACGACTTAATGCGATAAAGTCATAGCGTAGCATCTTTCAGGGAAACAGCTCCGAGGTGAGCTCGTATAAAAGGGGTTTTGGTGGTGGTTTCAGCTGATCCATCCACTCTCTGAGCAAAAGAGCCCTTTAAACTTCGTCCTCATCATTGCCGATTGGATATATTCGTTAAAATGTTTAGAAACATTATATGATTCATTCATTCCAGAAGTCAACACATTTATTTTACTTCCGATGAAAGGTTTTCATTCACAACTGGAGCAATCCCTTCGTTTCCTTAATGCAAAACACGCTCTTAAACCCTGCTACATATGATAAATGGAGCTATCCTTAATCGCGGTGAAGGGAGGAAACAACACGATGATCCGCTATCGAAAACCGGAGCAAGATGATCCGATGATTCTACAACTCATTGAGTCCCAACTCGTCCCGCTTTCCCATATGACAAAAAAAGAGCTGGACGTCATCCGTAAGGATATTCCCTCTCGATTACGACGCGGCGTGACCCTTGTTGCTTCGCCTCAGGATAACGATAAAATCATTGCCTTTGTCCATTTCATGTTGCACGGCGAACTGCTGTATATCGATATGCTGGCCGTCGCATCCACCGCACAGCGAAAACGGTGGGGTGTCCGATTGATGGAATATGCCGAACGTTTCGCTGTATCCCGCGGATGCAAACGTGCCAAAGTTATGGTGGATATTGGCAACCATACCGGCCTAAACTTTTACCGAAAGCTTGGCTACACGGTAGCCAGAATCATCGAGCCCAGTCGATGTTATGAACTGGAAAAGAGTTGGTTCCTCTAATTACCAGAAGAAGCCTGGCCCAAAGCCCGCTCCGAAGCCTGGTCCGCCAAAACCCGGTCCAAATCCGCCGAAGCCCCCTGGGTAGCCTCCCGGATATCCACCGAACCCGCCACCATATGCATAGGGTGCTGTACCAATGGCAAGAAGATCAAACAATGCGAGCGGAAGAATCGCCTTGGTTTTCACCTTTTTCCCTTTGGTTGCCGGTTCTACAAAAAGGCGGTTGCCGGAGACGCGTACCAGCTTGCCTGTCACCATCGTCCCGTCCTTCTTATACGCTACGATCTGTTTGCCCACATATGATTTCACTTTTGCCTTGCTGACAGGCTTGTGCATAAGATCCCTCCTCAGGTAATATATATTTCAATCTATTCCGGAAGGAGTTCCCTTGCTTGTTTTATGGCCCTTACGATGGTTAAAGATAGGTAAAAAAGCTTCTCATCCCCTCATTCAGCGCTTACGATTCCTATGTATGACGGACAGGAGCACAAAATAAAAAAACCGCCGTAATATTGCGGCGGTTTCTTCATACACGTATAATTAAGCGTTCACTTTTTCTTTAGCTACAGTAGCCAAAGAATTGAACGCGTTCAGATCATTAACAGCCAAATCAGCCAGCATTTTACGGTTAATGTCCACGCCAGCAAGCTTCAGACCATGCATCAATTTGCTGTAAGACAGACCATTTTGACGAGCAGCCGCGTTGATACGAACGATCCATAATTTACGGAAATTACGTTTCGTATTGCGACGATCCCGGTATGCATAAACGAGGGATTTCATGACCTGCTCGTTAGCTGTTTTAAAAATGCGGTGTTTGGAACCGAAATAACCTTTCGCAAGCTTCAATACTTTTTTATGTCGACGACGAACGACAAATCCGCCTTTAACTCGTGCCATATCAAAAGACCTCCCAATAATTGTTGTTTACTATTTCAAGTTAGCCAGACCTTGCTTCAAACGTTTAACATCTCCAGGCGCCATAACTGGGCTATTGGACAATACGCGCTTCGCACGCTTGGATTTGTGGGAAAGCAAGTGGTTTTTGTAAGCTTTATAACGTTTAACTTTACCAGTACCAGTAATTTTGAAGCGGCCTTTCAGGCTGCTATGTGTTTTCATTTTAGGCATTGTAGTACTTCCTCCTCTAATTTCTCTTAGGCTTTTGGAGCCAAAATCATAATCATGCTGCGGCCTTCCAATTTCGGTTGACGTTCAATGACGCAGAGATCCGCCACTTCCACCTTCACGCGCTCCAAAATCTTCTGACCAATGCTAGCATGGGTGATTTCACGACCACGGAAACGCACAGAGCATTTCACTTTATCGCCGTCTTTCAAAAACTTAACGACATTGCGAAGCTTGGTTTGATAATCATGCTCCTCAATGTTGGCTCGGAACCATACTTCTTTGATATCCACAATTTTCTGGTTCTTACGTGCTTCCTTCTCTTTCTTCTGCTGCTCATAGCGGAATTTACCGTAGTCCATGATGCGGCATACTGGCGGTTTCGCCTGAGGGGCCACGTTCACCAGATCCAGATTGAGATCAATTGCCATTTGCAGTGCTTCACGAATCGGCTTGATCCCGATTTGTTCACCTTCGGCACCAACCAAACGTACTTCCTTGGCCCGAATCTCGTCATTGATCATATGTTCCTTACTGATAGTCCTCCACCTCCAAATTACTTGTTGTTCCTGTTTGCAAAAAAAATAAAGGGATGACGGGTTAATCACCGACATCCCTATTTGATACTCATCTCACAAATGAAGTTGAATCCATTCATTGATTTCGTGATCAAACCAGCCAACACATGTCGGTCAGGTGAGAAGCGGTGCTTCTGCTTGCAATCAGATATTCTGTTTAACAGACTAGGATAGTATAACAGGTCATCCTATCTTCTGTCAACATAGATGGAATAAAAATTGGATTAGCCTTGTTTGCTTTGAACTTCTTCAAGTCGCACAACCCGGGTATGCTCTGTATGGCTCCACTGCTTGTTGTTCTGTGTGAAGAACGCATATACCGTGATAGGATACCACGACAGCAGGTAAATCGGGAACAGCACCAGATACAAGTACACCTTCTTGTACTTCACCTTCTCCAGAATCATTGCGATCATGAACGTGAACACATTCGCCGCGATCGCCGTAAAGCTCAGCCACAGCGGTAAGTAACCGTATAGATTCGCGATATTCGGACCATCGAAGAATGAGGTGTCAACCCAGATGATGGCCGTCAACAAGAAAGTCAACAGCACAATGTAAACATTGACCCCGTACAATGCCAAGTCCAGCTTCACGAGGCTGCGTTCTTTAATGGCACGCCACAGCAGCGGGAAGAAATAACGGCGGGCAACCGTAAAGTGACCCTGCATCCAGCGCAGACGTTGTCTGGCCGAAGCCTTAAACGTAAGCGGCTTTTCGTCAAATACCTTAGCGTCATAGTTGAACTTCGGATACACACCGCGCATAACGCTGCGCATCGTGAACTCCAAATCCTCGACCAGACTGGTTGCGCCCCAGCCGATCTCCTTCAAGAGATTGGTCTCAAAGCACATTCCCGTACCGCCGAGAAAGTTCGCCATGTTCAGATTGCTGCGGGAAAGCTGCCACAAGCGGTTGATATACCAGTAAGACACCCCATAAGAGGCAGTGATCCAGGAATCCTCAGGGTTCTTGGTATCGATATATCCCTGGATAACTCTTGCTCCAGAGCAAAGATCATTGTTCATTTCGTTCAGGAAATTCGGATCTGCCAGATTATCCGCGTCAAACATGACGACCGCATCATACTGGCGCGGCATTGCCCAGAGCTCTTTCAGCATCCATTCGATGGCATAACCCTTGCCTCGAAGATTCTGATTCGTACGCACGCATGCGTTCATCCCGTGGGCACGGACGATCTCTGCTGTACGATCTGTACAATTGTCGCAAATGACAAATACGTCGTACAGATGTTTCGGATAATCAAGCTGTTTCAGGTTCTCCATTAATGCACCGACAACCTGTTCTTCGTTGTGCGCAGCAACTAACACTGCAAATGATTTATTGGGTTTAAAATGTTGTTTCTTTTTTCTTTTGACCAGACCAAACAAAGAGAATACGAACTGGTACACACCCACCGCGGCCAAGAATAGTTGGAGCGCGATAAAGATGGCGTCTGTCATGATTCTCCGTTACCCCCTTTTTATAACCCGAGAATGTTTGTTATTTTTTTCTCTCTAAGTTTTTCGCTTTTTTTGTTGTTGCTATGACCCTGTGACTTGTGTCTGTTCTTCTAGTAGCCTCGGTGCCGCGGGGCAACTTCGCACGTCATACACGATTTTCCACACTTTTGAATCTTTTGTCAAAACCGTGGAATGCTCTAATTTACGGAAAAACTTCGTAAAAGAGCTCAGCTTGCAATCCAGTTTGCCAGCAAGCTTCGTTTCAAACGGCTTTAGTTCTTATTTTCATCCGTTTCCTTACTTTTTATTTCTCTTGGCTGCCCATTTTTTCTTTTTCGACTTGTCCGCCAATAAATAAACGCAACAAACACCCAAAAAGTTTTCGTTTTTTACATGCTCTTTCTCTAATAAACTTTTTGATGTCCGTTTGAATCATTGTAGCGGCATCTCCTACTCAAGTCAAAAGACCACGGACCCTGATTTTCTACAAAATGCGCGTCGCTGACTAACTCCTTAAGTAGCAAGGCGCCAGCGAGAATCTTGCCGAATAAAGCTTACGTTTCCGGGACCAAAGTCCCCTAAACGCAAGTGGGGAATGGTTGATTTCTTTTCCCAAAGTCGATATGTTAAAGTTAAAGAATAACGCTGCAGAACGGGTGAATAGTAGTGGCTAAAAAAAGAGTCTTGCTGTTATCTGAAGGGTTCGGTGCAGGCCATACACAGGCCGCTCATGCACTCTCCAGCAGCCTGCGCCAGTTATCGCCTAGCGTACAGACCAAAGTTCTCGAGCTCGGGAGCTTCTTGAACCCTAAAATCGCTCCACTGATCATTTCGGCCTACAGAAAGACAATCACAACTCGCCCGAGATTGGTCGGGTACATGTACCGCCATCAAAAGTCCTTTAACCGCTTTACGGCTTTAGCACTTCACCGAATGTTCTATACAAGCACCAAAAATGTGGTCAGACAGCTCAAACCCGACATCATTGTGTGTACCCACTTCATACCAAGTGCGGTTATCTCGCGTTTGAAGCGGCTGGGCATTGATGTGCCTCTGTGTACCGTTATAACCGATTATGATGCTCACGATACATGGATTAGTCCCGAAGTCGACCGATATTTCGTGTCCACGCCGGAAGTGAAGCGAAAGCTGCTCAATCGCGGGGTGTCCCAAGCCAAAATTCAGGTCACCGGCATTCCAATCCATCCCGACTTCTGGACGCATCCGAGCAAGAAGGAAATCAGAGAACGGTTTAATCTGTCCGATATGCCCACCGTGCTTGTGATGGGCGGAGGCTGGGGCATCATGAACGACGAAGTTGTGCATGAATTCCTAACCAGATGGCGCGAAGAAGTCCAGATTATATTTTGCCTCGGCAATAACGACAAGGGACGCGAGGAGCTGGGGAACAACCCTCGGTTCCAGCATCCGAACATCCGGATTTTGGGCTTTACGCGCGAGATCGACAAGCTCATGGAGGTGTCGGATCTGCTCGTTACGAAGCCTGGCGGCATGACATGTACCGAGGGCCTGGCCAAAGGAATCCCGATGCTGTTCCATCAGCCACTTCCGGGGCAGGAAGAAGAGAACTGCCAGTACTTCACGGCGCAGGGATTGGGTGAGCCTATCCACTCGCTCGAGGTTATTGGCAACTGGATGAACAAACTGCTTCATCAATATGACGTAATCCAACAGCAACGGGCGCAAAATTTGCGAGACATCGGACGCTTCCATCCGATGCAAAGCGCACGCAGCATCATCGACATGCTGGAAAACGAAAAGGTGTACTCCTAAAAAGGGAGCACACCTTTTTTACGCCGTTGTCTGTAAACATATCATCGCCATTGATAGATTTCCTAACTATTATAATAGTTGCAAACGCTATCATAGGAAAGACTCTACGTAAAGGCATTATTTACCGGTATTTTTCAAGGCGATTCTTTTGGTAGGAAGCAAGTGCTTCCTTGCCGACAATGGCCTCGCAGCGATGAATCTGCATACCTTGACCGAAGAATTTCGTCTCGTATTCTGTCATGACATGCTCTTCGTTCAGCCCGTCGCGATGCAGATCCAGCGAAATATTCGTCATTTGCAAGCCATAATCAGCAAATGCATTCAGAGAGAACTCAAACAGCGTGACCGAATCGGTCTTGAAATGAATTTCCCCGCGCTCGTTCAGGATCTGGGAATACTTGTCCAGAAAACGCGGATGCGTCAACCGACGGCGGGCATGCTTGGATTTTGGCCACGGATCGCTGAAGTTCAAATATAAACGTTCGATCTCGCCGGGTTCAAAAACCTGCTCGACGTTCTCGATATTAAACAGTGCCAGCTTCAAATTCGGCGGCGTATCGATACCGTCCTGAGCCCAAGCATTGCGCCCCTTCTCGCTAGCGCGGCGAATCAGCTCGTCGTACATGTCCACTCCGATAAAATTCACATTCTGATGCTTGTAACTCATCTGGCTTATGAATTGACCTTTGCCCATGCCGAATTCGACATGGATCGGAAGGTCATTGCCAAATAATGAAGCCCATTTCCCTCTATATTGACCGGGGTCCAAAACGACCAGGTCTTCCTGCTGCTCCAGATTTTCCCGTATACCTTTTCTTCCGCGTAAACGCATGTCATACCTCCGAAACTTTCCAAGTAAATTAGAATGATATCCCCATACTGCATTTTATTGTGACGAAGTTAATCGCAAAAGTAAAGAGTCCCATAGAAAAAGGAACCCATGCTTTGCTTAACGCAAAGGCTTTAGGTTCCTCTTTCTTATATTTGGAATTGGGGTTCCGCGATAGTTAAACTGTGAATAGTCTACCTTTCTTCCGACGTAAAATTAAACGCCTTCTCAAAGGCAGCCCGAATCTTGCGACGTGCCGAAGCCTTCACATCCTGGTTGGAGTTAAACTCCACGCCGGTAAGGGCTAAAGCTTCGTTCGGGGTAAGCTCCACAGCGATTTTGTCTTTACTGTCATTCTTTACTGTCGATGAATTCATTCGTAATCACCTCACGGTATTATTGTATCCATGACGTCACACAAATATGAATCCTATCCGATATATACCCATGCCAAAATTGCTTGAATCATATTTTTATTTTTCTACTTTAAATATACCAATTATATGCAATTCATTCAAGTAACAACATCTTAATTAGGCTTGAAGACCTGTATATAACGCAAAGCTTTATTTTTTGTTACAATGGACATATCTGCTTTAGTAAAAGGTAAGTAAAAACATGTATACTTTGAGGCAGCACAGTTATACCTGTCTCTATTCATCATATGCGGCTATAAAAGGAGCACACATGAGTACATCACTTAGACCCGCCCCAACGTTATGGGGCGACAAACGATTTCATACATGGAATTACGAGATGCGCAGCGAGTTCCAGGAAAAAGTATTCAAGGTTATGCTGGATGCGGGCTTTACATGTCCGAACCGCGACGGCACGATTGCCAAGGGCGGGTGCACCTTCTGCAGCGCCCGCGGCTCCGGTGATTTTGCCGGACGACGGCGGGATGATCTTGTTACCCAGTTCAACACCATCCGTGACCGGCAGCACCAGAAATGGCCGAGCGCCAAATACATCGGTTATTTCCAAGCCTATACCAATACGTATGCTCCGGTCGAAGAGCTTCGGGAATACTATGAAGTCATTCTGCAGCAGCCGGGTGTTGTCGGTTTATCGATCGCTACTCGCCCTGATTGCCTGCCTGACGACGTCGTGGAATACTTGGCGGAGCTGAATGAGCGAACCTATCTCTGGGTGGAAATGGGCCTGCAAACGATCCATGATTCCACCTCTGAGCTCATCAACCGGGCCCATGATACCGAATGTTATCTGGAAGCGGTCGAAAAGCTGCGCAAGCATAACATTCGTGTCTGCACACACATCATTTATGGCCTTCCGCAAGAGGACCATGACATGATGCTCGCCACCGGCCGAGCGGTCTCCAAGATGGATGTGCAGGGAATCAAGATCCACCTGCTGCACCTCATGCGCAAGACGCCGATGGTGAAGCAATATGAGGCTGGGCTGCTGCGGTTCCTGGAGCAGGATGAATACATCAGCCTTATCGCAGACAGTCTGGAGCTCTTGCCTCCGGAGATGATTGTTCATCGTCTGACCGGAGACGCTCCCCGGGATCTCTTGATCGGGCCGACGTGGAGTCTCAAAAAGTGGGAAGTGCTTAACGGCATTGACGCCGAGCTCAAACGCCGGGATACATGGCAGGGTAAATTGTGGGGGGGATCCTGATGGGCTTCCTCTCGGTTTTGAGTTTTGCCCACAAACTCGTGTCCGAAAGGCTGCGGCCTGGAGACATTGCGCTGGATGCGACGGCCGGAACCGGGGCCGATACGCTGTATCTAGCCAAATGCATAGGATCCAAGGGCAAGGTGTACGCTTTTGATATTCAGGAACAAGCACTGCAGCTGACTCGTGATAGGCTGGATAAGGAACCGCCAGGCACCCTTGCAGAGATCACCCTTCACCACCAGAGCCATGCGCTTATAGGAGAATGCGTTCCTGAGCGTGAGCATGGCCGTATAGGTGCGATCATGTTCAATCTAGGTTACCTTCCGGTAAATTCATCAGATAAACGGATCATGACGGAAACCGCCAGCACGCTAACGGCTCTGGAGGCTGCCATCGAGCTGCTTCGCCCCGGCGGCATTATCACCATCGTGCTGTATCCAGGCCACAAGGGCGGCGATGCCGAAGCAGGCGCCGTGCAGGCCTGGGCGGCGGAATTACCCCAGCACAAAGTGCAAACGATATTATATCGAGGTCTTCAGCGTTCCGAAGCGCCATATCTCATTGCACTGGAACGGAAGAAGCCGATATGATATAAGTTCTAGGAGAGGTACCGCACTTACATCCATAGAATATTCCAAACATGATGAAAGGTAGATGATTACAATGACAAAACCATATCCATTGTTGTTCCAACCCGAATTTAAAGAACGTGTGTGGGGTGGTCGTGCCCTGGAGCAATTCGGCTTGGATATTCCGGAAGGACATATTGGAGAAGGCTGGATGATCGCCGACCATCCGAACGGTACGACCCGCATTGTGAACGGTGAACTTGCCGGCCGCGGCCTGGATCAGGTTCGTGAGCAATTTGGACGGGAGTGGTTTGGCAGCAAAGGATTCTCCGAAGTTAACGGACGTTTCCCTCTGCTGATCAAGCTGCTTGACTGTAATGACAACCTCTCCGTTCAGGTCCATCCAACCGATGACTACGAGGGGCTTCCGAAAGGCGAGCTGGGCAAGACTGAAATGTGGTATGTGCTGGATGCGAAGCCGGACGCCAAAATCATATACGGTCTGAAAGAAGGCGTTAGCCGCGAAACTTTGAAAGAAGCTATGGAAAGCGGCAAGGTTATGGACCAGTTGCAAGAAGTGTCCGTAAAAGCCGGAGATACATTCTACATACCTGCCGGTACGGTACATGCGCTGTGTGCGGGCGTTGTAGTAGCGGAAATTCAGCAAAATTCGGATACAACCTACAGGATTTTCGATTATAATCGACCAGGCCTTGACGGTAAGCCGCGTGAGCTTCATATTGAAGACTCCTTGAACGTGACGGCCTATGAAGGATCGGGCGCAACCACCATGAGCACGGAAGGAACCGCGCCTGGAGAATGGCTTGAGCTTGCCAAATCTCCCTATTTTGTAGTCGAAAAAGGCGTTGTTAACGGTGCCTGGTCCTTGTCCACTTCCGCGGAAAGCTTCACAATCGTGGTGGTATGCGATGGTCAAGGAACCCTCAGCTGGGATAACGGCTCCATTGATTACACGTCCGGACAATGCTTCCTGCTGCCAGCTAACCTCGGTGCATATACACTGGATGGGCAATCTACGGTTCTTCGTTCATATCTTCCTTAAACAGGGTATAAATAATTGAGATAAACCATTCGTTTTTGTGGAGGTGTTAAGCCTGTGATGCAAACCGACACGTTTACGATGCTGAATGCGCAGGGCATGTATGTTTTTGTATATCAATGGCTGCCGGAGCCGGTCCATCCCATTCGTGCCATCGTGCAAATTGCGCATGGCATGTGCGAAACCGGCAAGCGATACGAGGAGCTTGCCGAGTTGCTGACAGGATACGGCTACGCCGTGTACTGCAACGACCATCGGGGTCATGGACAAACGTCGGGTCTTACGCTTCTCGGCGATCCCGGGGAAAACGGATTCGAAGGGATGATTGAAGACCAGCTGCTTCTTGCTTCCGAGCTCAAGAAGCGCCATGCCGGTGTTCCACATTATTTGATGGGGCACAGCATGGGCTCCTTTTTGACGCAAAAGATCATGTGTTCGAACGGTGAATTATTCGACGGATTCATACTGTCAGGCACCAATGGTCCGCAGGGACTGCTGACGTTCGGTATGAGCTTGGCAGCTGCACAAATGCGCTTGCAAGGAGACACCCACCGAAGTCTGATGCTGAACGCCATGGTGTTCGGCCCTTACAACAAAGGTTTCGGCCCTATTCGCACGCCGTTCGATTGGCTATCCCGGGATGAAGCGGAAGTCGATAAGTATATCAACGACCCCTACTGCGGCAAGGTATGCAGCGCTCGTTTCTTCCGTGATTTCTTTAAGCTGCTGTCCCAGATCCATAAACCTCAATGGATGGAATGCCTTCTAAAGGATAAGCCGGTTTATATTTTCTCGGGCGAGGATGATCCGGTCGGACACCGCGGTAAAGGCGTGCGGCGGTTGATCGAATTGTACCGGAAACATGGCATTCAGGATCTTGAATACCGTTTGTATCCCGGTGGCCGCCACGAGATGCTGCATGAAATCAACCGGGATGAAGTAGCGGCACATGTTCTCGACTGGCTCGAACGGCACACATCGGGATCGCATGGGTCAGAGACACCGCAAGAGTCGGAACGGGTTATGTAAAAGAATGATGCAGGACGAATTAAAAAGGGGGCGTCTCAAGGTCAATTGACCTGGGACGCCCCCTTTGTCTGTTTTTTTATAACGCTGCGCGTACGAAGCATTCTTTCCAATCGCTGGTGCCCCCAATTAATCTGGCGAGCTCCGTCAAGTAAGTTGCACTACTTATGGGACAGGACAGGACAGCCCAATCCCTTACTCTTCCTCGTTCGGCGTGCGGTCGATGATCAGCTGTGTGACCTCGGTGTACTCGCCATGCTTCACTTCATCCTCTGTTGCCTCTTCGCGCAGATCGTCATTGGTTTCCATACCCGGTGCGACGGTGGGCTCGTCGTGCGTATCGTGTTCTTGCCCCTTCTGTTTCCCGTTCATAAACATCCCCTCCTCATCGGTTGATGCGATTAGAATACCGATACCAAGGGTGTTTTATTCCAGGACGCCCAGGATACCGTCCGTTACGATAACGAGGGGGCATTGATCACATCTTCAACCCTATCAATCCCTATCAATCGCTAATCCCTAGAAGAAAGGTGTTTTGCCAAAACGATGGCCAAGACGCTCGCATCAAGTCCCAGTAAGGGGTTGTCCGTCGCTTCCCTACTATGCCTGCTTCGCTAACTCCACAGGCATCGTGTAGTACTGCGGCTGCCCTGTTTCGTTCTGCTGGTACAATACCAGCAGCATCGTTGCATGGTCCGCGTTATCCGGGAATCCGGTGCCACCCTGGATGGCATCGCTGAGGTTAAATGGCAGCACCTCGATCATCGCATGTTTCTGCAGATCGCGCTCCGTGATCCCCAGATCGGCAAAACCGGCAGATAGGGCCGCAGGTTCCTCAACGATTTTGCGAACATTGGCGGTCCACTGCGCTTTATCCTGGGTATGATCCCACCATATTTTCCGCGGTTTATATTTATGGCCCAGGAAATAATCAAACTTCATGAGACCGGAGACAACGTTCATATGCGGGGTCTTCCGATCTTCAAGGAAAGCCGTTAAACGCATGAACAGGTCCTCAAGCTGATGGCCGATTTTTTGCCAGCCCTGTCCTTCCCAGTAGTCGCCAAACTCTTGGAAGAAATCAAACGGCGACATAAATTCATGCTTCATCAAATAATTCAGGGTATGGTCCATCCGATGCGCATTCCAATACTTCTCCAGCACATCCTCCAGTCTCTTCAATCGAACGATATCCGAGAACGGAAGCACGTCGCTGCCCAGAATCTCATACGGTGCATGATCCATATAAGTGTAGTTATACTTGTCCGCATCGATCCGCAGCCCGGTTCCCCGCAGCATCTTCAGGAAGCCTAACTGCAGCTCCTCCGGCCCAAGCGCAAATACGTCGTTAAACGTTTTGCGGAACGTATCGTAATCCTCTTCCGGAAGACCTGCGATCAAATCCAAATGCTGGTCGATCTTGCGGCTGTCCTTGATCATTGTCACCGTGCGTGACAGCTTGGTAAAATTCTGGCGACGCTTCACCAGCTCATTTGTCGGATCGTTGGTCGATTGCACTCCAATTTCAAACCGGAAAATGCCGGGAGGCGCATTTTTAGCCAAATAATCCAGCACTTCGGGACGCATGATATCTGCCGTGATCTCAAACTGGAATACGCAGCCGCCATGGTTCTCAATCAGAAACTCGAACATTTCAAGCGCGTAATCCCGCTTAATGTTGAAGGTCCGGTCTACGAACTTGATCAATTTCGCTCCGTTCTCGATCAGGTACAGAATATCCGCCTTGGTCCGTTCAATATCGTAATAGCGAACCCCCACCTCAATGCTCGACAGACAGAACTGGCAGCTGAAGGGACAGCCCCGGCTGGTCTCAAAATAGACAACCCGCTTCCCGAGATGCGGGATATCCTCCGGAAAACGATGCGGGGAAGGCAGCTCCGCCAGAATGCTCTTCGGTCTTCCAGGATTCACAATAATTTCGTCCTGCTTGCGGTAAGCGACGCCATAGACGAAATGATACTTCCGGTCCCCTTCAATCGTTTGCAGCAAATGGTGGAAGGTCTCCTCGCCTTCTCCCATGACGATAAAGTCGACATTGTACAGCCGTTTCATCCAATACTCCGTATCGTAGGATACTTCAGGTCCGCCCAGTATGATCGTGACCTCCGGCATAATCTTCTTCACGATATCGATCACTTTAATCGTTTCTTCAATATTCCATATATAACAGGAGAATCCGATCACATCCGGCTTGCGCTGGAACAGGTCAGAGACGATATTCATCACGGGGTCCTTAATCGTGTACTCCGTCAATTCGATATCGAAATCCTTCTCGCTGTATGCCTTCAGGCAGCGAATGGCCAAGGAGGTATGAATGTACTTGGCATTCAAGGTTGATAGTATGACTTTCATGGTAGGATCCACTTTCCTTCTAAAATAATATAAGTTTTTGTTACCGGACGGATTATCTTAAGCAATCAAGCGGCAAAATGGCTTCTGCCTGCTACGCCGGCTTATCATTCATAGTCATACAAGTCGTCGCCGTCACTCGATGTGCCTTGACCATTCAGGAAGAATTCCAGGAACGGACGGCCGTATTTACGGAATTTCACTTCGCCGACCCCTTTGACATTCAGCATCTCATCCTCGCTCTGCGGGCAAACCACGCTCATCTCACGCAAAGTTGCGTCATTAAAAATGATGTAGGACGGCACATGCTCTTTGCTTGCTAGCTCACGCCGAATCAAGCGCAGCTGCTCGAACACCGTCTCGTTGACGGCTGACGGCGAATAATCGCGGCGACTGCCGCTGCGCTGGCTGCCTGCGGCTTTGGAAGGGCGCGGAACACGCTGCATGACTTCGCGCTGACCTTTTAACACATCGGCCGCCTCGCTTTGCAGCTTCACGACAGGGTATTGGCCTTCCGTCAACGCCAGGAACCCTTCCGAGATGAGCACATTGATCGTCTCGGATATCTCCTTCTCGGTCCGATTCGCCATCACGCCATAGGTTGGAAGGCGGTCAAAGCCGTATTCCAGTACTTTTTTGGCCCGTGAGCCCTTCAGCACGGAAGCGACCATGGACACGCCAAAGCGTTCGCGCATCCGGTGGATGCAGGAGAAGATTTTCTGCGCATCTACCGTGATATCGACAAGCTCCCGATCATCCGTGCAGGAGCTGCACGTACCGCAGGACTTATCTTCGTGCTCTTCCCCGAAATAATCCAGCATCGCGCTGCGCAGGCACCTTGTGGTGTAGCAGTAATCAATCATCTGCTGCAGCTTCCGGTAGTCGTTCTGCTTGCGCTCGCCCTCCTGGGGATTCTGTTCGATCAGAAACTTCTGCGTCATAATATCCTGGGCGCTGAACAGCAGTATGCACTGGCTGGGCTCTCCGTCACGCCCGGCACGACCCGCTTCCTGCACGTAAGATTCCATATTTTTGGGCATATTGTAATGGATGACATATCGGACGTTGGATTTATCAATCCCCATGCCAAATGCGTTCGTTGCAACGATAACGCGAATATCGTCATACAGGAAGGCCTCTTGGCTCTCCGCTCGCTCCGCGTCACTCATACCGGCATGGTATCGACCCGCAAGAAGCCCCTTAGCTTGAAGGCGTTGGCATAAATCATCCACCTCTTTACGAGTGGCGGCATAGATGATGCCCGACTGGTGGGTATGCGAGGCCGCATAGTCCAGCACAAACTCCCGCTTGTTCTCACCGCGAAGCACCGACATCTCCAGATTGTCGCGTCCAAGGCCCGTCACGAACACCTGCGGCTGTTCCAGTCGAAGCAGGCGCTGCATGTCCTCCATAACTTCAGGCGTGGCTGTGGCCGTAAAGGCTGCTACAATCGGACGGTTCGGGAGCCCTTTAACAAAAGGAGCCACCGAGAGATAGCTCGTCCGGAAATCATGCCCCCACTGGGATACGCAGTGAGCTTCATCGACAGCCACAATCGAAATATCGAGACCCGCCATCTCCTCCCGGAACCAATCCAGTTCAAGCCGTTCCGGGGCGACATATAACAGTTTCAGTTCTCCGCGCTTGGCCGCACGTATGCGCTCGTTCACTTCCTTGCCGCTGAGCGTGCTGTTGATATAGGCAGCGGCCACACCCGCTGTCGTAAGGGCATCCACCTGATCCTTCATTAAGGAGATCAAAGGTGATACAACCAACGTCAGACCCGGACACAGGAGCGCCGGGATCTGATAACAGATGGATTTGCCTCCACCCGTCGGCATAATCCCGAGCGTATCCTGACCCGCCAGAAGACTGGCGACGATTTTTTTCTGACCCTCCCGAAAATCAGGATAGCCGTAATATTTCTGCAGATAATCCCGCGCTGTGTCCA
This sequence comes from Paenibacillus sp. ISL-20, assembly GCF_018613005.1. NCBI lineage: Bacteria > Bacillati > Bacillota > Bacilli > Caryophanales > Paenibacillaceae > Paenibacillus > Paenibacillus sp. ISL-20. Next base: position 296,589 of record NZ_JAGGRD010000024.1, read on the forward strand.
TATTCATCGATTCTCTATCATTTGTTTCCACATTCATGGATAAAAACTCCTTAGTTCACCTTGGTTTTCCGCTTCGAAAAGCCCTCATCCTTTAAGTTTAACGGCCTTTCCATGAATGGGCAACCAAATCGGGGAAGGAAATTGCATTCGACGAGGAGAACTTCATAAATGTGGAAAAAGGCTTACGTTCATGTAGAGCCCAAAATATGAAGTTGGTGATCCTAATGAATGACGCACATACCGAAGCCGTAAATCAAACTATTCAATATATGAAGGAGCATCTGGACGAGCCCATGACTACCGAGCAGCTCGCTGGTCTAGTGGGATATAGTCCCTTCCATTTCTCCAGAGTATTCAAACGAGTAACCGGCATATCGCTCCGGCAATACCTGTCCTCGCTCCGGGTTGAAGCCGGCAAAATCGAGCTCCTTCAAAGTCCTTCCCTGCTCGTGAAAATCGGAATGAGCATCGGTTTGGCAAGTCCCGGCACCTTCAATACCCGCTTTAAGCAGTTTGTCGGCCTGTCTCCGAAAAAGTTCCGCACCACCACGGAGTCCCTGCATCGTTACGTGAATCAATATGAGCACAAGCCATTAACCTGGACAGAGGAAGAAAGGCATGCTCTGCCCCGGATTCATTGCCGGATCGAAGCTCCCGAGAGGTTTCGCGGCATGATTTACGTCGGTCTGTTCCCAAGACCCGTACCCGATCAGAAGCCCGTAACCGGTACGGCCATCAACCTCAAGAACCGGACCTGCACGTTAACCGGCATCCCGGCCGGTACGTATTATGTGCTGGCAGCGGGCATCCCCTGGAGCCTCAATCCGCGGGATTATTTTCTGCTGAGCAAATCCTTGCGAGGCAAGATGGAGGAGCCTGTCCATATCGACGAAGGAACCGATCTCGCCGTGAAGATTACCTTGCGCGAGCCTCTGCCCTATGACCCGCCGATTGTTGTGAATCTGCCTCTGCTCTTGTTTGAGAAGGATCGGAATAACAGCGCAAAGTAGAAGAATTTTTGAATCGCCTATCCATTTATAATGGAACTGCAAGAAGCGTTATCCCAAAAGCAATGAGCGCTATATGATGGAGGATTAAACATGACCATTATTCAAGAAACCGTGATTCAGGCCGATGTGCAGCTCCTCTGGCGAGCATGGACGGAGTCTGCGAGGATAACCGAGTGGTTTGCGCCGGCTGCGGAAATTGAACCGAAGACGGGCGGAAAGTTTGAGCTTTATTTTAACCCCGCCAATCGTGAATCGATGTGCACCGCAGGCTGTAACATTTTGCAGTATGTTGAGCCGTGTACCCTCGTGTTTGAGTGGAAAGGACCTGATCCCTTTGCGGAAACGATGAATCAGGGGAGTTGACCGTGGTCAAGGTGTCTTTTGGGCCTGAACAGGACGGCTGTACAAGAATCACCTTGGAGCATACGGGCTGGAAGGATACCGAAGCGTCACTGCAAGCCCGGGAATGGCATGTGGATGCATGGAAAGGCATGCTGACCAGCTTAAAATCCGGCATTGAATCCGGTGAAGGCATTCTATGCTGCCAGTAAGACAAGCCATAAACTAGAGGAGAGTATGACCTATGCCAAATCTTTGTGTTTTATCAATCAATGTCAGCGATATGGCTCAAGCCACGCGATTTTATTGTGACATTCTGGGATTTGAAGTTTCCGAGGTTTATGATGATCAGATCACCAGTTTGAAACATGAGGGCATGTCCCTTATTCTGCAAAAATGCGATCGACCTACGAAAACCGATTACCCGCATGAAGCCCAGGTTATTATCGGACTCGAGACGGCTGATGTAAGCGCAGCGATCGCGAACTACAAATCGCAGGGCGTAGAGGTCATCTTTGATACCCCGCAGCCGTGCCCTCCCGGTCTATACAGCGCGATCCGGGACCCTTTTGGCAATGTGATCGAACTGCTGGAGTTCACGGAGTAATCGTCCGTTTGGAAGAATCATGGTTTATCGGCAATACGAAGTGAAGTCCATTTAAACGCTCGAAGGATACGCTGCATGTAGCAGGTGTCCTTCTCATATGAAGGTCAGCCGGAAAACCTGGTTGGCCTTTTTGGAGTTTTTGAGCTGCCGAAACTTGTCTCTACCATTCCTGAACCGTCTGTTAATATTGAACCCGATGCGGGTAAGAACATATTAATGTTAACGCAGAAGACGATGCGTGGGCAGATTAGGAATCGCCGGTTTCGGAAATAATAGGAACTCGAACTGATATATTAATGACACAAGGGGAAATTCATATGGATATGACACCAGAACAACGCGTTACCCTGCATGGGTTCAACAACTTGACGAAATCGCTCAGCTTTAATATGTACGATGTCTGCTATACGAAGACCCGAGAAGAACGGGAAGCATACTTGGAATATATTGATGAACAATATAACGCAGATCGACTCACGAAAATATTGAGCCATGTGGCTGAAATCATCGGAGCGCATGTCCTGAACATTGCCAAGCAGGATTATATCCCGCAAGGCGCCAGCGTAACAGTGCTTGTATCCGAGGGCCCTGTCGTGGAGGTTCCGGAGGAATCCTATGACGAATCGCCGGGGCCGCTGCCGGATAACGTCATCCTGCAGCTCGACAAGAGCCACATTACCGTCCATACGTATCCGGAATTCCATCCCGATGAGGGAATCAGCACCTTCCGGGCCGATATCGACGTGTCGACCTGCGGGGAGATTTCACCGCTTAAAGCCCTAAATTACCTGATCCACTCTTTTGATACGGATATTATGACGATCGACTATAAAATTCGGGGTTTCACGAGGGACATTCACGGACACAAGCTGTTTATCGACCATGAGATCAGCTCCATTCAGAACTATATTCCGGACGAAGCCAAGGATCTGTTCGATATGATTGATGTCAATGTATACAAGGAAAACATCTTCCACACCAAGTGTAAGCTGAAGCAGTTTGATCTGGACAATTATCTGTTCGGTTATACTAAGGATAAGCTATCCGATGCCGAGCAGCAGAAAATAACCGAGCGCATCAAACTCGAGATGGACGAAATCTATTACGGTAAAAACATGGACCGCAGTTACTGATGATGGGCTCCAGATGTGATGTCACCAACATTTGCCTCTATTCAGGAAACACGAATGAATCAAAACCAGGCTGGGCTCATAGGAGCCCGGCCTGGTTTGCAACTTCTATCGCTTCGTCCCGGTTGCGGACGCCCAGCTTGGCATACAAGGTTGAAGCATAATTCCGTACAGTCCCGTCTGAGAGATACAACTTCATCGCAATCGCTTTGTACCGCAATCCTTGGGAGAGATACTTCAGAACCTCAATCTCCCTTGGTGTCAGATCATAAGACTTCAGCAGTGGAGACGACCCTGGATCGACTTCCATGACGGATGCAGTGCCATCCTCTTCCTTCATGAAAACACCCACTTCACCATCGAAAAGCTTAGCCGAGATCGCCGGATTCATCAAAGTTCCGCCACGATACACGATTCGTATGTTCTCGGCAAGCTCACGCGGATTCATCGACTTCAGCAAATAACCGTCCGCTCCGCTTCGTATAACCTCCGCAGCTTTTCCCCTCTGCTCAAATGTGGTGAATATGATAACCTTCACTAACGGCCAACGTTGTTTGATCAACTTCGTCGCTGTAATGCCATCCATCACGGGCATCTCCAGATCCATGAGCACCAACTGGGGGTTAAGCTTCTCACACAAGTCCAAGGCATGTTCCCCATGTTCAGCACATCCTACCACCTCAAGATCCTTCTCCGATTCCAGGATGATGCCGAGACTCTCCGTGATAAAAGGTTCATTATCCACCAATAAAAGTCGGATGACTTCATCTGCAGGCTCCGAGATTCTAGGCAAGCTGCAGGTCACAACGGTTCCTGCCTCAGGAGTCGAATAAATCGAAACTTGGCCTTGAAGGCGATAGGCCCTTTCCTTCATGGCACTTAAACCGAAACCTTCCTGTATTTGCCCGGTTCCAATACCGTTATCCAGGATTTCAAGCCGGGTCTGCTGCAATTCAAATTGAAGCATAGCATCAATCCTCGTCGCATTACCATGACGCGCACTATTCGTTAGGGACTCCTGGAGGCAACGATAGAAGGTCATTTGGGCCTGCCGGGATACCGGGTACTCTTCACCAAGCACTCTAAGTCCTACCCTTACCCCTGTGTTTTGCTCGAAATCCTCCGCTACCTGTCTCAATGACTGCACCAAAGAAAGCTGCTCTTGCGGTGAATCCAGCTCATGCAAATACCCTCTGACCTCATCCAGGCTTCTCCGCGTCAGCTCCAGCAGATTGGACAGCTTACGCTGAGCAGCTGCATCTGTTTCCGTAGAACGAAGCGATTCCAAGCCCATAATGACCGCCGTATACGTATGGCCCATCGTATCATGCAGTTCCTTGGACACGCGTTCCCGTTCTTCCAACAGCGTGACCCGCTCGACCTGAGATAAATACTGCTCCAATATCGTATTATGTGTCCGAATCATTTCGTTCTGGCTGTAGTTGGCCATCAACAGATGAAAGGCAAATCCTAATGCAAACGCAAAAGCAACATGCTCTATCATCAGTATCAAATCCGTTGACGGGGCATACAGCTTGATCAGTATTGGAACCAAGATAGCCGCAAGGGGGCCTGTCCATCTGTACGTCGTTCCATAGCTGTTCGCAGCCATCAGAAAAGCCGGAATGATAAACGACAAGTAGGCCCCCGGGAATAAGGAAGTCAAATAAACGGCGATTCCGCCTGATAATAAAATCTCGGTGATCAAATATGCTTTATGATTCAGAAGCAGACACAACCAGGGGATCGAGAAGGCTGCCAATTCCCACATGACGACGATCCATAACGCTGCGGTAAACTGGTTCCTGAACTCTATACATGTGATGATCAGGGAGATGCAGCCCATCATGCGAATAAAGAGCATCGCCCAGTCGTACCACTTCCATTGTTTCACTATATCAAACAAAAGCTTTCACTCCCTGCAGTTCCTTCACGGTTCCTCCCTAATATGACACGGCCCCAACAGTGTGTCTACCTCCAAACCGAAAACATCCACTGCGTGTACCGGCCTGTCCATCTCGCCGCTCCCTTAGCCGCCCATGACCCTGCATAAGCAAACAGAAGGCCGACTCCCATCATAAGCAGGGACTTGGGCAAGGTATCGATGCGAATAAGTCCTACGTTGATATCCGCAAAGGAACTGATACATGGGGCCAATATCCATAGAATGGGAACGATAAAGAAGATAACGGCACTGAACAAACTAGCGATGCCAACGATAAACTTCAGCATGAGTACCGATACGGCTTTCCAATTTCGGATGTCCGACAGCTCCACTTTAGCCTGACTCCAGTAGGAGCCGGATGATGTTCTCTTCATAACAGGTTCGATCGTTATGTCCGTATAAAACTTCGCCTGAATCCGATCGTAATTCATGAAGGTCCGTGACGTTCGCATTACAAAGGTGAGAACAGGTATCCCGATCAGGGTGAAACTCATGCTGAAGCCAAATACAAGGCCTACAAGATAGTAGCAAAAGTAAAACACTCCAGTTCCAAAAGTCAGCATCAAAAAACAAAAGTTTAGCAGGTACTCCCTCAGCCATTTCTTCATAGATTAGACTCCTTTCATGTCTTTATGACCTTGTTATTTCTGTATCCTACTGCACTCGTTGTCATGTGCAACAGTGTCAAAATGTCATATGACACGCCTTCCCAAAGAAGTGACCGAATGTTACTGCCCGATATGACACACCATCAGCCATACTGTGGGAGATCAAGCCGTTCGCTCATTGCTCGGAGTTCCGGATGAAGCATGAGGACGAGGCTACCCAATCACATCTCTGAAGGAGTATGGTATCGATGAAATGGAACAATCAAAAAGTAAAAACGGCATTTCTACTTGTATCTACGGGGGCTTTAACGGCGGCCACATTAATGGGAAATGGACCTCTCCTACCCAGAGCCGCGGCTTCCGATTCGACTAAACTGGCGGCTCTGGCCTCTTCAGCTGCATTATCCGCCTCCTTCCACAACGGTCCTTCCGATACACAGGAATTGTTGAGATTCGCGGACCCGCTGTTTGCCGACAAGATGAAGAAGTACAATGTCGTAGGGTCCAACTTTGTAGTCGTCAAAGATGGCAAGGTGCTTGTCAATAAGGGGTATGGTTATGCCAATAAAGAACAGCAAATTCCCGTTGACTCGCAAACCGTATTTCAAATTGCTTCCATTAGCAAGACATTCACGGCATTGGCCGCAATGCAGCTCGTGGATGAAGGCAAAATCAATCTAAAACATAATATCGAAGAGTACTTGGGAGGACTGAAAATTCCGAATCGAACAGGGAAGCCTCTCACCATGTTCGACTTACTAACCTACACCAGCGGCGTGGATATGCCTGACATTACAACCTATACATCGCCGGAATACGTGAAGCAGGACATTCCAACCCGGGATTTTCTGGAGAAACATATGCCAACCGTGGTCAGACCGCCGGGGGAAGCCTACGTGTACGATAATTTTGGATTCTTGCTCGCCGGGTATGCAGTGGAGAATATGAGCGGCATTCGTTTTGACCAGTACATGAAAAAGAATATTTTTGAGCCTTTGGGGATGAAATCCACAAGCGTTCGATTCACACCTGACCTGCTTGCGCGAATGGCCTCCCACTACAGTCCAACCGGGGAGTTTCAACCACTGTCTGGTCACGCCCCCACCGATGGCCCGCAGGGGAGCATCTTATCGACGGGTGAGGACATGGCAAATTATTTGCTCATGCAGCTGCAGAATGGGAAATATGGCGATAATCAGCTGGTAAGTCCGCAAAGCTTGAAGCAGATGCATACCTATCAAACTTATGCAGAGCCTTCTGTCCCTATCGCCACCGTTGGCTTCGAAGGCTACTACAAAGAATTGATGAATGGACACCATGTGGTACTAAAAGGCGGCAATATGCCGGGACACTCCTCCTTGATGGTATTGATTCCGGAGAAGAACACAGGCATTTATATGTCCTATAATAACGACACCAACATGAGCTTGGAAATATATGATGAGTTCATGGATCATTACTTTCCGGAAACGGCATCAAATCCGAAGCCTGTGTTTGCAGAATTAAGCAAAGAGGAAGCCAAATCCTATACCGGCCTTTATCAAAATACCCGGGTCCATAGTATTCGGACTCGGTTTGCGTATGAGAATGGACGCCTTACGATGGAAGATTCCACGACCGGAAAACACACCCTAAAGAAAATTAACGACTTGCTGTTCCAGGACGAGCTGGGGAACAAGGTCACCTTCAAAAAGGGAGCAAATGGACAGATTCAATATTTTTACTACACCAGCCAGATCGGTCTCGGTGTCGTAGGGGAATCACAGAAAATGGAGGTTACCTCTCCTTTTGCCGACGTGCCTGCAAGCAGTAAGTATAAAACTCACATCGATAACCTGCATACCTTGGGCTTGATCCAAGGAATAGGAGGAAACCGCTTTGATCCTCATGGAACCATAACCCAGGGGCAGTTCGCTGACCTGCTGATCCGCTCCCATGGTTGGTACATGTTCCCTGACATGATCGATGCTAATCAACAGCAGATGATCAAAGGCATTCCACGGTATAATCGTTCGAAACCTCTTACGAGGCAAGTCGCCGCTGTTATGATCCAAAATCTAAAACAACTGCAAGTGGATACCAAGGTTACCTTAACCGATTCAACAGATCCGTGGGCCATAGAAGCTATTCAAGCGCTTATCGGAAGTGGAGTCATTGATCCGGACACCCGTATCCAAAAAGACGGCTCCGTCAATTTCCGCTCCAAGCAGCTGCTGCTTCGTCAAGAGGCCTGCGCGCTGCTGGACAAGGCTTTTAACTACTACACCCTTCCGCTAGCCTCGAAATAAATTAGGGATCATAAGTTCATGAATGATCAGCAGTACCGGGCGGAGGTTGCCAGACAAAATACAACGTATATCCAGCCCTCTTACATCGGCTTTTATTTCGCATCCGACACGGACTTCTCAGCGGTTCCCGTCCCCGTCTACCAATCGCCCGGAATGCTGATCCAGGGAACAAGCGCTGAAGTTTCTGCATTCATTCGCTTCTCAGCTAGGGGAGAACAAGAAACCGGGGGCCATATCGGACAGAGCCCGAATGAATTTGGCGTACCACGCCGAGATGCTCATCAACATGTGGAAGTAGTTTATCGCCTGAGAGAATCGTTTTTGCCGAAAAAGCCGCTGCCAGATTCAGATTACTTCTGATCTGCAGGCGGCTTTTCTTATAACGGTGCTATTAAAATTGAACCGAAAATCCGTTGAACCTGTGAATGCCCGTCCCAAATCGGACAAGGTCTTTTTCCCGCAGCTCTTGCACGGCTTCTTTCACCACGAACAGCAATGCCGGATCCAGCCCAAGCGTATTGTGAGAACCGTAGATTCGCTTTACACCATCGATATTCGCGATCCGCTCCAGCGAGTTTACGAGATCCTCCGGACTTGTCGTTGGATAAAAAGCATATACCGGCGTTTCATCATACAACAAATCCCCTGTGAACAAATAACCTCGGTTTATATCAAATACCGCAATATGTCCGGGAGAATGGCCCGGTGTGTGGTAAATGACCAAGCTCCGCCCGCCCAGCTCGATGACGTCTGTATCCCGGAGAATACCGGCCGGCTGGCCCTGATAAGGGGTATAGATTGCCGGATCGAAGGAAGACGGTACAGGTCTCGTGATATCGCGTGATATGTCCTTGCGGATTTGTTCAATGGAAAGCTTCTTAATTCCGCTGACGAGCCAGTCCTCCTCAGCCTCATGCACATAAATCTCTCCGTACTGCCCATGACTGCCGATATGATCCGCGTGAACATGCGTGGTTAGCACCATAACAGGTAAATCTGTCAGCTGATTCGTCATCCGCCTCATGTTGTCGATGCCAAGTCCCGTATCAATCAGTGCGGCATGCTCGCTTCCTATCAACAGAAACGAATGCACCTTCTCCCAATGTCCGTATTCGCTGATCGCAAATGTGGTCTCATCCAGCTGCGATACGGTAAACCATGCATCATCGATAACGACGTTGTATTGATTATTCTCCATATGTAATTACTCCCCCATCAAGGATTATCGAATGGTGATATCCTCCTGATCATCTTGAAATGCGATCAACGACATATAGTAATTCTTCTCTTCTGTGGACAAAGGCGCACTGCCTGTTTCGGCCATCTCCATCGTGAAGTGTTTATTCATGAGCTGCTTGAACTCGTCCACAAAGGCATGGAAGCTCTCCTTCGTTGCGTGAAAGCGGTAGGTTCCTGCAATGTTTTTTCGATGTTGTTCGCTAGCGCTGTCCAAGGTAAAAGAAGAAGCCGGTGCGCTCTCAATTTTCGTTCGAGTAACCTCGAGTGTCTCCATAAACACCTGTCTGGACGTTTCTACCAAATCCAGGCTTGGCAGCAAATGATCTTCCGGTATGAAGCGGCTTGCGACGGCGCGATAGTATTTCTGCACGATACCGTTCTTCTCTTCCTTTCGGACCACATGAATGATGCCGTGCTTCTCCAGCTCTTTCAGATGAAAGTAAATATTGTTCCGCGTAATGTCCAGTATCTCGGCTAGCTGCTGTCCAGTGTAGGCATCCTTCACGAGATTCATCAGTATTTTGGTACGCAGGGGATCGGCAATCGCTTTGAGCTGCTCATGGGATTTAATTCTATAGACACCTGTCATTTTTATTTTAACACCTCCGTATATTTTACCGGTAAAATTAATTTTACTGTTATTCGTTTTCCATACTATCATGATTTTTACCCGTGGGTCAATCTTGCTGCCCTACGATTTTATGGTTATACGCAAACTGGAAACCGAGCACGAGTCAACGATGATACGATTAGGCAATACTGTTATAAAATGAAGGAAATCACACTGAGAGGTCCCGACTTATAGCACAACAAGCATGTTCCCCTTAAACAGCTGAATTATGATATATTATCCACAATCGTATGTACTATCATTATGGTTCAAAGGATGTGCCTTAATGTTTGACCCGACGATATTCGAAAATTTAAAGGTTGGCATCGAGAATGCGGTCTATGATCTCGACAACCTCGATGAAATCGTTCGCGTTACCGATCGGAAGGATCTCCTGGATATGGCGACGCTGTCCAGAAGTTTTAGCCTCCGGTTCGAGCTGGCTACGCCATCCACAACTTCGGCCGAAATTTGCCTGGAGACCGGGCTTCGGGATTTGGCGGCCGAGATCTTGGAAATTCCGGAAGGTCAGCCAGCCTGCGAGCTGAAGCTCCGCTTTCATATAAACATCGCTGATGCTTCCATAGCGTGTCCGGCGATCGCCCAGATCATGAAGGAGATATGGAATCCGGAGCTTCCCCCGCTGCAAACGATCCGGTATACCTACAGCGATGATGCGGTATCGCTTCACAACACGATCGAGCTGCGCTTTCCTCGCAGGATCAACGAAGAACAGATGGGAGATATCCCGAATATCTTGGAGTTCATGCTTCGTACGCTGGGAGAATTAGATCGGTTATAGCCCCCAGATAAAGATTACGGTGATATCTAGTAAAGAAGCCTGCCCGCTATCATAGCGGACAGGCTTCTTCGACTTATATTATTAAGCAACAACCAACCGGATCCAGATGTCCGAAGGATCTTGAACGGCCCAGACGCCATCGCGCTGTTCCAGACGCAGCCCCGCCTCACGAATACGGCCGGTTACCGCCTCAAGCTCCTCATCGCTAGGAAATTCAATCGTATAATCTTCCATACCCGCAGCATTCCTTGGCGTGTTCGGTACACCGATTCCTGCCCAAACATTGAGCCCGATATGGTGATGGTATCCTCCTGCGGATATAAACAACGCAGCGCCGCCATAATGGGCTGTCAACTCAAAACCCAGAACATCGCAATAAAATACGTGGGCATCGTGCAGGTTGGACACATGGAAATGCACATGCCCGATAACCGTCTCTTCAGGAAGTCCGTACCATTCCTTGTCCTTGGAGAGAGCCAGCAGTCCCTCTACATCAACAGGATCTGTGGTCATCACATATTCCCCTTTGGCATCACGCTTCCAGGTATCCCTTGGTCGGTCGGCATAAATCTCGATGCCGTTTCCGTCCGGATCATTAATGTACAATGCTTCACTGACCAGATGATCGCCTTGACCGACAGGAATGTTATGCTTGACCAGGTTGGCAAGCGCAAGCCCGAGCGATTCCCGATTCGGAACCAGGATCGCAAAATGGTATAGACCTGCCGTCCGGGTCTGCGGTCTTACCAGATCTTGAATTTCCTCTATAATCAGCAGCGGCTGCTTGCCGTCTGCCGTCAATTCGGCAACACGGCCATGCTGGCGAAGCATTTTCAAACCGACGACTTCTGTATAAAAGCGTACAGATTGTGCCAGATCACTGATCCGCAGAGAGACCGGTCCGAGCTTTGTGGATGGATGTATAATAGCTGTCATATTCTCACTCCTTGAATGTAGTTGTTTGTTTTGTTCATAACATATATTCAGGTCTACGATAGGCTTAACTTGTAATCAAATCAGTTACATCTCACTTGTAATCATTATAGTTACAGGACAGTCTCGTTGTCAAATCCAGTAATTTACATGTGAACCGAAGAGTCTGCAACTTTCAACCAGAAGAAAACGCCCATCCTGCATAGGATCGAGCGTGTGAGTTTCGTTTATTCACTTGATGTTCCATTCGCAGAGGCACAAATTTTCCGGACGATTTCTTCCAGATTGACCTCATGCAGCGTGTTCTCCATGGCCTTCTGAGCGGCTGAAAAAACCGGAACGATCGCCGTTTGAATATGTTTGCCAACAGAACATTTCGCGTCTGAATTCTCATGAATGCCAAACAGGGAATCCTCCTGCACGACATGAACGGCATGATAAATATCCAGCAGCGTAATCTCGGACGGATGCTTTGCCAGCTTCGCTCCCGCTACGCCAGGCTTAACCTCGACCAGACCCGCTTTGCTAAGCATGCCTACAATACGCCTGATGACCACCGGATTCGTGTTCACACTCTCCGCGATATAATCTGAGGTGCTGACGCCAGCCTTATTCATCTCCAGCACGGAGAGAATATGAATGGCCACTGCAAATCGGCTGCTTATGTTCATGTGACCCCTCCTGACCGACCAAATCTTCAGATGACTATCATGTAACCATCATAGTTACATTAACCCCTAAAGTCAACGGTGAAGCCGCCGTCCCATAAGCCAAAATCAGGTGTTTAATATACAATCTCAAAATAATTATGGAATTTAATGTAATTATATGTTGATTTTCCTGAGTTTTTCACTATAATGATCACAACATGTGTTGGTAAAATAACCCTATTTAGACATAATCCAGGCATCCTACATGATCCAAAACATTCAAGGAGGAAATCCATGGATCCCAGCCAAAATCGAAACGAAACGTATTCTATCAGACGTCCTCGAAAGCCTAAACGCCATATCAAGCTCAAAAAATGGATAGGAATATCCTTATCTATACTCATTCTCTTAGGCGGACTAGGCTATATTTTCAGAAAAGAATTGTCCTGGATGGTTTTTCACACCTTTTTTGCGAAAGATATCAAAGATACACTAGACCGCTCCTACAAACCCGTGGGTCCTGATTCGCCCGACCCTGTTGTGGAGGCGACGAAGCCATTCTCGGTCTTGCTTCTGGGCGTTGATCAACGCGAGGACGAGCCTGCCCGCTCCGACACAATCATCTACTCTATCATCCGACCTGACCTTAATAAAATATTGCTTGTCTCCATTCCCAGGGATACCTACACTGAAGTCATCGGCAGGGGAGTCACCTCCAGAATCAACTCAGCTTACGCCCACGGCGGAGCAAAAATGGCCATTGATACGGTTGAGCATCTGTTTCAGCACCCTGTCGATTATTATGCAGCCATCAATTTCCACGGATTAACGGATATCGTCAATGCATTGGATGGGATTCAACTCCCCATCGATAAAGTTATCGAGAACAAAAGCGCCAATCATATCAAACTGCGGATCGAGCCCAACAAGCTTATTTACGATGGAACAGAGGCATTAAATTATGTCAGATACCGGGAAGATTCGGATTTCAACCGCACCATGCGCCAGCGTATATTCCTCAGTTCCTTAATGGATCGGGTATTTGAATTGAAAAATATAACCAAGATCCCGAAGTTGATTCGTATCGGTGGCAGCAATCTTACGATGGACTTAAACTCCGATTTCATTCTCAATCTGGGCGAAAACCTATTTTTTAACGACTCCCCACCAACGTTTGAGAATTACATGCTGAAGGGAAAAGATTTAGTGATCCGCGGCGATTACTTTTATGATCCGGACGATTCGGACATCCGGTATATTCAGGAACTGCTTGCCAACTGGTCTAATGAAGAGACCAAACTAGAGGATTTAATGATCCCAGGTGCGAAGTAAAGCTGATTGCTCGAGGTTAGGTGAATCGCCTGACTAGAAGGTGAAGCTTAATATGAAAAAAAGCCAATCCATGATAAAAAGCCTCTCTTTCGCGTACCACGAAAGAGAGGCTTTTTAACGAATACCATCTGCTCCAATTAGAACATCGGAAATACGTATTTGATAAGAAAATACAAGAATCCAAAGAAGATAATCAGATAAGCCACATACTTAATTAACGTAGATGCTACCCTGCTGGAGTCGTTACGCTCCTCGATATTTCGGGTCTCTATCTCCACGTCTCGATCTCGCTGCCTGCTCATAGTCTCCACCTCCATCCGATTCTTTAGTTGCAGATGACGGTTATCTCTTGACGCTTACTACTCTTTACACACACGTCTTGGGATTGAACCAATCTTCAGGTTAGGAGATGGCAAGCTTAGAAAAAGCCGATCATGGCAGGCAGAACGATAAAGGAAGCCAGCGTGGTCCACAGTATGCACCTGGATACCAGCTTGGGCGCGGCATCGTATTGCTCAGCAAGGATTACTGCATTCACGGCTGCAGGCATCGCCGACAAAATCAGGATAACCGCAAACAAGGTTCCCTCAATGGATAAAATCGCGAGCCAGCCCCAAGCCACCAATGGGCCCACCAGCATTCGCATCGCCATGCCCGACCAGAATCCACGCTTTGAGACGGCAGAAGTCCCACCCTCCCGAACCCCAACCATCTGGGCGCCCAGTATGACCAGAGCCAGAGGCGCATAAGCCGCGGACAGCATGGAAACGCCGGTATTCAACCCGTCTGGAAGCTGAAAGTCCGTCAACCGGAAGAGGACGGCGAGTGCCGCCGCATAGACCGAGGGGAGAGTAAATACCGATTTGATCGCCTTCACAGCCGAGAAATGAGATCTAGCTGCCAGGTACACCCCTAATGTATTCATAATGATAATCTGCACGATGACATACACCGATGCTTTATCCAGCCCTGCTTGCCCGAAAGCAAGCAGGACGAGAGGAAGCCCGTAATTCACGCTGTTGGTAAAAATCGTGGTCAAGGCGAGGCCCGATTTCTCTGTCTGGGACAAACCCAGCATTTTACCGGCGAAGGCACTGAGCGCCCAAAGGGCGATCACATTCAACAAGCAGAACGCAACCGTTACCGTGACCTCATTCGAGGTAATTGAAGCCTTCTCCAGCGTCTCGAAGATCAGAGCCGGGCTCAGCACATATAAAGACAAGGCCGAAAAGCCTTTGGTTTCAATGCCCTTGAACCGCTTGAGCAGGGCTCCGCCGATGACGGGCAGCGATATGGGAAGGAATACACTATAAATCGTAGCTAAGAAAGAAGAGATCATGAGGTCCACCTTTATGCAAAGTAAAAAGTCTTGGTCCGCCGCTGTTGTCATTTCAACTAAACGTATCCGTTGGTTGAGCCATAAATCATTGATTATTTTCACTTTGAGAAACTAGATTCCTCTGACGGATTTATAATCCCCAGAACCTGATGATCCACCCGATGATCCACCACTATCCGTCGATCTTTACATTGATCTTTACGTTGCTTCGAGAGAGGCCTTCTTTGTCATAAGGTCGACAGCCATCCAAGCATGCACCGGACCACGCACCGTGCGCACAGGAAGCAGCGCGCACGGTGTACAGTCATTAGACCAACTCCGTGTGGACCGTGATTCCGCTATTTGCAAGCAAAGGTGCTAAACATAAGGTTAATCGGACACGTGTTCCGCTATTGCCGGCATATCACTGCAAAAAACAGTAAAAAGCCGAGAATAACGGATTAGGTGTCCGCAAAGCCTTGAATTGTGTGCAGTTTTTGGTAAATAGCGAACCTCCTGTCCGCATAGGATCAGTGCATCTTGCACCACATCATCAGTGCATACTGCCCATCATCAGTGCATATTGCCATCAATTGTCCGACGTTTATATTATTGATTTGATTCGGTATTGCCATTTCCAGCTCTTACGGGAAAATGGAGTTTTGTATTCATGGGTAACAAAGACCGGCTGTGGATCCGGATTCAAGACCGGGCATTCGGTTACGCAAGCATTATTTTTGGCATCAACAAGCTTCGTCTCCGTTTCTTCCCAAAGAAATAGTGTACATGGATCATTATCTCTACATCCTAACCCATACCTCAAGCATTCGTCCAAGATTTAAAGACTATAGGTTTAATAGGCCTAGGCTTTCATTATGCCATCTTCCTGATGACAAACGACACGGTAGTTCCTCTGCCCCTTGTGCTGTCAATCATGAGCCCTTGCCCATAGACTTGCTTCAAACGCCGATCCGTGTTCATAAGACCGACTCCCTTGCCGGCACGCTGTCCGCTTCCCAGCATCAAGCGGAGCTTCTCGGGATCCATCCCGGCACCATCATCCGCGATAATGACCTTGGCCGATTCAGCTTCACTTACGATGCGGATGGTTACGGTCCCTCCCTGGGTTCGTGCCAATACTCCGTGAACGACCGCATTCTCCACAATCGTCTGCATGGTCAAAGGGGGAAGCTTCCACTGCTGAACAGCGACTTCCTCGGAAATATGCCAACGGACACGCAGCCGTTCCCCAAACCGCTCCCCTTCGATGTACAGGTATGAGCGAACCAAGCCCAGCTCCTGCTCCAGCGGGATAAAACGTTCCAAGTTGCTGATATCATAGCTGGCTCTCAGATAGTGGCTGAATTCGCCAATCAGCGCAACCATCCGGGAAGGGTCAATCTCACTAAGAGAAGCGATCGAATTTAAGGTATTGTGCAGAAAATGCGGCTGAATTTGAGCCTGGAGCCAAGCTGCCTCCATATGCAGCCGTTCTTTAATAGAGCGCTTCAGCTCCAGCAGTGCGCGTACCCTTGTTTTTAATTCCAGATGGTCTACCGGTTTAATCAAATAATCGTTAGCTCCGGAAATGAAGCCCATATGAATATCCTCAGGCCGATTTCTTGCAGCCAGCAGCAGAATCGGAAGCTCCGATATCATATACCTCTGCCGAATCGTCCTGGACAATTCATATCCTGACATCTGGGGCATCATCACATCAGATATGATGAGATCCCATTCTCCCTGCTCCAATAATTGAAGGGCTTCCTCAGCCCGGGTAACGGTCACGATCTGATACCCTTCGTCTTCAAGCAAATGATGGATAACTTTTAGGTTAACCGGATCGTCATCTACGATGAGCAGCCTGCCATCGTTTTGACGAGAACGCTTCTTAGCCTCGGATTCGGCATCATCCTGTTCGTGTTTATCTGACATGTTAGATAGCCTCTCCTTCTCTTTCTCTGAATTTGAAGCCGAGGAGTCGGCCATAAACTCCTGTTTATCCGTATCCTCCTGCCTCATCATATCGTCCATTTTCAGCGTGAACGTAAAGGAACTCCCCTGTCCCGGAGCGGATGACACGGAGAGCTCCCCTCCATGCAGCTCCACAAGCTGCTTGCAGATGCTGAGCCCAAGCCCCAAGCCGCCTCTCGCTGCGGCAAAGCTGGAGTCTCCCTGCTCGTAGGGGAGGAATACCCGTCTTAATGTCTCCTCGTCCATCCCCATCCCTGTATCAAGAACGTGGACGCAGGCCCTTCCCTCAACAACATCGGCAGTCACCGCGATTCGGCCTGACTCCGTGTATTTGATTGCATTATGAATCAGATTGAATACAATCTGAACCAAACGGCCTTCATCTGCCCATACCTTGGGAAAGTCATCCTCAATCTCGCATACAAGCTCGATTTGCTTGCCCTCCGCCATCGGACGGAGCATATCCAGCACGCCTTGAGCAGTCGAACCGAGATGGACGCTCTGCACATTCAGCCGGATCCGCTTCTCCTTCAATAATGAAACATCCAGCAAGTCATCCAACAATAGCGACATCCGCCTGCCAATGCCGGTAATCAGCTCCAGGTGGCCACGATCCTCTTGCTGAAGCAAACTCCCCTTGCGTTCCAGCAGCGTTTGCGCCATATTAATCATGCCGTGCAGCGGATTTCGCAGCTCATGGGACGTATTTGCCAGAAATTCATCCTTCATCTTGTCTGCCTGCTTCAGCTGCTCTGCCTGTTCCCTCAGCACGACAGCGTTTCGGGTAAACCGGATAAACCAGAAGGAAGCAAATCCGAGAAACGCCACGATCAGGTCAATCGGGTAATACGGCAGCTCCTTAAAATACCGGAACCTTAAAATTCCGCTTACGATAATGTTGCAGGAAACGGCAACCGCCGACAGCAAGATAAATATGGCCGCTTCCGTCCGCTCGCTGACCGCCTTCCTGGCAATCGAAGGCAGGAACAGCACCGAACTTATTAACACTAATGATAAATAAGTAGAGAGATGCACCATCAGATGAAACGGAAGCAGCAAATAGGCCACGGCATACGCAACCACAAGGATTGTATAGGCCCGGTAAAATCCCTCTTTGATTTTCGGTCGGAGCAGATGCTTGGTACACAGAATCAAACATAATGATAAAGCCACATAAGCAACAACCTTAAGCTTCACTGACCATTCGAAAGGGATAGCAGGCTGCCAAACGAGCAGGAGCTTATCGTCGTCAACCAGCGTGGCCAGCAGCGTAAACAGTATAAGAGCTGCAAAATAAAAGAGGCCTTTGTTCCGATAGCCGATTAGATACAAGATTAAGACATACATGACATGAAGAAATAGCACAATACAGACCAGCAGCTGCATGTTCTCCGAGAACGCTTTCCCCTTCATCACCGCTTCTGCTGTCCCGAATTTGATCGGCAGCTTGATCCCGCCTGAGTCAGCATATTGATAATTGCTCACTTCCAGGATGATATCCAGCTCATTCCCGGCAGCCGGAGGGATGAGTTCGACATGGGGTACGTTTCTTGCCACATGGATCTCCGGCGTATCGGAGGGATGTCCGGATTCGTACAATAACTCACCATTGACGTACAAACGATAGGCTGTACGGATATCGGTAATCCAGAGGCCGTAAGTTACGTTCCGTTCCGGTACGAGCAGCTTGAGACGATAGGTTCCGAAGCCCATTTGGTTCCCGTTCTCGTTTACGCTTTCCCATGGACCGGGAACCTGTATCCAGCGCGGATCGGCGGCAGGCTGCCGCTCCCCTTGAGACCATCTATCCGGGCCCATCCATTGATTCGGATAAAAGGCCCATTCCCCGTTCAGCGCAACCGTATTGCGGTCATCCGCCTGCCAATCCCGAAGATCCAGTACGCCTTGCTGGAACGGAACTTCCTCAGGGATCATGATGATTTTAAAATACGCCAACCGCACGGAAAGTAAAATGACAATAAACAGAAAAGTAATCCCCAGCAGCCTTCTGCCGGAGATCGGTTTCGATTTCGAGTTGGAATAGGTCGACAATAATAACAGTCCCTTATTACATATTGTAAAAAATCAACAACACTGCACAACTGTCCATTATTTTACATCGTTACGGAGCTGTTGTCTGTTCCTTTTCCATAAAGCCCAATAAATAAGCAGATCTGGTCAGGCCGCTATACAAACGATAATGTCTTGCCTGGGCGCTGCAGCGGCTGGTACGGACATAATTCCGCAGCGGATACATACTTCACCGTATAATAAGAGTAGAATCTTTTTCTCCCGGATGCCTCATAGATCCACGAAAAAAAGTCGAAAATCGAATCATCCACCCATTTTCCGTTGTACTCGATCAACGACCGCAAATAAGGGATTTGGAGTTTCACTCCCCCGTCCCACATAAAGATAAATGTATTAACCTCGGCATTTTTTTGCAACAAAAAATGAACGGTACGCTCATCCAGCAAGTACTTGTCCTGACCACACAGAAATACCGGACCCTCATCAGTAGCAACGATGCCAATCCGCTTGCCGTTGAAGTGAACATAGAAGCCTCTGCAATGCTGGAGGTCCTTCTCCGCATCAAGCTCGAACTCCCGAAACGTTCCAAGCTCCAATCCCATGGCCTTATGCAGCGAAGATTCCTTAAATTTCCGAATGAATTTCATAACCGAATCATGTACCTCCCGATTGTTATGGTTCATTCCACAGTATAGGAGACCGTCCTCTACAATTTCTGAACAACACCGGGAGAACCATAAAATTGGGCAACAAGATACAAAAAATCACCGGTCGAACAACCGGTGATTTCATATCGAATGCGCGCTTGGCTATTTCATCTATTTAAATAGTGCTGACTTGGATTCCATTGCTCCATTCGTCGTACCATTTCACAATGTAAGGACTTGGCTCCTCGCCCATCTCATCTTCTAACACCTGACACAGAAGACTGAATTGACGGTGCACCTGGGCCGGATTATCCTGCAAAGCATATATTTTCATCAATGAAAAATAAGCCTTCTCCTCCAGGGAGTGCTGCCTCTGGATCGAGAAGTAGCATAATATGGCTTCATCGATGCGTTCCTGATCCACATACCATTCCGCCATGGATAAAGAAACGCTAAGCCACAACTCCTTCAGCCTTTGACGTTCTCCTTCTGCCCACCAATAGTCATATTCCTGCAGGTAGTCTCCCGTGTACAATTTCATCATTTCAATATGTCGCTCAATCAATTCAGCCGACACGGAGGGATTTGACATGAACCAGTTCTCCCACTCCTCAATGTCCAACTGCACGCCTTCCATATTCAGCACATAGCCTTCTGTCGTGTTGGTGATTTGGAAGCGGGTATCATAAGGCTCCAATGTTTTTCGGATATGATAAATAGCCGTGTACAGCTGAGGATAGGCTTTATCCATGTCAAAATCCGGCCATAACATATCGATCAATGCTGATTTTCTTACAAGCTGTCCTCTATGCTGAAGCAGATAAATGAATATCTCCTGAGCTCGGGTTGTCCGCCAATGAAGCAGCGCGAATTGCCCCTGCTCATTCGGCTGCTCGATCATAACCTGGCGGAACATCGTCATCCGAATGTTTCGATCGGACTCCATAACCTCTTCCGGTCTGGACGCAATGCGGCCTCGCAAACGCTCCATCGTTTTGGCGACTCGATCAAGCTGGACAGGTTTAACAATATAGTCTACGGCATTCAATTCAAAGGCAGTGACTGCATATTCGTGATACCCCGTCACAAATACAATACAGAGATGAGGCTTCTGCTCAAGCAGCTGCTCTGCCAGCTCAATGCCGTTTAATTCCGGCAAGCTGATATCCAAAAACACGATATCAACGTCCCTAGTAAGAATTTCGTCTCGTCCTTCAAAGGGATTCGTATATGTACCGATTACATCTATAGACATGGTATCCAGTTTTAACAACTGACGTTCTAAATACTTCAAGGCCAACGGTTCGTCATCTACGAGAATTACCTTCATTCATATTACTCCTTGGATTGGAAAAATACGGTCACACTTAACTATATTGATTCCTTCGCATTGTTGCAACAAGCGAAAGCATGTTTTACAAAATTCTCAACTTTCGCAGCTTAAAACTCCGAACAAACCCTTAATATACCTTGGTAAACCAGAGATCCATTCCATTAGTTGACAAAAACAATCATGAGTTGCTAGAGAAAGCCCAGATCACGGACTTCATCCGCAAATAGAGAAAAGAGTCTTCCCAGTGTCGGATAACCACTTACTACACAGCGCCAATATTAATAACCTCAACTTGCATACCATCAACGATGCCTCTGTGCAATATTGCTCCATCTCCTATTCTGGCAATACTATCATTTATTTTTTCATCTGACCATAATTCAGGGAATAGTGTACTCGTCTTGATTGTTGAAAGATTACCATCCGAAAGTTGAGTTGTCCTCTGCTTTTTCATGCAATGCCTCTCGTTTTTTTGCTCCTGAGCTTTATAGTACTCCTTCTCGATTGTTCGTTCGCCCGGATTCGGTTTGTATCCTATCGTTTCTAGTCCTTTGCATACAGCGTTTGTGGCCGACAGGTTCCCTGTTACTATTTTCTACTGAACTGATCGCTTCAAATTAGCTATCATCTGATTTGGCTTCAATTGCTCGTATATTGACGCGCTACCATGAATACTTTCCTATGCATTGAACTCAGCATTTCTCCTATAATACCGTCAAATGCTCCTCAGGCAGCAACTAACTTTTCTTTGTTTTTTCATATTAAAAAGGCTTATTCTCCTTACCGTTAAGTTGGAATAAGCCTTTGAAAATTTATCAAGTGTTGTTTGAGTTGTTTAGTATTTGGTTTATTGTATTGTACGATCTGTTGTTGGGGTTGTAAATCCATCTATTACGAACATTTAACTCATTCGTTTATTCAACATTATTTAATTGAACTAGCACGTTATTTATTCGAATTGCTAGCTTGTTCTTCTCCTCTTCTATTAGTTGCTCTTCACGAATATCTTCTACATTGAATAGTTGTAACTCCTGTTTAATCCTCTGTAACCCTTCTATTTGCGTGTAATCAGTTTTTAACAGGTTTTCAGCTATTGTTGTGTACACGATTTTTTTTCACTTAGTGTATTTTTACAATCTCGTTCAAAACGTTGAAATAAGCTAGCAACTATTTCTTCCTCGTTCACATCTCCTGAATTCATTTGATTATTAAAAAATTTATTAACTTTGTCTGTCAATTCTTCGTAGTACCAACATACCCTCGGATAATATTCCGACGGTTTTTGTTCTAATTGTTTAAGTGCTTGCTCTTTACGAAAGAGTAAATCGATGCATTGTTCACGCGTTAATTTTTTCTCTTGTTCAATTAATTTAAAATCTAATTGGGATAACGTTTCCATCATATAAACTTTGAAAGTGTTCAAAATTCTCAAGTGAGAAACTAAAATCTCTGCAATTGTTATACTAATGATTGCTTTATCTGCCTCACTTTTTTTCATTGACATATCATATTCATTAAATGTTCTTGCAATCGCCTCCTTGTTACTCATTTTTTCATCTTCTTTATATTCATTGTACGTCTCATTTATATTTTTTGAGTATTCTTCATAACTATGAGCCATTTTGTAGAAACCTCCAAGAGTTCTTTTGAAGTATTAGGTGAAACTTATTTTTCCCCTCCCGTGTCTCAACCCATGGGAGCATTATAAATGTCTGTCTACAGCATGCTCTATCCATCTCTACTAATATTTATTCGAGACTGGATGATAGGTGGCATACCCAAAACTTTTCCCATCCCCTTTAAAAGAAAGCGGACTGAATCATAATGAAATATTTGTTATAATATTTACATTATTTATTAACACTTGGAGGACTAAAAGTGGAGACAGTTGAACAGCATCGATGGAATATATCTGAAATGGAAGATACAACAGGAATTAGCCCGAAAAGTCATTAGAGAAGATTCATTCGATCACATCCACTTTGCGGGAGTATACGTTGCTTACAACAAAACCAATGACCAATTAATTGCAGCGATTGTCATTTTAGAACCAGATACATTGAAATTAGTAGAGTCAGTTGTTTAAAGATACGGTTCAATTCCCATATATCCCAGGTTTGTTTTCATTCAGAGAATTTCCTCCAATTATCAAAGCATTTGAAAAGATAAAGACCATCCCTCAATTAGTCGTTTGCGATGGACAAGGTATTGCCCACCCTAGACGGTTTGGATTAGCCTGTCATTTAGGGATTCTTTATGATTTTCCTACAATTGGTTTTGGGAAAACTAAGCTGTTAGACAATTATGGAGAACCCGAAGAACAACATAGGGGAGCACAGTCACCATTAATCGATAATTGTGAAATCATCGGGAATGTATTGAGAACTCAGAAAAATATTAATCCTATCTTTGTTTCTATAGGTCATCGGATATCCTTAACCACTCCCTGTCATTGGATACTCAAACTATCGCCGAAATATCGGTTGCCCGAAACGACTCGGCAAGTCGATCAGATAGTAAAAAAGACTTAACGCTTCACAACAATTCTCTGTGTGAATAAAAGAGGGACGAATACAGCCCATCTTCGGCTCAAAATAAGCTACAACAACATCCATCGAATCTTTTGAATTCAATTTGACTATTATTGATCTAGCTATAACAGCTTTTATTATCAAAAATTTATTCACGAAGAATGTTATGGCTCACAGCTATATTTTCAAGCTTCTAGGTCATATTTTGTAATCACTTCCTTTTCAAAAACTATTGGCTCTTGTTTTTCTCTGATTAAGATTCCGCATTCATCCTACTCTCGGTAATAGAGTTTAACCCTATATTAAGCCGCAAGCTTGTGTTACTTAAGATATAGCGGCAAATGAAAAAAGAATACCACAATGGGCAGTTAGCTCGCATTGTGGCGTTGCTGGTTGTAATAAACGATAATTTACAAACTCTGATGTCATTCTACAAACAGGAGGAATTTACCTTCTATTCTCCACTATCTTTAAAAAAATCTTCTTCATAAGGGTAATTCAATAGTGCTAGATTTTCTTTAGTCAAATAATTGGCTTGATATTCATCTGAATGATTATTGATCTGTAAACGCCCTTTAATTCTTTTTATTAGTGGGTATGAAGTATCGTCTTCAACAACCAAATCATTATCGTTCAACTGTAGTAGTTTTCCAATAACTTCGAGTAACTTTAACCATCCAAGATCAAAAGTACGTGCTATAAATTGAATACTAATACGAACGTTTGTATCCACACCATGATCTTCGAGATTCATTTCTCGAAAACGTTCTATATATTCATCCTCATAATCTAAATTACTGCTCATTGAAAAATATGTGCAACCGACACTTACGTATTGTGTACCAGTTCGATCCCATACCTCTGCCTCATAATTAATTAATTCAACAAACAATACTTCGCATAACATATCGTAGAGCAATTTCCCCAGTTCTTCTCTAGGCAAATTAGAACCAACTGATAATCTAAAATCCATCTTACTCAAACCTCCAGTACGCTCTAGTTACTTGACTTCCAGTCTCCTTTCAACCGCCATGTTAAGTTATGACTGATGTCTCTTTCATCTTCAATTTATTGACTAATTTGTTACTCGTCCCAAAGATAACAAAAACACAGGTCAATCATGGTGGTATTGACCATAATCAACCTGTTCAATGTGTTACTTAGATTATAAAATTAAAACATTTGATTGCGTACAATCAATGGATAAATATCCATACGTTACTTGAAATTGGATGAATGTTGGGTTCATTCGTTACTGAAGTAGCCTTCCCAAGAAATAATTATGCTAAGCCTATTTTTTTGAGAAATTGATACCATTCTTCTAACTGAGCATCAGGTACGAGTTCCTCGTATTTTCTACCAAAAACGTAGTTAAGCAGAAAAAAATTAAAATCTCCTAAAGTTTGTCCCACCCTAGCTGGATGTCCTTGATAGAAACAGTATACTTGTCCAGAACTCTTTTCAATTACTAAAGGCTCGTATAATACTTGTCCAACTTCAAACCATTTTTCTGTTCCTCCAAAGAATTCAGATACACGAGACTGATGTGAAGATAATTCATCAAATGACCATAAATCAACTGCTCCAAGTCTTGCACCATCGGATTCAGTTAAGAACTCAAAGTACTGTTTAAGATAATCCTTGTCGAACTTTATGTCTGTGAAGCCTTCATTCAATTCACCATAAATTATACTATCAGGTTCAGCCGCTAGTTTTTCTTTTACTTTCACTATTATAGATTTTAACCGTTCATTCATCTACCTTCCCCCATCTCAATGTTAATTTTAATCTTTGTACCAGTAGGTAAGTCTTTAATTTGTGGTCTAATTTGTTTAACACCAATATGCCAGTTAGTGAAAGAATCTAAGAATTTTAAATTTTCAACAATATCTGGTCCACCCAACTGTAGTTCCCAAACATGGTCTGGTTGCATGCGTTTCGTTATCCTGTCTATTAATTTTTTACCAAACGCAGGATTATTCTGTCCATATTGTTTCCAAATTCTTTTTATCATATCTTGCCGATATTGCCTTGTAACCGCAGGGTCCCTTGGAACAGGATTTTGTGCTTTATACAATAGACCTCGTTCACCTAATTCTTTTAGCTTGTTAGCCTTTCTCTCGAATTCACGTTTTGGCATTGCATTATCATACTTAAGAGAAACCTCAGCAACTTTACCCGTCCCCTCAGGTTTTTTCTTTGGCAATTCTGGAATAGCTTCATCAGCACCCCTAGCTGCTTTCTTCGCCGCTTCCTCCTCGATCTCCTTCATAGCCTTGTCATAATTCATCTGTACATTGGTTCGTTGAGGAACTTTATCCGGCATCCACTTCTCAAAGAAGCTAACATTTGGCATCGGGGCACCATTTGCCAGTGCCGTTTGTCTTCCCTTAAACATTTGAGCAAATTGACTGCCTGCTGCCGCTAAGTCCTTTAGGCCCTCTTTAAAGCCTTCTTCCGCTCTCTTAACT